>CALVHT010000097.1 GCA_944328645.1 uncultured Clostridia bacterium
CTTGCGCGCCGCTGGTAGTATTAGGGCTAATAGCCCGAAACTGAAAAACCACCGGCTTAGCCGGTGGATATTTATTAAAGAATGATTTTAATTTATGCATCCAAATTCGAAAGATCTTTATAGCGGTTCGGATAGCGGCTCACATTGCTCTCGCTGTCCAGCATCGTCAAAACCTCATTTTGACGATTGGTTGCGAAGTCTGCGGCCACCTCATCCTTCTTTGCCTGATAGAAGTAATACGAGAAAGTTCCTTCCTTATTCCGATCCGCATAAACAAAGCCCTGCGAATATACGGCTCCCCCGTCGTATACGAAAGAAACATAAATAATGTGCCAGCCGTAATCGGTTGCTACCACGGCATACGATCCGACGCCGTCGTTGCGAATAATATCCTGCGCAGCATATTCGAACTCTGCGACATAGGAAGTTGCGCTTTCGAACGATTCAATGGAATAACCGTAGTACGTATTCAGACAGCCTGTGTCCGTGGAATAAGCAAACATCAGCTCGTTGACAGCCGAAAGAACGCGATAGGAAATCTGATCCTTTACAAGATAATTTGCCGGATCAACGTTTTTTACACCATTTACCGTGCCTTTATAATAGATGCTTGCACTGTAATCCAACTGATTGTTTTCATCCAGGAAGTCGGCGGGCGTTACCGCATAGAACGCGTTGCCGTTTTCAGCATCCCACGTATGATTTCCGCTGTAATAGCTCCCCGATGCGACATCCGAACCGGCCATATAATTGATATAGCCTTCCATTTCTGCAATGAAATCATCAATCTTGAGCTTATTCGGCGTCAACCGATAGGTCCCGTCATCCTTGACTTCGACCGTCCCGTTGTACGCGTATTGCCCCGCATACCGGTCGATTCCCTTTTCCGTACCGCGATCGCTTTGCGCGGTGATATAACTGTCTTTAAAGAAGAGATAACTGCTCCCACTGTTGGGATAATACTCTTTGTAATCATACTCGGTCGCATCGAAGCTATAATCCGTCGCCCCGTTAAACCACGAAGAACGCTGATCGGTGGCTTCGATGTTTTGATACAGCTCGCCATCTGTGTTGCGAGCGGCGTAATATTCTTTCGTGCCCGCTCCGTACAGAGCGCTCAGCTCGCTGACAACCAAGTTTTGATTTGCATTGAACGGAAGCAGAATATTATACACAAAACCGTACGTACGATTTTCCGGCGAGTACAAGACAAACGAAGTATCGGACACACTGTCCATCGTACTGGTAAAGCCGCTGGTCGATACGGACTGCTGTTGCAACAGCATCTCGTAAGCAAGCTCCAGCGCTCCCTTTTCCAACGAGTCCGACATGTCCAGGCTAAGCGTCGCTGAGAATTTCGTGATCAATTGTTGCTCCAACTGTGTTTTCAGCTCCAAATCAAAATACCCGAGCGACTGAATATCGAACACATTTTTTTCGTCGTCCGAAACCAGATTGTTTTGACGTAAAGAGTTGATAAAGCGCGCATAGGCACGCGTTCTGGTGAATGCTGTGGAGCCCTCCAGTTTTTCATACTCGCCACAATCCGAAACCTGATTGAATCCGGTATAAATGCCGTAATCAATGACAGCTTCCCCGTCTTCCGTCTTTTGCGGATAATAGTTGCTCGAAAGAACGTTGGCTCCGGTCGGAACTGTGCGGTCTGCCGAACTGTCTGCTTCCTCTTCTTCCTCGGCGGCGATGATGCTTTCCTCGTACGAGTCGATCGCTCCGTTAATGGAAACCATTGCTTGGTAGACGGAATAATTGATCTCGTCTTCGGTAAGGAAATATTCATAGGCGGCAACCGTCGCCGCGTCGCCCGACAGCCCTTCCAACGCCTTTAAATATCCGTCTACGCTGATCTCTTTATTCATCCGCAGGCCGTCCGAATTTTCGATCTCTGTGTATCCCTTTCGAGAATCGACATTGTCGCGATCCACGACAACCTCTCCCTCGTTCAGATAGTACAGCGTCGCAAACTGCGTCACCATCTTCCGGTTGACCAGCCCGTCCAACAGCGTTTCGAACGTATCCGCATACGTATATCCCTGCGAAATGTAAGAATAACCGTACGTGAAAAAGTAGGCGACCAAGTCGCGCTTGTAGATCTCGTCCGTGGCTAAAACCGAATCCATCTGATCGGCCAACCCATCCTGCAACGTCGTTCCGAACGAGCTGAACGCCTTATTCAACGCCGTGCTGTCGCTTCCGATGTTAACTTCGGCAACAACCTGTTCCATATCCTTTTTGTTGTCGGTGCCGATCAGATCGCAACCGGTTGTCATCCCGACCGCAAAAGAAAGCGCCAACACCGCACTGACCAATTTGATAAGTTTTTTCTTCATAATCGAATCCGTTCCGAGTTCCTTGTATAGAATCGCAATATAATTTATTATATCGTATTTCCCTTAGAAAAGCAATCGTATTTTTATGAAAAACGCGTTAAAATCTTGAAAAATTGCCTGCTTTTTATACAGCCGCCGAATTTTCCGCAAATTTGAGGAATTTCGTCATGCTTACCATGACCGTTCGCGCATCCCTCCCGCCAAAAAATTCGATGGCGGGGCAACGAGACATCTCCAATCGAATATTCGAGGAAAAGCGATCCAATGCCGCAGCAAGACGGGGATCTGCCAAACTATTGACGGAAGGCAGTTCGAATCGTCCGCCTTTGGCGCTGACAGCAACCTTACGTATATTGAATTTCGCCGCATATGATTTGAGAACGGCAATAACCAACAAATTTTGGACCTCCGACGGCATCTTTCCGTAGTTTTCTTCCATGGAAAGACAGACGCGGCGATAGTCGTCCTCGCTTCGGATCTCCGCAATTTGCTTGTAGCAATCCAGCCGCGATGCGCTCGCTTCGATATAGCGCTCCGGGATAAAGGCATCCGCCTTGATGTCCAGCTCGGCAACGGTCTGTTCCTCCCCCGTCAGTTCTTCTTTCAAAAGTTTCGCATACAGTTCGTATCCCACTTTATCCATATGCCCATGCTGTTCGCGGCCCAAAACACTGCCGGCACCGCGAATTTCCAGATCTCGCAGGGCAATTTTATAGCCGGAACCCAACTCCGTGAATTCCATGATCGCCTGCAAACGCTTTCCGGCCGTCTCTGTCATAACTTTTTCCGGCTTAAAAGTGAAATATGCATGCGCCAGCACCGAACCTCGCCCGACCCGACCGCGCAACTGATACAGTTGGGATATTCCCAATCGGTCGGCATCGATTACGATCAAGGTGTTCGCTTTTGGAAGATCAATCCCGTTTTCGATGATGGTCGTCGAGACCAAAATGTTTGTTTCCCCGCGGTAAAAGCCGAAAATGCCATTTTCCAGCACCGTCCGATCCATGCGTCCATGCGCCACGCATATCTTACCTTCGGGAACAATCTGTTCAATTTTCGCCGCAAAGCTGTAAATGCTTTCGACGCGATTGTACAAGATAAATACCTGTCCGCCGCGCGCCAATTCGCGCACACATGCGTCGCGGATCAGCGTTTCGGTCTCCTCCACTACGTATGTCTGCACCGGCAGACGATTGGTCGGCGGCGTATCGATGGTGCTGATGTCGCGAATACCCGACAAAGACATGTGCAAAGTACGCGGAATGGGCGTTGCCGTCATGGTCAGACAATCGACATCGGTTTTCATGTTTTTGATCTTTTCCTTATGTTCTACCCCGAAGCGCTGTTCTTCGTCCAAGATCAACAAACCCAAATCTTTGAACCGAACGTCCGACGAAAGCAAACGATGCGTCCCGATGACAATGTCCGCTTCTCCGCGGGCAAGACGCGCAAGCGCTTTATCCTGCTCACGCGGGCTTTTGAATCGATTCAGAACCTCAATATTGACGCCGAAATCCGCGAAACGCCGCAACGCAGTCTCATAATGTTGTTGGCATAAAATCGTATTCGGACACATTAGGGCCGCCTGTTTTCCGTTCAGCACACACAAATACGCGGCCCGAAACGCCACCTCCGTCTTTCCGTAGCCGACGTCGCCACACAACAGGCGATCCATGACCTTTTTCGAACACATATCCGACTTAACTTCTTCGATCGAAGCAACTTGATCGGGCGTCTCTTCATACTCGAACGCCGCTTCAAACTCCGCCATCGCTTCTTCGTACGGCTGAAAAACAAAACCTCTCTTTTCCGCCCGCTCGGCATAGAGCCTTTTTAAATCAAATGCCATCGCTCGGAGCGAAGCCTTGACGCGCTGTTTGACTTTCTCAAATTCTGCCCCGCCGATCTTGGACAAGGCGGGAGTCTCTTCCCCCATGTAACGGGACAATATATCCATCTGTTCGACCGGGACGTAGAGCACATCCCCGCCGCGATATTCCAATGCGATATATTCCTTTGTGCCGTCTGTTGTTTCAATCTTTTTCGTACCGGTGATCCGCCCGACACCATGCGTCTCATGCACCGCATAGTCGCCCACCTCGGGAGAGGTAAACATATCGTTCCGCTTGCGACGAATCCGTTTTTTCGTCGCTGCTTTGGTATAGACGTCGCCTGTACCGACAATCGCCAGCTTTTGTTCATGCAAGATGACGCCGCGCTCCAGCTCCTCTTCCAAAACCGTTACGCCGCGCAACATTTCCAGCGTCGGGGGACAATCGGTCACGGAAATATATTCATCCGAAAACAATTCGCGCAGTTTTTCTGCCCGCGACGCCGTTCCGCAATAGATCATGACACGATAGCCGTTGGCGCGCCAGCTTTTGACGTCGCTGACCAAATTCAGCAAACCATTCAAATATTTTCCGACGGGCGAGGAGTGAAAATTATATACCTTTAACGGCTCAAAAAAATATGTCCGCGAAGCAAAAGTCTGCAAAGCGGCCGTTTTCGCGGAGGCGAACAAAAACAAAAGTTCGTCCTTGCCGATCAATTGATCTCGGCAAAACGAAAAAGCCTCGCCCCCTCGCCGCAATCCGGCAAATCGCTCCTCATGCTCTTTGTTGAGGGCCTCCGCCCTGTCATACACCAGTTTACACTCGTCAAAGACATACAAAACGTCGCCGAAAAAGGTTCGAAAATCGGTCGTATTTTGCAACAGCGGCAAAAGATAAGATGCGCCAGCAAACGCAATTCCGTCTTCCATCTTGGCAGAAAGCTCCCCCGCGATGGTCTGCGCTCGCTGATAGGCCGCAGCATCTTTGAATGCGGAGAGCTCGCCATAGAGAGCATCCTTGATAATCGGAATTTCTTCCGGCTCGATCACAACATCCGTCGCGGCAACGATTTCCAATCGATCGCGCTGCAAAAGCCGCTCTCCCGTAATGAAATGATACGGTTTGATCTTTTCAACGGCATCGCCGAAAAAATCGATGCGGACAGGGTTTTCTTCATTGATCGGATATATATCGAGAATATCTCCATGCAGAGCGAAATTCCCCTTGCTTTCTACCGCCTGTGCCCTGACATAGCCCAATCGGACAAGTTGCGCAGGCAAAGTCGAAAAGTCGATCTCCTCACCCACGCGCAGAGACAACGAACCGATGCGACGCGGAAACAACTGCATTAAACTTTCGACATCGCAGACCGTCAATCGTACGCCCTGTTGAATACTCCACAATGCGTTCATTCGACGAAAAAGCGCATCCTTCGAAACCGCGTCTTTGTAAAGCAAGACTTCATCTTTGGCGCACAAAAGAGCCGGAGGGTCTCCGGAAAACCCGGTGATCTCTGCAGCGACGCGCGCGGCCGTTTGAGCATT
>CALVHT010000098.1 GCA_944328645.1 uncultured Clostridia bacterium
CGCTGTTTGCTGCTGCTAAAGCCTTTGTCGTTTTCCTTTCTTCCACCGGCATAGCCGGTGGTTTTTGCTTGATAAAACAAAAATCCGAAAGGCGGAAAACCGCCTTTCGGATCCTTAAACCGTTACACGATGTATTTCTCTTCCGCCGCAGGCGCACTGTCCAGTTCAGCCTTCTTCGCCTCATAGCCATTTTTCCCGAGCAATGCGTATGTCGCCTGTTTGCCCGCTTCCACGCCCGGCTGATTGAATGTATCGATGTTGAACATCGCGCCGGCATACGCCGTCTGCAATTCAAAAAGATACATCAGCTCGCCTAAGGTAAATTCGTTGACCTCAGGGATCCAAACGGTATAATTCTGCCGGCCTGCCTTCGCAAGCGCATAAGCGGTCGCCTTGTTCTCCGCGGCGATCAACTCATTCATGGTGTGCCCGCCGAGGAAAGACACATCCGGAATATCTTCGCAACCGTGCGGAATCGGGAACTCCGTACGATACCGGCACACGGACAGGAATGTCACGACCTTATCGAACGGGCCTTCGGTGTATAGCTGCACCTGCGAGTGCTGATCGGTCACGCCCAACGATTTTACAGGCGTTTGCCCTACGTTGCAGGGCTTCCCGTCCAACGTGACGTTTTTGCCAAGGCTTTCCGCCCAAAGCTGACAATACCAGTCGGCCATCAACTTGAGGCTGTCTGCATACGGCATCATCACGCCGATATTTTTGCCGCGGCGCATTGCCATGACTTGCAGTACGGCGCACGCCAAGGCGGGATTTTTTGCCATGGACGGCTTGTTGCACATACTGTCCATATAAGCAGCCCCCGCCAGCATCGTTTTAATATCCAGGCCCAACACTGCCGCCGGCAACAAGCCGACCGGACACAGTTCGGAAAAACGGCCGCCCACGCCATCGGGGATATAAAACGTTTTGTAGTTGTTTTGTTTGGCGAGTTTGATCAGATTGCCCTTGGCATGATCGGTCGTGGCGATGATATTTTCGCTCGCCTTCGCGCCCAACGCTTTGGTCAAAATCTCATTGATGATCAGATATTGCGTCATCGTCTCGCTGGTTGCACCCGATTTGGTGATGACGTTAAAACAGGTTTTTTCCGGCTCGATGACGTCCAGCAAAGCGGCCATCCGTTCGGGATCCACGTTGTCTTCCACGTAGAATTTCGGACCTTTCCGCTTGGACGGAGCCAAATCATTATAATGCAGATGACAAAGAGCGTTGAACACCGCGATCGGACCCAACGCGCTGCCGCCAATGCCGAGGACAACAAAATATTTGAATTTGCGGCGCACGTCCTTCGCCGTGGCAATGATATCTTCCACGATTTCCTTTTGGTTATACGGCAGTTCCGTCCACCCCATCATGCCCTTGCCGCGGTTTTCCTGCACATACGCGAATGCATTTGCCGCAGCGTCTTTCATCTCATTGAGTTCCGCATCTTTAAATCCGTCGGCGCCGATAAATTTTTTCATCATATAATTGTAGTCGACGGACAAGCGCATGCTGTTTCTCCACTCTTTATTCCTGCAATTCATAATCAACCTCCGCTTTGATCTCCGAAAATCGGAACTTCGCAAACGCGGCGCATTTTGCCTCCGCGACGGAATTTCCTCTGTCTTTTATTTTAAAGCATAACCTTCGTTCTGTCAACAGTTCGGCCGAAATTCCAAAAATTTTATGCATTTTTTACGATCCCCTCCCGTTTGGAAAACCGCCGTCCAAAATCGGACGGCGGCCAAGTTCCAACGGAGCGATCAATCGATCTCAATTTTAATGCATACGGGCATCGTGTCGGTCAACGGTTCCGAAAGCTCCAGCACCAACCCCTCTTCCGCTCGCCGCATTGCGACACCGACAGAAGGTTTTCCCAAAACGCTCGCACGCAATAACGTTTCGTTTTCCGCTTCCGCCCCTTGCCGACGCATCGCGTGTACACAGATCGAACGAGTGTTCTGCGCGGACATTACAAAGACATACACACAACCGCCTTTGCAAGTAAAGCGCAGATCCTGCGGGGTATACGGGCTTCGATCCGTATCGGTGAATTGTCCTTCCGGAATCTTAGTCGGGCCTTCGCCGCACTGCTTCCACGGCGTCGCCCCATAGATCGCCTCCCCGTTCCGGCGAAGCCAGCCGCCGATCCCGCGCAAAATCTCCTGTTCTTCGGGACAGATGCTCCCGTCCGCACGCGGACCGACATTTAACATCAGATTACCGTTTTTGCTTACGATATCTACCAAGTCGCACACGACGTCCGAGGCACGTTTCCACTCGTTGTTTTTAGTATAGCACCACGAATTTTTGGCTGTTGCCGTATCCGACTGCCACGGAAGCCGATGAATGCCGCTCGTTTGCCCGCGTTCCAAATCAAACAGAGCCGTTCCGTACGCAAAAGAATTTAGTTTATAGTCAATGGCGACTTCGATCCCCCATTCTTCGGCACGATTGTAATAATACGCGGCAAACTTCTTCAGATACGGCTTGAACGGAGGACTGCAGATCCACCAATCAAAATAGATCATGCGCGGCCGGTATTTTTCCACCAACTCGCATGTCCTCGCCAGCCAATTTTCGCAATGCTCGCGCATACGAGGCGAATCGATGGATACCGCATACATGTTTTTGGGCTGCACGTCATCGTTCAAGTCGGCCGAAAAGACCGCCGGCCCGTAAAACGCATCGTTGGCGGGATCATTCACGTCGCTGTCGAACGCGCGCCCGCCGTTGAGGAACCAATAATGTTCGGCACGATGGGAAGAAGTACAAAACACGATTCCGCGCTTTTCCGCCTCTTCTTTCAGTTCCCCCAACACGTCGCGGCACGGCCCCTTTTTCGCACAGTTCCATTCCGAAAGCTCGCTCGCATACATCTGAAATCCGTCGTGATGCTCCGCCACCGGCGTAATATACTGCGCGCCCGACTGGACGAACAAATCCAGCCACTCGGCTGCATTGAATCGCGGCGCCGTAAAGCGCGCGAGAAGGTCTTTGTAACCATACGTTTTCAAATCCCCGAAATTCGCGCGAAAATGTTCATACTCCGGCGAGCCCTTGCGGTACATGTGACGCGGATACCATTCGTTAAATGCTTCCGGCACCGTAAAAGCCCCCCAATGAATGAACAGTCCGAATTTCGAACGGCAAAACCAAGCCGGCGTCGTATGCGCAAACAGCGAATCCCATTCGGGTTTGAATCTCCCGCGCGCGTTCACGTCTTCGACCAATTGCAAATACGTTTGTATACTCATACTTTCCCTCCCTGTTGTTTTAAAATTTTTGTATTTTTTCACCCTTGCCCGATCGGCAAGTGTAAATTTTGCCAAAACCCGACCGCAGACTTTTTGTTTAGGAAATCTTGTAGATGATTTCGTCCAAAAAATCACACGAACGGCGCAGCTGCGCATACTCCGCATAGTCCTGCGGATAGACTTCGATCAAAAGCGCTCCGTCAAACCCGGCGTCTTGCAGACGGCGCAGGCATTCTTCAAAATCAAATATACCGCAACCGGGCAAACAGATCCGCCCGTTTTCATCCACATCGGACAGATGCACATGCGATATATGCCCTTCCATGTCGCGGATATACATGGGATACGGATACCCCGAAAGACGCGCCTGTTTGACGTCTAAAACCCCCGCCAGCGAGGGACAAAGTTTGCTCAGCGGACGAAACAGACCCGGCTCGTTGTATAAAGCCCAGTGTACCGTTTCCAAACACAGGCGGACGTTGTGCTGCGCGCACACGTCGAGAATCTTTGAAAAAGCGCCCGCCAGCTTCTCCGGCTGCGGCGGTACAGAGTTTTTTTTCAGGCGGGTGATCCCGTGAAAGGTGTATCGCTCCGCGCCGAAGATCTCCGCCGCGCGCATCGCCTCTTCCAAAACACGGAAAGCATCTGCCTGCGCACGCGGATGCGCCGCAAAGAGTTGCGGTTCAAACTGTGTGTTGAGTACGTGTACCGAATTGACGCGCAGATCTCCCCGCCGCGCCGCCAGCAAACGGGCAAACTCCTCGCGGTATTCGCTGTACGTCGTCAAAAAAATCTCGGTACTCCGTACGCCCAACCTGTTTAGAATGGGCAACGCATCCTCGTTCATCTCTCTTTGAAACAGACAAGCCGTCGATACACCGCTGACCATCTCCCTTCCTCCCCGCGTTTTCCTGCTCCGCTCTCAATAATACCGCTCCAACAATTCATCCGCCGCATCGTACATCCAATTAAAACGATGATACAATGTCATGATCGTAAACCGGTCGCGGATCTTGTAACACTCAAACAGCATGGCACGCACCGTATCCTTGGGTACGCCAATCTGCGAAAACCGCGTGGGACAACCCAGCGATTCCAGGACGGAAGCTGCCCATTCCGGAGATGGCAATGTTTCTGCCAGCGCCACGACCGATTCCTGCCCTTCAAACGTTGCAGGCATTTCGCACAACCGGCGATACATATGCAACGAGACCAGCGTTCCCAGCCCGACCTTAATCCCATGCAGCGGGATGGGCTTCCCTCGGCGCAAAAAATCCATTTCCAAATAATGCGACATATGGTGCTCCGCCCCGCTGGCCGGTCGGGAACTGCCCGCAAGGACCATCGCATAGCCGGAGATCAACAGGGCGCGCAACAGCGCGTCGATCCCTTTTTTTTCGCTCGCGGCGATGTCTGGAATATTTTTGACGCACTGTTCCAGCGCAACTCGCATCAAAGACGCCGATTCTTCGTTATAATCCTCCCCCGTAAGGAGAGCTGCCATTTTCCAATCGCTCAAGCAGCAATATTTTGCGAGTATATCGCCTGTTCCAGCGCCGGTCATAATGCGCGGCGCCGCACAAAGGATGTCGAAATCGATGAGAATATCCTCGACGGTATGCGCGTTTTCGGTAATCTTGAATCCATTTTTGATCAGCGGCGTCACCCCGGAGGTAAACCCGTCCATGCTGGCGGCGGTGGCCAGAACGCCGCAAGAAACGCCCCGCCGAAAAGTCGCATACTTGGCAATATCATTCAGCGTTCCCGCTCCTACGGCAAGAACGTAATCATTCGGAGCGATCGCCTCCTCAACGGATGCACACGTGCGCTCGTCGGCGACCGGCTCTCGCGCAGGCAGTTCGAGAACGCGAACCGCTCGCCCCAATTCGCGCAAACGCTGTGCAAACGGGTGCGCGTACGCCCCGGTATTTGCATCGCACAAAATCAATAAATCTTTCCCCGCCGTACGCCGGCAAAAGCGCGGATAAAATTCCTCGCCCGCATACTCGGCATTGATGCCGAATCGTTCGGATAACCCGATAATATCCTGATATTTTTCCATACGAAAATTGTAGCACATTGGCGCGCTTCGGTCAACGGTTTTGCTGATTTTTTCATTGACATACCATTGCCTCGGTGTTATAATAACCATATCGACGGAGGAAAAAGTATGTCTAAACTGATTTATCGCCATAAAGTACAGTACTATGAGACAGATACAATGAAAATAGTGCGCCATTCCAACTATATACGGTGGATGGAGGAAGCACGCGTATTTTTACTCGAACAGCTGTCTCTCGGCTACGACGTCATGGAACGCGCAGGCATTCTCAGCCCCGTCCTTTCCGTCGAATGCGAATTTAAATCCATGACCCGATTTCCGGAAACCGTCGGTATCTGCGTCCGCATTTTACGCTACACCGGCGTTCGGTTGGAACTCGAATATTC
>CALVHT010000099.1 GCA_944328645.1 uncultured Clostridia bacterium
CGAAAGTATGCCGGCAAGGGCAAACAGGTGATGAAGCTGGGGGTGGACACGCTGCCGGAACTTCCCAAAGACACGACTGACCGCAACCGTACGTCGCCGTTTGCGTTTACGGGCAACAAATTCGAATTCCGCATGTTGGGCGCGACGTTTTCGATCGCCGGCCCGAATATCATCATCAACACGATCGTGGCAGATACCTTGCGCGAATTTGCCGACGAGTTGGAAACGGCGACCGATTTCAACGCGGCGCTGCACGATTTGGTCGTCCGCGTCATCAAAGAGCACAAGCGGATCCTGTTCAACGGCAACAACTATGCGGGCGAATGGGCCAAAGAGGCGCATCGCCGCGGGCTGTTGAACTTAAAGAACACGGCGGAGGCACTGCCGCATTTCGCGGCGCCCAAAAACATCGCGTTGTTTGAGCGGATGGGGGTATTTACCGAGCGCGAAGTTCGCTCGCGCATGGAGATCATGTTGGAAAACTACGCCAAAGTGCTCACCATAGAGGCGCTGACCATGATCGAGATGGGCAGAAAAGATATTTTCCCGGCGGTCAACGAGTACGTTGCGGAGCTCAGCCGCGTCATCATTTCCAAACGACAGATCGGCTTGAATGCTGCCGTTGAAACGGCACTGGCGAAAAAGCTGGCGGTCAACAACGATGCGATGCTGGAAAAGGCGGCGGAGATCGAGCATCTGCTGGCGGAAGCTAAGGGGATCGCATCCGCCGAAGCCGTGGCACGGTTCTTTGCGGACAGGTTGGTCCCTGCCATGAGCGAGATGCGCGCGCATGCCGACGAAATGGAGATCAATACCGCAAAAAAATATTGGCCGTTCCCGACCTACGGCGATATTCTTTTTAGCGTTTCCTGAATTTTTTATTCGGATTGCCGGTTCATCCCGGAATAAGCCGAAAGCAGGCGGACCGATTGTTCAATCGGTCCGCCTGCTTTGTTTTTCGGCGGACGTCTCGGCGCGCCCAAAGGTTAATCCGTACTTATACCGGGTATCAAAAACCGCAAACTTACTGTTTTGCCCGCCGCGCTTGACGAACGGCGGGGCCGAGGATTATAATAAAGGCACAGAGCGCAGGACGAGCCTTTGGCGGGTGTGCGCGCATCGGGCGATCCTCCGGAAAATCGTTTTGTTCCGAGAAAATTTGCAATTTTGGTATGATTATTGCTTTTCACACGGAAAAAAATGAGGTATAATAGTATCCGTCGGAGTGTTTTCGGAAAAGAGAACTCCGTGACGGAATATTCTATTCGGAGAGGAACCAACTATGTTAACATCGATCGTCGGCATCAATTGGGGTGACGAAGGCAAGGGCAGGATGGTCGACCTGCTGTCCAAAGATTATGATATCGTATGCCGGTATCAGGGGGGGAACAATGCGGGCCATACCGTGATCAACGAGCGCGGCCGGTTTATCCTGAATCTGTTGCCTTCCGGTATTTTGCGCGAGGGCGTGGTCTGTGTCATGGGCCCGGGCATGGTCATCGACATCAAGCATCTGGCCGGCGAGATGGCGCGTCTGCGTGAAGCGGGCATCCAAATCACCCCGGATAATCTGAAGATATCCGACCGTGCGGTCATCACCATGCCGTATAACGTCCAACAGGATTGTTTGGAAGAGGCGCGCCTTGCCGATAAAAAATTTGGTTCGACCAAGCGCGGCATTGCGCCTGTATATGCAGACAAATATCTGAAAAAGGCTTTTCGGATGGGCGAATTGTTGCATTTTGACCGTCTGAAACGGCGCCTTCCGGACATTGTGGATTGGAAAAATCTGACAGTGGTCAACGCATACGGCGCCGAAGCCGTTCAAACGCAAGACATGCTCGCTTATTTCGAAGAGTACGGCCTGCCGTTGTGCGCGTATATCTGCGATGTGGGGCTTTATCTTGACCGGGCGCACAAAGAGGGGAAAAAGATTTTGTTGGAGGCGCAGCTTGGCGCGCTGCGCGATTTGGATTACGGCATCTACCCGTATACCTCGTCTTCCAACAACATAGCGGCGTACGGGCCGATCGGCGCGGGCGTTCCCAACTTAAAACTGGATAAGACCATCGGTATCATGAAGGCGTATTCTTCCTGCGTGGGGGAGGGCCCGTTCACGGCAGAGTACTTTGGCGAAAAGGCAGAAAAACTGCGCGCGGCGGGCGGCGAGTACGGTGCGGCGACCGGCCGTCCGAGACGAGTGGGGCCGTTCGACGTCGTTGCCTCCAAATACGGCATTCGTTGCCAAGGTGCGGACGAGATCGCGTTGACCAAGCTGGATATCCTTTCCGGGCATGATCGCCTGGAAGTTTGCACGGCGTATGAGCTGGACGGCAAAAAATTGACCGAATTCCCGTTCCCCGACGTGCTGGATGACTGCAAACCGGTATTCGAAACGCTTCCTGGTTGGAACTGCGATATTTCCAAATGCCGCAAAAAAGAGGAGCTGCCGCAGGAGGCGCTCGCGTATATTCGGTTTATCGAGCAGGCCTGCGAATGCAAAATCCGTTACGTTTCCGTCGGTGCGGAGCGCGACGCATATATCGAGTTGTAAAAGCGCACGGCCGCGCACCCGACAGAGCCGTGCCGAGATCGGCCGCGCTCTAAAGCGCGGCAAACACGGAATGACCCCCGCCCGCAGATTCCGCGAACGGGGGCTTTTTCTGTTTAAAATAGGGAAAGCGGAGGAAGGTATGCGCGTAGAATTTACAAAAATGCAGGGGGCCGGCAACGACTATATCTATTTTGACTGTCGGCAACGAGAATTGGAAGATGTTTCCGCCTTGGCGATGCGCTTGTCGGATCGGCATAAAGGGATCGGCGGGGACGGGATCGTTTTGATTACGGAAAGTACGCGGGCAGACGCCGGGATGCGCATGTTGAATGCGGACGGAAGCGAAGGCAATATGTGCGGCAATGCCATCCGGTGCGTGGCAAAATATCTCTACGATCGAGACATCGTGCGGCGCGAAGAAATGACGATCGAAACGCGCAGCGGCGTCAAACGGCTGTTCTGCCATGCAGAAAACGGCGTGGTCGCTTCGGTCCGCGTGGACATGGGGCCGGCTGTTTTTGACCCGCGGCAAATCCCTGTTCGGCTGGACGGAGATCGGGTCGTGGGGCGGCGGGTGCATGTTGCGGGCGGCGAGTACGCGATCACCTGCGTTTCGATGGGGAACCCGCACTGCGTCGTGTTTGCGGATCCTTCGGCAATCGATCTGTCTTCCGTTGGCCCTCGATTTGAAACGGATGCGCTGTTTCCTGTGCGCGTGAACACCGAATTCGTTCAAAAGATCGGCGAAAACGCGCTTCAGATGCGGGTGTGGGAACGCGGCAGCGGCGAGACGATGGCCTGCGGAACGGGGGCCTGCGCGGCGGCTGCTGCGGCCTGCGCGGTCGGCCTGTGCGAATATGGGGCAGACATTCGCGTCGAATTGCGCGGCGGCACGTTGTTTGTGAATGTCGGGACCACGGTTTATCTGACCGGCGAAGCCGTGACGGTATTTACCGGGGAGGTCGATGTATGAAATATATCTTTGTGACGGGCGGCGTCGTTTCGGGCCTGGGAAAGGGGATCACCGCGGCCAGTTTGGGTCGGTTGCTCAAATCGCGCGGCTATAAGGTTGCCTCGCAAAAGCTGGATCCGTACATCAACATCGATCCGGGTACGATGAGCCCGTACCAGCACGGAGAAGTGTTCGTGACGGACGACGGGGCGGAGACCGACCTGGATTTGGGCCACTACGAGCGGTTCATCGACGAAAATTTGAACTGCTATTCCAACCTGACGACCGGGAAGGTGTATTGGAATGTGCTGAACAAAGAGCGCAACGGAGAGTACCTGGGGCAGACCGTGCAGGTCATTCCGCACATCACGGGCGAGATCAAGTCGTTCATTTATAACGTGGGGCGGCAGAGCGCCGCGGACGTGGTGATCACCGAAATCGGCGGCACCATCGGCGACATCGAAAGTCAACCCTTTATCGAGGCGATCCGCCAAGTTTCGATGGAGGCGGGGCGGGCGAACTGCTGTTTTATCCATGTCACATTGGTGCCGTATATTTCGGGTTCGTGCGAGTTTAAATCCAAGCCCACCCAACATTCCGTTCGGGAATTGCAGGGCATGGGCATAGCTCCGGATGTGATCGTGGCGCGGGTTGATGCTCCTCTTCCCGCCGAGATCAAAAAGAAGATCGCCATGTTTTGCAATGTTCGGGAGGACTGCGTCGTGGAGAACCGAACGCTGCCGCTCCTGTACGAAGCGCCGATCATGCTTGAACGGGAGAATTTATCGGCGATCGTCTGCCGGACTTTGGGTCTGCCGGAAAACACCATCGACCTTTCCGAATGGAACGCCATGTTGCAGCGGGCGAGGTGTTGCGAAGAGACGGTGCGCATCGCGCTGGTGGGCAAGTACGTGCAGCTGCACGATGCCTATCTGTCCGTTGCCGAAGCGCTCGCGCATGCAGGGTTTGAGAATGCGGTTAAAACGGAGATCGAATGGGTGGACAGCGAAGTTTTGAACGAAGAAAACGCCGCCCGCATTTTAGACGGCGTTGATGGGGTACTGGTGCCGGGCGGATTCGGCGGCCGCGGGATCGAAGGCAAGGTCGCGGCGGCGCGTTTTGCACGCGAGGGCGGCGTTCCGTATTTGGGGATCTGCTTGGGGATGCAGACCGCCGTCATCGAATTTGCCCGCCATGTCATGGGATGGGCCGACGCCGATTCCACCGAATTTTCGCCGGAAAGCGGGCATCCTGTCATCGACATCATGCCCGATCAGCGCGGCGTGAAGATGGGCGGGACCATGCGCCTTGGTGCATATCCCTGTCGCATCGCAGCCCACACGCGCCTGGCCGCCGCTTACGGAAAGGAGGAGATTTCTGAGCGGCATCGTCATCGGTTCGAGTTCAACAACGATTATCGGGCGGCGCTGGAGGCCGGGGGACTGCGCGTGGCGGGTACTTCGCCGGATGGAACGCTGGTCGAGGCGGTGGAGCTGCCCGGCTCGGATTTTTATGTCGGCGTACAGTTTCATCCCGAATTTAAATCGCGGCCCAATGCGGCGCATCCGCTGTTTCGCGAGTTTGTGGGGGCGGCCAAGAGATTTGCCGCCAAAAAGAATCCGCTTTTGCGCGAATAAAAGGAGGAACGAGAATGCGGCTGAATGCCAATTACGGAAAATTGAAGGAAAGTTATCTGTTTTCAGACATTGCCCGCCGCGTCAACGCTTATGCGCAGACGCATCCGGAGCGCAAGATCTTGCGCATGGGGATCGGCGACGTGACGTTGCCGTTGGCGCCTGCCGTAGTGGAGGCCATGCGCCGTGCGGCGGCGGAGCAGGGGCGAGCCGAAACATTTCACGGCTATGGGCCGGAGCAAGGGTACTCGTTTTTGCGCGAGGCTATTCGCGCGGAATATGCTTCCCGCGGGATCCGGTTGGAGGCGGACGAAATTTTTGTGTCGGACGGAGCCAAGAGCGATCTGGGCAACATTCTCGATCTGTTCGATACGGACAACATTGTTTGCATACCCGATCCCGTCTATCCCGTCTATGTGGATACGAATGTCATGGCCGGGCGAAAGATTCGATTTGCAGACGCCGTGCCAGCCAATGATTTTTTGCCCCTGCCCGACGATCGGATGCAAGCAGACATTCTCTATCTCTGTTCGCCCAATAATCCGACGGGTGCGGCATACACGGTCG
>CALVHT010000100.1 GCA_944328645.1 uncultured Clostridia bacterium
CGCCGTTTTTTGAAAGCGTCTTGCAATATTATACTTTTTTTGGACGGTTTTGTCAACTTTTCCTTCGAGAAAGTTGAAAGACGGGAAAGCGCAGGGCTTTCCCGTCTTTTGCCGCGTTACAGGAGCGCGTTTCCGCGATCGGTCCCGACGACTACAAAAATTTCGATCGTCCCGCCGCTGTTCGCGTCCACATACGCATAGTACGTCCGGCCGCCGGGGTCACCCGCGATCTCGTAGGCGAGGGTATCCTGCCCGTCCACGCATACGATCGCCAAGCGCACGAAGTCCGTCTGCATGCGCGCGGCCGCGTTGCGTTCGACCGCCGCCTGTTCGAGCAACGCCCGCCCGATCGTGCGGGCTTCGTCGCGGCAGGTCAGATACGCATGCGCTTCCAGACCCGTGACCACGCCGCGGTCTTGGCAGACCTTGACCTTGATCATTTCGGGATAGACGACGACGCCTTCCGCCTCCGTCACAAAGTTGACGCAACAGGCTGTGCCTGCCTCGCTCGACCAAACGGCCCGCATGCCGCGGTAACCGCACGTTTCCAAAAAGTTGTGCGCGATGTCGGCGCAGGCGGCCGCATCATAGTTGTGTGACCGGCAATCCGCATAGCTGTCCAAAAGGGCCAGATAGCCGCCCCGTTCGGTGATCTGCGCAAAGTAGCGATTTCCCGCCTTATCTTCAAATTCGACGTTGTAGCAGGCAAAGCCCGGGCTTTCGCTCTTGCCGGAAATGCGCAGGTTTGCGCACCCGTAATCCGCAAACAGCCGATTCGCGCGCTCGAGCGCCTGCCGCTCGCTGATCGGGTCCGCCGCGGCCAAAAATGCGCTCTCGCTCTTGCGGGCGCCCTTTGAAAAAGGTCCGTCTTGAATGCTCTTGGGCACGTCCACCGTCGGTTCGGAAAGGGCGCCGAACCCGCTCGAAAAGGCGCCGTTTTCCGACAGCAGTTCTTCCAGCGTGCCGGTCTTTGCGCTTTCGATCAGCTCCGGCATCGCCGCGCGGATCTTTTCCGTCGTCGCGTACATATACTCGATGACATCCTCTTCTTCGGCCGTCAGCGTGCCGCCCGCCGCCAGCTTATGCAGCAGCGTGCGCGAATAGCTGCCCACTCGGTTGACGAACGCCGTCAGATTCCCCGCGGCGTGCCCGTCCACCGGAAAGGATTCGAGGCAGCGCTCCGCCAGTTCGCTCTGCACGAGAAGGTCGGTGAGCAGCTTTTGCCGCTCGTAATTCCCCTCCGCGATGCGCGCTTTGGCGAGGTTGGCGTCCATATTTTCTACCAGTTCCGACAATTCATAGACGGACTTGCGATAGCCGCCCGTCAGCTCGCCGCGCGCCGCGTCCAGATCGAAATAGCCGACGGTGACGATGGCGCCCAGCGCCAAAACGGCCACCGACAGCGCCACGACGGCCGCCAGCCACCCGCCGAATCCGGGCGTGCGATCGTTCGTTTCGTGCGCGGCCGTGCGGCGTTCCGCCCGCTCCGCCCGGCGATGCATCCGCTCTTCCTGCGCGCGGGCATGCCGTTCGCGGTCTTGCTCCCGCTTTTGCGCGATGCGCTCTTCCCGCGCATGTTGTTTTTCGGCGGCGATCTGTGCTTTCTTTTCCGCCTGCTCGCGCTTTGCCTGCGCGGCGGCGACGCGTTTTTCGGCGCGGGCAGCTTCTCGTTCCGCCGCGCGGCGCATCGTCTCCGCTTCTTCTGCCGCGGTATGCCGCGCCAGCGTTTCGGCTGACTCTGCCGCGCGCCTTCCGCTTGTACGGCGGGCTCTTTCCGGCGCATCAACCCCTTCCGAGCGGCGTTTGGCCGCATGTTGTTCCGCTTCGCCGCGCGCGATCGCCTCGACCTTTTCCGCGCCGCTGGATCGACTCTCGTTCTCTCTCATTGCTGTTCCTCCTTAAATCGCAAACACGTGTTTGCCGATGGTGATGATCGTCTCGCGCGAAAAGATCCAAGAACTCGTCGCCGTGACCGGATTGTAATAGTACAGACATCCTCCCGTCGGATCCCAGCCGTTCATCGCGTCGCGGGCGGCGCTGAGCGCCGTATCATTGGGCGTAAGATTGATCTGCCCGTCGCTGACGGCCGTAAATGCGTGACGTTGGTAAATGACGCCCGCGATCGTGTTCGGAAAATCCGGACTCGCAACGCGGTTGAGCACCACCGCCCCCACCGCGACCTGCCCGGTATAGCTCTCGCCCCGCGCTTCGGCGTAAATGCACCGCGCCAGCAGATACGTGTCGGAATTGGTGTAGCTGTCCGACCCGCCGCCGCTCACCGACGCCTGCTGCATCATGCCCAGCGCCTCATACGTCTTGCGCCCGACGATGCCGTCAACCGTAAGCCCGTTTTTGCTTTGAAAATAGCGCACGGCCTTTTCGGTCGCGGACCCGTAAATCCCGTCCACGCTGCCCGAATAGTATCCCCAGCGCTGCAATTTTCTCTGTACTGTCTTGACGTCCTCGCCGCGGCTGCCCCGTTTCAGAACGGCGGCGTCTACGCTCTGCGCGTAGGCTGCCTCGTCCGCCTGCGGCGGGGTGCGCAACGCAAAGAACGTAACGGCCGCCAGGGCCGCGACAAGCGAGAGCGCCAATGCGCCCATTCGAATCAATTTGTTCATGTTTCCTCCTATCGAATAAAGCCGGCCGCGAATCTTGCGCAAGCACGCGTCACGAGGCAAAAAATGCGCGGATGCGTTCCAGCAGAAGCGAACGATATTGCACGTGCTCGCCCGTCGCTTCGCCCGAAAAACACAGCGGCGGGTACAAGACGCACCACCAGTTTGCCCCCGCTCCCTCGCCCAACTCGACGATCAGCGCGTCGTAGATGCCCGCCTCGAGCGTGACCCCTTCGTAAACGCGGGTGGGAAATTCCTCCCGCCGCACCGAGGCGCGCGCCGAATAGTCGAATCCGTTTTGCGACAGAACGCGGTCGGCGACCGCTTCGATCTCGTCGAGCGAGCCTTCCAGCGCGTCGAGCGCTTCTTGCTTGCTCGCACACGACGCCGCAAGCGGCAGCAACGCCTCCACGATCGCATCCTTGACTTCGTACTTGACCGCCTGATCGGCGGGGGAATCGGAATTGGCGCGCACATGCATGCGCAGATAGGCCGTTTCCGCTTCGCCCGGCCGCGCCGTCAGCGCCGCCGTCAAAATTAGTATGAATAGGAAACCAAAAAGTATGCAGTATTTTTTCATTGCCTGCCCCCTGTTTTTTCGTTGCAAACGGTTGCGGCTCTGTTATTGCCCGCCCGGAAAGAATTTATACCGTGTTTTGCATTCTTTCATTCGCCGGCGTCTCTGTTTTTTTGATTCGTCCAACAAAAACAGCCGGGTCCCCGCGGCGCAAAGCGCCGCGGGGACCCGGCTTTCCGATGATTTTTGCTTCTGAGCCGGTTTTTTGAATTTTTCGGCCGGCGATCACATGGCCGCCGTCTTATAAAAATAGAGGTACGTTTCGTCCTCGCCCGCGGCTCGCATTCCCGCGGCGCGGAGGGTATAGGCCGAGACCTCGTTCGCGCGGAAGCACTTTGCCTCGATGCGCTCCAGGCCGAGCTTGACAAATCCGTATTCCATCAGTCCGAGCAACCCTTCGCGCGCAAAGCCCCGACCCTGGAACGCGGGCAGGATGCGCATGCCGATCTCCGCTTCGCTTCGATAGCCGAAGTTGTGCAAGACCACTTCGCCGATGAGTTCTCCCTCGAAAAACAGACCCAGCGGCAATTCGTTCTTCTTTTTGAAATCGCTGCGAATATCCTCCAAAAACCAGGCGTCGGGCGGGTCCGGCGGCGCCTCCTCCCGCCAATCATACCCCCAAAAACGATTGAGTTCGACATCGCGCGCCAACGCCGCAAAGCGGGCCGCGTCTTTGTCCTCCACCGCCTTGATCACGAGCCGAGAGGTTCGAAATTCGGGAAATTGCGACAGCCCGTCGATGCTGCGGCGCACCGCCAGGTTGTACTTGTCGATCAGGCGCACGGGCAAATATTGCAGTTTTGACTTGCGCAGGCCCGCATCGCCCGAGTCGTCCTCGCGGTTGAGAAAGCGGATCTTGTCGCGGCAGAACGCCTGTGCAAACAGCTGGGCAACGGTCGGGTAAGCGCCGGGCATTTCGCGCAGGGCCTTTTCGATGTGTACGATCATCATATCCCCGCAGCGCTCGCCCACCGACAGCGCGACGATCCGCCCGCCCGCGCGCAGATATCCGCAATCCATGCCGTATTCGGCGATGTGCGGCAGGATCTCGAACACGCCGCGCATCTCCTCGTCGGCCAGCATGTCCGCTTTGGCATACTGGGCGACGGCGTATTCGCACAAAAACGCCTGCACTTCGGGCAGATCTTTTTCCGTAAAAACATGGAAGGAAAAATCCGGATTGTTCTTTTTAAATTTATTCACGTGGTTGCGCTGGCCGCTGTATTTGCCGCCGGGATAGGTTTGAAAATCCTCCGCTGCGTACAGATAGTCCCTCCAACGGCGGATATTGGAGACGTGCAAGTCCTCGCCGTAGCGCTCGACCAACATAGCCAGCTTTTCGCGCGGGATCGCGGTGAAATGCAGGCGCATGTTGTTGGCGCGGCAATACGCCTCGATGTGCGCGAGCGCCCGCTCTTCGGCCGCGGCGTCTCCCGTTCGGGATACGGGGTAATAGAAATAGTGATTGCCGACATAGCGGTCGCGCAGCAGCAAACATCCTTCCTCCTCGGCAAAATGGGTGTCCATATAGCGGCTCCACATAAACAAAAAGCCGGCGGAATAGTTGCTCAGCCGCGTAGACTGCGCCCGAAAATACGGGAGCAGGCGCGCGATGTCTGTCCGGTGCAGTTTCTGAAATTCGATCATAAATTTTGCTCTTTTTCCTCGCTTGTCCGATTATTATACTACTTTTTTCCCGTTTTTACAAGCCGTTTCGCCCGAAATGCGCCATTTCGGGCGAAACGGCGCGCAAAAAAGAGCGGAAAAAAATTTTTTCGAAGGCTTGACCGCGAACCCTTTTCGTGGTATTATGAAAAAAAAGCGCCCGCACGGAGGTGCCGGCGCTTTTGCAAAGGGGGAAACAATGGAATATGCGATTCTGCTCGCGCCCGGCGCGGCGGTGCTCGCCTTACTCTTTGCCTTGATTTTCGCGCGCAAGGTGCTGAAAATGCCCGAAAGCGAACAGACGCGCGGCATCGCGGCGATCATCCGCAAAGGAGCGAACGCCTTTTTGAAGCGGCAGTACCTGGTGGTCGCCATCTTTTTTGCCTGCGTGTTTGTCCTGTTGGGCGTGCTCGCGCTGGTCGGGTTTGTGGGCAAATTTATGCCCTTCGCCTTTTTGACCGGCGGATTTTTTTCCAGCCTTTCGGGGTTTTTGGGCATGAAGATCGCGACCGCCGCCAACGCACGCACCGCCACCGCCGCCCAAGACAGCCTGAACAAAGGGCTGCGCGCCGCCTTTTCGGCGGGCAGCGTGATGGGGCTGGTCGTGGTCGGGCTGGGGCTTTGCGATCTGTCCATCTGGTATTTCATCCTCAAAGGCTTTTATTCGATCGGCGAACAGACGCTGACCGAGGCGGCGTTTATCTCCACGAATATGATCACGTTCGGCATGGGCGCGTCGTGCATGGCGCTGTTCGCGCTCGTCTGGGGCTGGCTCTTTCCCAAAGCCGCCGATGTTGGCG
>CALVHT010000101.1 GCA_944328645.1 uncultured Clostridia bacterium
GATGCCGATGCAACGCATTCGGCTATGTTTCACGAAATGGAAGGCTTGGTGGTGGAGCGCGGCATCACGCTCAATGATTTAAAGGGAACTTTGGACGACTTTGCACGAAGGATGTTCTCGTCCGAAACGAAAACGCGATTGCGCCCCTCTTATTTCCCCTTTACGGAACCGAGCGTGGAAGTGGATCTATCGTGTCGGAACTGTGGTGGAAAAGGGTGCCGAATTTGTAAAGGGACCGGGTGGATTGAAGTCCTTGGGGCCGGAATGGTCAATCGACGCGTATTGGAGAATTGCGGAATCGATCCGGACGAATATACTGGATTTGCATTTGGTATCGGTTTGGAGCGCATTGCGATGATCAAATACGGAATCAACGATATACGGCTTTTATTTGAAAACGACGTGCGATTTTTAAAACAGTTTCAGGATTAATGGAGGGAAACGAGATGAAGGCGCCTCTTAGCTGGTTAAAAGATTATGTGCAGATCGACGTTTCTGCTCAAGTATTAAAAGATAAGTTATTCTCTTGCGGATTTGAAGTGGAAGAACTGATCTATGTCGGCTCTGAAATCGATCGATGTGTGGTAGGCCGGGTCGAATCGATTGAAAAGCATCCGGATGCCGACAAATTACAAGTTTGCTTTTTAAATTGCGGCGAATACGGGGAAAAAATACAGATCGTGACAGGAGCGAGCAACGTTCATGAAGGCGATCTGGTTCCCGTTGCTTTGGATGGGGCCTCGTTGCATGGCGGGGTCAAGATAAAAAAAGGGAAGCTGCGCGGCGTTGAATCCTGCGGCATGCTTTGTTCTGGCGAAGAATTGGGAATCAACGATGACTGGTACGACGGAGCCGAGGTCAACGGGATCTTACTGTTGCATGACGACGTACCGCTCGGAACGGATATTAAGACAGTGGTCGGGTTGGACGATTATATTTTTGACATCTCGGTCACGGCCAATCGTCCGGATTGCCAAAGTATTTATGGTATTGCGCGGGAGGTCGCGGCTGTATTGCAAAAACCGATCGAGGAAGTCCCGTTGACATACCACGTCGGGCCGTTCAGTACGAGTGAGCGTGTATCGGTGAGCGTTTCGGCGCCCGATTTGTGTCCGCGTTACATTGCGCATTATGTGCGCGATTTAAAAATTGCAAAGTCGCCGCTTTGGATGCGTCGGCGGCTGGCTCTGTGCGGGTTGCGCTCTATCAACAATGTCGTGGATATCACGAATTTTGTTTTGTTGGAATTAGGACAGCCGATGCATGCGTTTGACTTGGCCCGCGTAGGGCAAAATCGCATTTGTGTGCGCCGCGCACAGAAAGACGAGCGGATCACAACGCTGGATGAAAAGCAATTCGACTTATCTGAGGACAATTTGGTAATTGCCGATGGAGAAAAACCGGTTGCTTTGGCTGGCATTATGGGGGGATTGAACAGCGGTATCGCCGATACGACAACGGAAGTTTTGTTTGAGAGCGCAAAGTTTGAACGGGCCAATATTCGCAGGACTTCGCGCAAGCTAGGGCAAAAAAGTGATTCCTCCGCTCGTTTTGAAAAGGGAGTAGATGCTTATACGACGGGGGTTGCCATCAATCGTGCATTAAATTTGATCGATGAATTGGCATGCGGTAAAATTGCGACAGATCGTTATGATATCGGGGCGCCGCAACTTCCGCCGGTAGCGATTCGCACAAGCGTATCGCAGATCAATTCCTTATTGGGAATCGTGGTCTCGAAAGAAGACATCTGCGGAATCCTGGAGCGCCTGCATTTCAATGTATCTTCCAAGGGGGATGCTTTGACGGTCACGGCTCCTGCATTCCGAGAAGATGTGGACGGGTATCCGGATTTGGCAGAAGAAGTGATCCGGATGTATGGATACGATGCGATTGAGGGGACCTTTTTGCGCAATGCCTGCGTGACAAACGGCGGACTGACGGCGGCGCAGCGCGCGGAAGAAAAGACAAAACGCGCCATGCGTGAACAGGATTTCAGTGAAATCATTACGTATTCGTTTATCTCGCCCAAGGATTATGAGATGCTTCGGCTTAACGAGGAGAGTACACGTGCCATTCGCATCAAAAATCCGATCGGTGAAGATATGAGTCTGATGCGTACAACGCTGGCTCCCTCTATGGTGAATACGCTTGTTCGGAATTTGCGCCGCGGAAACGAGGAGGCGCGTTTGTTCGAATTGGCGAATGTTTATATGGCCGACCACTTGCCGCTTCGTGAAATGCCGGACGAACGGAAAATGCTGTGTTTCGGCATTTACGGAACGGGGGAGGATTTCTTTTCCGCAAAGGGAGCGGCGGAAGCTTTTGCTGCGGCTTTTGATCTTCGCTTTTCGTATGTTCCGGCCGAAAAATCTTTTTTGCATCCGGGGAAATGTGCCGAAATCCGTTTACAAGATCAAACAATCGGATATTTGGGTGAGTTGGCTCCGGATATTGCAGAGCAACTCTCGATCGAGGTGCCTGTATTTATTGGGGAGTTGGATTACGCTCAGATCGATAATCAGTTGGACCGCGAAATCCGCTACAAATCGCTGCCGAAATTTCCGGAAATAAAGCGAGATTTAGCATTAATCGCGGGTGAAGAAGTGCCGTGCGCTTCGATTGAGACGGCGATTGCGGAGAGTTGTAAATTTGTTACGGATATACGATTGTTTGATGTTTATCGGAGTGAACAGATTGGTGCCGGAAAAAAGAGCATGGCTTTTTCTGTGACCTTTACGCCGCATGAAAAGGCGTTTTCACCGGAGGATGTGGACGGTTATGTGCGTCGAATTTTAAAGTCTTTGCAGGAAAAGCTGGGGGTCCTTTTGCGCTGAATTTTAGGAAGGCTTTCCGTCGGGGAAAGCCTTTCGGTTTTACTTGAGACCCGATAGAGTTAAAATATTTAGTAAGTGGGGGAATATGCGAATCTTTCTGGTTGTAATTGACAGTTTTGGAATCGGTGCTATGCCGGATGCTGCTTGCTTTGGGGATGAAGGGTCCGACACGTATGGGAATATTTTCTGCCAGACGGGAGTCGTTTTGCATGAATTGGTTTCTCTCGGATTAAATAATATAGCGGGCGTGGCCAAAAACTTCCCGAATGGCAGATGTTTGGCGCCCGTTCTCGCCCCGCGGGCTGCCTTTGCGCGGCTGCGCGAAAAAACATTTGCCAAAGATACGACGGCCGGTCACTATGAGATTGCTGGATTGGTTTTGGATCATCCGTTTCCGGTTTTTCCGCACGGTTTTCCGCCGGAAATCGTTCGTGCGGTGGAACAGGCGGCCAGGGTTCGATTTATAGGAAACGAGGTTGCCTCGGGAACGGAGATCATCTGTCGGTTAGGGGAAGAGCATGGGCGCACAGGTATGCCGATATTGTATACCTCGCAGGATTCGGTTATGCAGATCGCAGCAAATACGGCTGTCGTTCCGCTGGAAAAACTATATGCGATCTGTCAAACTGCGCGCAAGGTGATGCAGGGCGAATGGAGCGTTGGGCGTGTGATTGCGCGGCCGTTCGTGTACCGCGAAGGCAAATTTGTTCGAACGGAGGATCGCAAGGACTATGCACTGGAGCCGCCGGGGATGACGATTTTAGATCGACTTGCAGACCATGGCATTCCGGTTACCGCGATCGGCAAGATTCGCGATATTTTCTGCGGACGCGGGATTGCGAAAAGCGTTCATACCGGAAATAACCATGAGGGGCTTGCGGCCTTGCAAGAGGCGGCCAGGATTGTACCGGAAGGGTTAATATTTGTAAATTTGGTCGATACAGATATGCTCTATGGCCATCGGAACGATGTGGTCGGATATGCCAAAGCATTGAAAGAAATCGATGAATTTTTGCCGCAATTAGAGCGGGGGGTGCGCGATGACGATATTATTCTGATTACTGCGGATCATGGTTGTGACCCGACAACCGTTTCGACGGATCATTCACGCGAATATGTGCCTCTGCTGATTTTTGGGAAAGGAATCAAACCTCTCGATTTAGCGACGTTAGACGGCTTTGACCATATTGCACAATTGATTGCGGCAATTTACGGGATAGGGGATGATTCGTCTATCTATCAGAAAGTTATGCGCGAGGACTGGAGAAAAAGTTATGATTAACCCGATTCAAGAACGTGCCGCCTTGATTGCGCGGCAAATCCAAACAAAGATCGTAAGAAGTCCGCAGCTCGGATTGGTTTTGGGCAGCGGTTGGGGAACGGTCGCAGAGTTTTTAGAGGATAGCGTGTGTGTACCCTTTGCTTCGTTGGATGGGATGCCGCATTGCGGTGTTCAAGGCCATGCGGGAAATTTTGCCTTTGGCAATTTGGAAGGCTGTGCGGTTATGATTGTGCAAGGACGTTTCCACATGTACGAGGGATGGGGGCCGGGGGAAGCGATTCTTCCGATAGCAATTTTATATGAATTGGGCGTAAGTACGGTTGTTCTAACCAATGCCGCAGGCGCGCTGAATGAATCATTTCATATTGGCGATCTGATGGTTCTATGTGACCATATAAATGGAACAGGGAAAAATCCTTTGGTTGGAGTTCATGCAACGAACGAGTTTCCCGTTTTTGTGGATATGACGTCAATCTATGATGCTAAATTACGCCTGGTTTTAAACGACGTATGCGACGAACAGGGGGTGCCACACCAAACCGGTGTGTATATGCAGTTGTTAGGACCATCTTTTGAAACGCCGGCAGAAATACGTGCTTTTCAGAAATTTGGGGCGGATGCTGTTGGCATGAGCACTGCGATCGAGGCGATTTATGCGCGTTATTTAAAAATGCGCGTAGTTGGGTTATCCTGCATCACAAATATGGGCGCCGGATTGTGCGAGAAAAAAATTGAGCACAGCGACGTTTTATCCTGTGCGCAGGAGCGCGGCAAGATTTTTGCGGGGGTCCTTCGAGCGTTTGCGCGGCGCTTGGCACAGGGAGCTTGAAGAAAAGAGCAGAACTCCGTGTTGAAAAAGCAAAAGTGCGACGGTATAGAATTTGCGAAACTACAAAAAATAAAAGCATAACGACATAGGAGATGAAAAACTATGAAAAAAGTTATGCTTTTATTTTTGGCCTTCGTTTTGTTTTTTGCGGGATATAGAAGTATTCCGGCCAGTGCAAAAGCGGCGGAGGATTTGGCGCAAAGTTGTAAGGCTGCATATCTGTGTGATTGGAGAAGCGGTACGCCGGTATTTTCAAAAGATGCGGAGCAACATCTTCCGATTGCGAGCATGTGTAAAATTATGACTTTGTTGTTATGTTTTGAAGAACAGGATGCGGGCCGTTTGCAATTTGAAGAGCAAATATGTGTCAGTGACCATGCAGCGGGAATGGGTGGTTCCCAAGTATTTTTGGAAGCGGGCGGGAATTACCAAGCAGGCGAATTGGTGAAAAGCATTTGTATTGCATCGGCAAACGATTCTTGTGTTGCTATGGCGGAGCGGATTTGTGGCAGCGAAGAATTGTTTGTGCGGAAAATGAATGCGCGAGCCAAGGAACTCGGTATGAGTGAAACCGTGTTTGCAAATTGTACTGGATTGCCCGAAAGCGGGCAATATTCCTGCGCGCGAGATGTCGCTTTTATGTTGTCCGCATTGTTAGAACACGAAAAATATTTTGACTATAGCAGATCGGAAGAGCACA
>CALVHT010000102.1 GCA_944328645.1 uncultured Clostridia bacterium
ACCGTTTCCCCCGCGTGCTCGCCGGGTGCGATCTTAATGCATACGAGCGTATCGCCCGCCTGCAGTTGGGTCGCCCCATAGGGAATGACCGTGCCGCGGCCGCGCTTGATCATGGCGATCAGCGTGCCGCCGGGCAAATTGAGATCCCGCACGCATTTCCCCGCCCAATCGTGCGATTCGCCGATGTATTCTTCGAACATGCCAAACTCTTCGCGGTTTTCAAATTCGGGCGCGGCCGTCACCAACAAATCGCCCGGATGTACGAGCGTTTCTCCGTTCGGAACGATCACTTCCTCGCCGCGCAGCAACAACACGACCAAAAACTCCCGCGGCATGACGCACTGCTTGAGCTTGCGCCCGGCCCAGGGATGGTTGTCCCCCACAACGATCTTGACAAAGCTGACGGCCTCTTCGTCCTGGTAGTCGGTAAACGTGCGCAAAACGTTGTCGTTGTCCCCCAGCATGCCCATCCTGCGCGAAAAAGCCGGAAGCAGCGAGCCCTGCACGGAGATGGAGACGATGACGATGCAAAAGACAATGCTGAACAAGTCGTACGGCAGGACGTTTTCTCCCAGCGTGCTGACCGCATAGATGGCGAACACGATGGACGCGACGCCGCGCAGACCCGCCATGGAGATGACGGCGATCTGGTTGGCTTTGGCGCGGAAGGGAAGAAGCAGGCCCGAAACCACCAGCGGACGGGCCGCCAACGTCATCAACACGAAGATCAGCAGCGCCGGCACAAGCACCTGCGGTCGAATCAGCCACTCGGGGGTGGATAAGAAGCCCAGCAGGAAAAAGATCATCATCTGCGCGACGCCGGTCAGCGCATCGAAAAACCGCACGCAGTCCCGCTTTTGCGGAATGCGCGCATTGCCGAGCATGATTCCGCAAATATAGACGGACAAGTAGCCGTTCCCCGCCCACAGGCCGGGCAACAGCACGGGCAGACAATACGAGAGCAATGCCAAGGCAAACACGAGAATGGTCCCGCCCTGCCCCATATTGAAGGAAAATTTTTTCAGGATGCGCGCGCCGAACAGCCCGAACAGCACGCCGAACAGCACGCCGAACCCGACCTGCGCGAACAGCATGCCCACGATCTGCCCCGCCGACGGAGACACGCTCCCGCTCGTCTGTGCCGAGAGCAAGGCAACAAACACCACGGTGAGCATATACGACATCGGGTCGTTGGAGCCGGATTCCATCTCCAGCAGCGAGGAGGTGCGGTATTTGAGATTCAGCCGCCGGGACCGCAGGATGTTGAACACGGAGGCGGCGTCCGTCGAAGAAATTACGGCGCCCACCAGCATGCTCTCGATCCAGCCGATGCTGTTCACGAACGGGAGAAGGTCGAACACGAAGTAGACGATGACCCCGACCGTTCCCGCAGTCAACGCCGTTCCGGCGAACGAGAGGAGCAGCGCGCGGCCGGCAACCGGCTTGGCTTCTTTAAAATTGGTCCCGAATCCGCCATAGAAAATGACGAAGATCAGACAGACCGAACAGACAACGTTGCCCACCGCATAGTCGGTAAAATTGCCGATCTGCGGCCGCAAAAGCACCCCCAAGGCCATCCCCAGCCCGATGAACAGGAGCAAAGACGGAATGTTGAGTTTGTCTGTGATCCGATTGATGAAGATGCAGAGCGCGATCACTACGCCCAGCAATGCCAAAAGATAGACGTAATCCAAAGCTCCCCTCCCGACCCTTATTTGCGATACATGCGCAGCGTATCTTTGACGACCTCCACCACAAAGGGAAGACCGTCGTACAGCTCGCCGTCCACCTGTACGGTGAACGGGCGGTCAGACACAACCTCGATGCGTTCGCACCGCTCAAACCGCGCGAACGATTCTTCCAGGATCCGCCCCTGCATCAGCTTGACAAACGCCGGGAGAATGCGCGATTTTTTCACGTCGTTGACCGCCACAAAATCCAGCAACCCGTCTCCCAACACCGCTTTCGGGCACATGCGGATGCCGCCGCCGATGCGGTAACCGTTGCCCACGCAGGCGATAAGCGTTTTATACGCCTGCTCCTTGCCGTTGACTCGAGCGACGAGATCGTAATTGCGAAAGCGGATGAGCGAGAGGATCAGGCTGATCAGGTATTGGAACTTCCCGTGCAGCCATCGGGAGGAGCGGCAACGGCGCAAGATCTCCACGTCGATGCCCGTACCGACGGCATTGATGCCGCGTACCCCGCCGGGCAGTTGCATAAACTCCGTGTATTGCGGCCGCGACTGCACGATCAGATCCACCGCCGCCTCCGGCTGGGTCGGAATGCCGGCCGCCGCGGCAAAATCGTTGCCCGTTCCCGCCGGGATCAACCCCAACGCGCACTGCTCGAAATTGGTCATCCCGTTGAGCACCTCGTGCAGCGTTCCGTCGCCGCCCATGACGATGAGGTCCCCCGCCCCTTCTTCCGAAAGCTGGCGTGCCAAATGCACGGCCTGCCCCGGTTTTTCTGTTTCGTGCACACAAAACGCTTGCCCCAGCGCGCGAAAGCGCTCGATCGCGCGCCGTTGCAGTTTTTTCTTTTTTCCCTCCCCCGCGTTCGGGTTGGAAATGATATGAAACATGCCGACTCCTTTTTCGGCGGCGCCCGTTCGACCGCCCCGCCGCACAAAAGTTCGATTAAATTATATAATAAATCGCATGGATTTGCAAATTGTTTTGAAAATTGCTATAATATCCGCAGAAAATTTTTTTGTTTTGGACGCAGAAGGAGCGATATGGACCTTTTCATCCCCGAAAAACTGCAAGATCTTGCCCGCAAGGCGCCCTTCCCCCTCTATGCGGTGGGCGGCGCCGTGCGCGACGCTTTGGCCGGACTGCCCGCCTCGCCGGACCTCGACCTGTGCGCGCCCGCAGACGCGGACGACTTTTCTGCCCTTGCCGCTGCGGCCGGGCTGACCGTACACGGCGTCTATAAAAACACGGGCACGGTAAACCTTTCCGACGGCCGAACAAAGATCGAATTTACCAGCTTTCGCACCGACAAATACCGCCGCGGCGAGCATGCGCCCTGCGCCGTCCGCTTTACCAAGGACATCCGCAAGGACGCACTGCGCCGCGACTTTAAGTGCAATGCCGTCTACTACGATCTTTGCAGCGGACAGATCCTCGACCCGCTGGGCGGCGTTCCGGAGATCGCCGACCGACAGATCAGCACCACCCGCACGGCCGACGAAGTTTTTTCCGAAGACGGCCTGCGCCTGTTGCGCTTGGCCCGCCAGGCGGCACAGTTGGGGTTTACCCCCTCCGTCGAATGCCTGATCGGGGCAAAACTGAACGCCGACCGCATCGCCAAGATCTCCGCGGAGCGCATCTTCGCAGAGCTGACGCTGTTGTTGCATGCCGATGAAAAATACGGCCGCCCGTATGCGCATTACGATGGGCTGAAGCTGTTGGACGGCATCGGCGTGCTGTGCTACATTCTGCCCGAACTGGCCGCCGGCAAAGGCCTGCCGCAGCGCCGCGACTTCCATGACCACGACGTTTTGGAGCACTCGTTTCGCACCTGCAAATACGCGGATGCCCGCATCCGTCTGACCGCCCTCCTGCACGACGTGGGCAAGCCAGCCGCCTATGCCGAAACGGGCAAATACCATGGCCACGACGTTTTGGGCGCCGCGATCGCGCGCACCGTTTTAGAGCGCCTGAAAGCGCCCGGCAAGACCACGGATCTCGCCTGCCGCCTGATCGCGCTGCACATGTACGATTTGGACGGCAAAACCCGCGAAAATAAAATCCGTGCCTTCCTCGTGAAAAATTACGAAATCTGCACGCCTCTCTTTTTGCTCAAGCAGGCGGATTATTCGGGTTGCAAGGACGATCTGCACCCCTGTCCTACCCTCGTCAAATGGGAACAGATCCTCGCCAAGATGCGCGCCGAGGGCGTACCCTTTTCCCGCAAAGAGCTTGCCGTGCGCGGCAACGAACTGCACGAGATCGTTCCGCGCGAACAGACGGCGGAAATCTTGACCAAACTGTTGCTGTTCTGCGCGCTCGACGGGACGCGCAACCGGCGCGAGATCCTGCTGCGCGAAGCGGCCGGGCTTGCCAAAACCGAACGAGATGCCAAGGAGGAAGGATCATGACCCAAACGGAATTGTTTGCCCTGCTCGCGGCCGCCTTCGCCGCCGCCGCGTGCCTGCTGAGTTTGCTCACGCTGCTGTTCGCGCGGCGGCGCCCTGCCTAACGCGCGGACACGCAAAAACAGGAACACCTGCTCGAACGCGCCAACTACATTGCCGAAACGTCTGCCGCGGCGACGCGCGAATCGCTCGAATATTTTTTCAAACAGCAGACCGGCGCCTTGCAGGGGTTGCAGACACGCATGGACGCGCTCAACGCCGCGACCGAACGCCGCCTGGCGGAAATCCAGCGCGTTTTGGGCGGCGAGCTCAAGTATATGTCTGAACAGAACGCGCGCAATTTGGAACAAATTCGCGTCACCGTTGACGAAAAGCTGTCTGCCACATTGGAAAATCGGCTCAACCGCAGCTACTCGATCATCAATGAACGACTGGAGGCCGTGTACAAGGGCATCGGCGAGGTTCAGCAGCTTGCCGGCAGCGTGGCTGACATCAAAAAGGTCTTTTCGAACGTCAAACTGCGCGGCACCTGGGGAGAGGTGCAGCTTGCCGCCCTGCTCGAACAGATGCTCTCGCCCGCACAGTACCGTGCGAACGTGCGCATCGACCCCATGGAAAATTCCGTGGTAGAATTTGCCGTTCTTTTGCCCGGAGACGGAGACACGACATACCTGCCCATCGACAGTAAATTCCCCGTGGAAGAATTCCGGCGGCTGCTCGAGGCGGAAGATTCGGGCGATAAAGAAGCCGCCGACCGGGCGCGCAAAAATTTGGAACGCGCCCTCAAAGTGCAGGCGGATCTCATCGCCAAAAAATACATCCGCCCGCCGCTGACCAGCGACTTCGCCATTCTCTTTCTTCCGCTGGAAGGGCTGTACGCGGAAAGCATCAAGATGCCGGGCCTGAGCGATTATTTTGCCGGGCGGCGCATTTTGGCGTGCGGACCGACGACCCTCGGCGCGCTGTTGACGACCTTGCAAGTCGGCTATAAGACGGCCGCCATCGAAAAACGCTCGGGCGAACTTTGGGAGCTGCTGTCTGCCTTCAAACAAGAGTTCCGCAATTTTGTGCAGATCCTCGAAAAAGCACAGAAAAAACTGCAGGAAGCACAAGACACCATCGAAAACGCGGCCAAAAAGACGCGGACCATCGACCGCAAGCTCAAAAACGTTTCCGAAATCACGCAAGCGCGCGCGGATCTTTTGCTTTCGGAGGATGCCGACGACACGCAAGACTGACGGCCCCGCCGGCGAGCGCCCCTTTTTGCAGGCGGCTTTCGCCGGCATTTGACAAATCGGCCGCCGTATATTATAATATTTGCATGAAACTGCAAAAAATCCAGCCCGCGGCGATGCCCGCGGAACAAGAATTCCAATTTTCAGACAAAACCGTGCAGGGCGCTCGCCTCGGCAAAAAAGACAATTTTTTGTTTGTCCGCTCGCCCCGCCGCTACAAACTT
>CALVHT010000103.1 GCA_944328645.1 uncultured Clostridia bacterium
GCATCTGCGCGCTTCGGGAAAAAAACATTCTCCCAGGCGACCTCTACAGGAAGGTCTTTTGCGGAATGCACCGCAATATCCAACGCGCCGCGCGCAATCATCTCTGAAAAGATCTCCGTAAACGCACCGTGGCCGATCGCAGAAAGCGGCGAATGCGTATCCGCATCGCCGCGCGTTTGCACAACGACGATCTCCGGTTCGTACCCATGCAATCGAAAAGCCCGCGCAGCCTCTTCTGCCTGTGCGAGCGCCAGTGCCGAACCGCGCGTTCCCAGTTTAATCCGCATGCTCGTCCCTCCCCGGCAACAGATGCCGTACGGCAACCGTATAATCCGCCGCTGACATCGTTGCGCGCATCCGTTTTGCCTGTGCAGCGATCTCCTCTAAGTTTTCAGGCAGACTATCCGCGATCCAATCTTTGAGCGCCGCCGCCAACGCAGGAGAAACGCCGCCCGTAGAGATCCCGATCGTCACCTCGCCGCAGCGAATCAGCGCCGGAAAAAAGAAATCACAGTTTTCTCGATCATCGACGCTGTTGACGGGAATTTTGCGCGCGCGGCAATCCCCTGAAACTTTTGCGTTCAAGGCGCGATCGCTGGTTGCGGCAACGGCAAAAGCCATGCCCTCCAACAAATCGGGAGAATATTCGCCGTAAATTCGTACCGCCAATGAACGCGGGAATTCCGGCGATAATTCCCGGGCGCATACAATCAGCTCTGCTCCAAACGAGGCCAAAATTTCTGCCTTGCGTGCCGCTACTTTCCCGCCGCCTACCAACAAACAACGTTTTTTGCCACTAGCCGCCATAACCGGAAACCCCCGCCTTCCTATCGCCTCCCCGCACATCTTGCCGCAACTTCGGCCGTGAACGCCGCCGGATCCGACTTTCGCAGATCGTACATTGCCCGGCGGTCTGCCTCTTGAGCCAATTCCGCCGCATAGCGGCGCGCTGCCTCGCCCGCCGCGTATTCCGCCAAGCCGCGCTCCGCGATTTGTTGCGCCGCTTGAATTTCCTTTGTCTTTCGGCGATTGTTTTCCTCCGCCTCCGCGCAAAAGTCGTCTATCCCGACCAATATACAGCCGGAAATCTGCGCGACCGCCCGATCAATATCCGGCGGAACGGCCAAATCAATCCAAAGGCGAGACTTTTCTGTGCAAAGTGCGTGCGAAACCTCATCCGCCCGCAACACAAAATGCGGCGCAGCCGTACAACAAACAACACAGTCTGCCCAATCCAAATACTTGTAACGCGCGGCATACGGAACAGAGCGAACGGACAAAAGCCGCGCCGCACCTTCGCGCGTGCGCGCCGTGGCCAAAAGTTCCGTATCCGCGGAAGCCGTCAAATTTTTTAATACCGATCCGCCGATCTTGCCGGTTGCGCCGATCACCAAAACGCGTTTTTTCCCCGGCCGAAAAGAAAGCACCCGCGCGGCTGCCAGCGTTGCCACCGAGCAGGCGAGCGAGGAGATCTTCGTTTCCCCGCGCACACGCTTGCCGCACGCCAGCGCCGCTTGAAAAACACAATCCATCCCGATGGTCGCACCCGCCTCCTGCGCTTCTCGATAGGCGGCGCGCAATTGCCCCAGGATCTCGTCCTCCCCGATCAACATAGACAGCAACCCTGCCGCCAACAAAAACAGACGGCGTTCCGCAGCTTCGCCGATCGCTCGCCCCCAAAAAGACAGCGCGCCGAAAGACAAGAGGATATTCTCGGCCGCCAAACAATCACAACAAAAATATAATTCTGTACGGTTGCAAGTAACGAGCACGACGCATCCGCCCAACGGACGAAACGCTTCGTAGAGCGCCGCGCGCACGCGCGTCGAAAAGGCAAATTTTTCGCGCACGGAGACATCCGCGCGCGTATAATCCAAAAACAGACAATTCATCGCTGCAATTCCGCCATAAACCGGCACTGTCCTCACGGAAAAAGCGGCGGCGTCTATCGCCGCCGCTTCGCCCGCTTTATTGCGTCAATTTTTGCTCAACCGCTTCAAACCCCAGCCGAGCAACTGTATCGGAAAAACGTTCCCCCTCGATTCCTTCATCCCGGAATAAGCAGATCGCGCGCTCGATTACCTGCAGCACTTCCTCTTCCGACGTAAAGATCTTTGACATTGCGCGCCCTTGGGCCACCCGTTTGCCCCAGCGGCCGCCTAAGTATATTTTGTACCCGTTTTGATAATCCGTCACCGCTCCAAACGGGCATTTCCCAAAGCAACGCCCGCAATGGTTGCATTCTTCGGCCGGAATCTGAATCTTTCCGCCCTCCAAAAAAGCCGTCTTAATCGGACAGCTGAGGACCACTTGGCACTTTTTACAGCCGCGGCAACGATCGAGGTATACGGTCGGGATCCGCTGCCCGATCACACCGACATCGTTGAGATCCGGCTTGACACAATTATTCGGGCACCCGCCCACGGCGATCTTAAATTTATGCGGCAGCGTGACCCCGTGCATCCCTTCATAAAAGCGCACATGGATCTTTTCGGAAAGCGCATACGTGTCGATCAACCCATATTGGCAGGTCGTTCCCTTGCAGGAGACGACCGGACGAACTTTTTTGCCGGTCCCGCCCGTAGAAAGCCCATGCTCTGCCAAATATTGGCAAAGGGGCTCGATTTGATCATAGGGCACCCCCTGAATCTCAACCGTCAAACGCACCGTCATGGCAACCTCGCCGCTGCCATATTTTTCACTGGCATCCGCTATTACGCGGAACTGTTCTGCGGTGATCTTTCCGTTCTTAGTGATCACGCGCGCATTAAAATGCGTCGGCTGACGTTTGTCCTGCAAAAAACCCATCCCCTTGACGCGTTTAACATCTTCTGCCGTAATCGAATACTCCGCCATCATTCCTTCCTTTCCCGAAGCTTTTTGCCGCGGCAATTTTTTGTTATTATAACACAGGATCTGCGGCTTGTCAATCCGTCTATAAAAATTCCGCTCCCCTGTCGCTCAATTCATCCAAAATTATGTTTGGCATACAACTTCGCAAAAACCAAAACGGGGCGCAACCTCCCGTAGTCCGCACCCCGTTCCTTTTTTATAACCGCTTTGCATCCTCCGATTCCCCCAACAGGCAGAGCGCGTTGCGGTAACAAATATCCTGCAGTTCTTCTTTCGAAAAGCCGAGCCCCTCGATATAACGCAAAGTCGCGGCGGGCGTATCCCAAGGACAATCCGTACCGAACAGCGTCCGGCGAGTACCGAATGCTCGAATCACGCGATAAGCCGTTTCTGGCGGCACCGAACGAGACGCAAAGCCGGTATCGATCCAAACGCAAGTATCCGTCAGCTCTTGGATCGCATCTTCGGCCATGTCCTGCCCGCCCAAATGGGCGACGACGATGCGCGCCTGCGGAAAAGCAGTCGCCACACGCCGCATTCGGAACGGCGGCGTCTTTACCGGCGGTTTAAACCCACGATCCGCTCCCCCATGAAAAAGCATGATCATGCCCTGTTTCGCACAAGCCTCATAAACCGGAAAGGCTCGCTCGTCATCCACATAAAAATCCTGATATTCGTTGTGGAACTTGACCCCGCGAATGCCCGCTTCGTTTAATCGACGAACTTCCGCCAACGCATTCGGGGAGTCGATATGCACCGAGCCAAAAGGAATCGCGCACGGATCCGATCGCAAAGCGATCGCAAAATCATTGACATGCCGTTCGCTCTTCGGCGTCACAGCAATGTTTAAAAGCACATAGCGATCGACGCCTTCCGCCCGCATCCGACGCTGTGTGTCTGCCAGCGTTCCGTCCGTAAATGGTTCAAAATGCGCGCGCGCAGCCAGCGAAGCCACCGCCCCGGCCGCTAACTTATCCGGAAATACATGGACATGAAAGTCAATCAACATACGAAGCCCCCCCGCTCAGTCGACGCGGCGCATGGATGCAGAAATCTTTTTGCGCGCACGTAGACAGGAAAATAAATTGTAGGCCGTACCGACCAAGTCGAAGACGACGAGAAAAATACTGTTTAATAAGAACGATTGCCGATACGCCTCGTCATTGCGCAAATTCTCCAAGATCGTTTGCACAACACCGCCGGAAACCCCGGAAAGGGAAATCGAAAAATACAGGCAAAACCCATAGGCGATACCGAGCAAAAGCAGGGTTGCAACCGCAACGAACACGACGCGAAACGGTTCATTCTTTCCGCCAAATTTTCCGTACAGCCATCCGCCGAACAAAGTACCAACCGCCGCCGCCAACGCGGCAAAATCCCACCAAATAAAAAACAAAACGAATACGAGGATCGCCGCCAAAATACCGAGCAATCCGCCCAACATCCCCATTCCGCGACGCGGCGGCTTGCGACGTTCGTTCTCTTCCTTCTGAAGCGCGACCGCATAGGCTCGCGAATAACAATCCGAATGTGCCGCAAAGGGAATCCCGGATTCCGTCAGCTCCACTCGATCCTCCCCCAACGCTTCGCCGCAATAGGGACAGACCTCCGCCCCCGGGTATCCTGCACGGCGCAAGTATCCCACGATCTTGTCTAAAATCGCCTCGATCTGCCGAAATACGTTTGTGTATAACTGCGGAGCAACCATCAGACCGATCCCGACCACCCCGTAGTTTGTCAACCTCAATTCCCCTTTATGCTTTGCAAGGTATTTTTCCAGTTCCTTTTGCCGCCCTTAACAGCCTTTTTCCGTCTTTAAACCGTGCGCCGATGCAAAGTCAGCCATTCGGTAGGATGTTCGATTCTGCATTTTGTGTACCCCAGCGGCTAACGCCGCAAATTTTAGTGAATTATGTTTGACACAATACTTCGTTTTGATATAATTTTTTAATTTACAGTCCTATTTATAGGTCAACAGCAAGAACTTTTCGTAAAATGTCTCCTTTTGCCAACGGATAAGGACAGTCTATGCGCAATTTTTGCATAACAATTTTTGCATCGAACACGGCACCGCCCGCTTCCTCTTGCATATTGGTAACCCGAAACGATTGATTCAAATAACGGTTCGGCGTCAAGATCTCCAAGCGATCGCCCACACGAAATCGGTTGCGCATCTGTACCAGCGGCCGGCTTCCGCCTTCCAACACATCAGCAACATAATCGCGCGTGCCAAGCTCCTGAGCATCGGAATAATTTACCGTGTCTGCTCGCTCGCCAAACGCGTAGGCAAGCGTAAAATCACGATGCGCAATTTTGCGAAGCTCCGCCTGCCCTTCCGCAGCCGAAAGCGTTTGATCCAGTACACGACGATAAGCATTGACAACGGTTGCCAGATAATAACTGCTCTTCATCCGCCCTTCAATTTTAAAAGAATCCACGCCCGCCGCCGAAAGCTCGCCCAAATACGAGAGCATGTTCAGATCCTTGCTGTTGAAAATGTAGGTCCCGCGTCTGTCCTCCTGCACCGGATAATCCTCTCCTTCTCGCGCAACCGCGCGTACCGCATATTCCCAACGGCACGCCTGCACACAGGCGCCGCGATTTGAATCGCGACCCGCCAAATAATTGCTCAGCAAACAGCGCCCG
>CALVHT010000104.1 GCA_944328645.1 uncultured Clostridia bacterium
CGGCGGCGCTGCGCTTGGCGCGCGCGGAGATGGAGCAGAACAACGCGCATGTCGCGGCGCTGCGCGACCGATTTTGGGAGCAAGTGCGCGCGCTTTCCGGCGTTCGCCGCAACGGCGACCCGCAAAACAGTCTGCCTTCCGTGCTCAACCTGTCGTTTGCAGGGGTAGAAGGGGAAGCGCTCTTGTATTGCCTGGATCGGGAAGGCATCGCCGTATCGTCCGGATCGGCTTGCTCGTCCGGATCGCCCGAGCCATCCCCCGTGCTGACGGCGATGGGGCTGGACGCATCTTTGGCGCGCGCGGCCGTACGTTTTTCTTTTGGCAAAGACAACACCGCAAAAGAGATCGACCGCGCGGCGGCGGTCGTGTGCGCGGTCGTGGCGAAGCTGCGGAAAGCGCGATAGAACGGGGGGCGGCGGACCTTTGCGAGCGCAGGCCTGGGCGGAGCAGGCAAAATCCGCCGCACGGAAATCCGCACGCGTCCATGTCGCGCGCCGCGCAGGCAACATTTTTCGGATCCGTTCCGCCGACAGGGCAGAGAAACCAGTCCGTCTGCGCCTTTTGGCAAGCGAAGAACGGATTTTTTCGTATACAAAAAGCGATTTCGGGACGAACGGCCCGAGAGCGTCGGTCGTTCGGTGCGGTTCCTTTGAAAAACTTCGATTTTGTAAGGCCGGGCAGAGGACGAGAATCGTTTTGTTTTTTCGAGCGGTCGGGACCGCCCAACGGGTCAATTTCGGGCGCTCAAACGCAAACCAAAAGGGCATGGACAAAACCGTCCATGCCCTTTTTTATGGCGCTCCGCGAGGGATTCGAACCCCCAACCCTTCGCTCCGAAGGCGAATGCTCTATCCGTTGCGCTAGCGGAGCATTTGGCGGGCAAGCCCGCTATTGTTGATCAAGAGTCTGCTCAAGGATGTCAGACAGCGCGGCCAAACGTTCGGGCGATAAAGTCTCGCCCCGCGCTTTTTCGGGGATTTCCGCGCGGCGCAAGATCTCCTGCGTCTGTTCGCGCGAAAGCGAAAACCCGTGCATCAAATTGTTTTCCAGTGTTTTTCGGCGGGAAAGGAAGGCCGCGCGCACCGTGTCGCGATACATTTTGGCGCTGCGAACGGGAATGCGGTTTGGCTCAAAAGTCAGCTTGACCACGGCGCTGTCTACGTTCGGCACGGGATAAAACATTCGCCGCGGCACGGTTTTAAGGATCTGCGCCGAGGCCCGCCGGGCGATGGCCGCGGTGATTGCCCCATACGCGGGCGAGCCGGCCTGGGCGCAGAAGCGCTTGGCTACGTCGTCTTGCACCATAATCACCAAGGCCGAAACTTTTTCCGCCTGTTCGATAAATTTCATGACCAAGGGCGAAGTGATGTAGTAGGGTAGATTGGCCACCACCGTATACGCCGTTCTCTCGGCCTCGAACGCGGGCAGGTCCGCCTTTAAAAAATCGCGAAAGATCACCGCAACGTTTTCCAAGCCCGCCAGCGTTTCGGAAAGGACGGGCTGCAATTTGACGTCGATCTCGTAGGCGGTCACCGACGCAGCCCGTTCCGCCAACACGCGCGTCAGCGTTCCGGCGCCGCAGCCGATCTCCAAAACGTCCGTCTGCTTGTCCACGCCTGCCTGCGCAACGATGCTCTCGAGCAGGTTGGTATCCGTCAAAAAGTTTTGGCCGAACTGTTTTTTAAACGAGAAGCCGTGTTTTTGCAGGATCTGCCGTATGTTTTTCATAAACTACCTCGCCGCGGCGCGGATAAAGTCGGCGCGGCGGCACAAACTGGTATCGTGGCATTGGACCCGAACGAACGCAAGCGTTTGCCGAAGCGGTCGCAATGCAACCCGGGCGTCGGTCGCCCGTACAAAAGAAGGAGGAAGGCCTCGTTGCGGTGCGCAGGCATTTGCAACGACGGCTTTCCTTATTTTGAACCGATCATCGGCCGAACCTTCAGCGGCACGCCGCAGGAGTCGGCGATCTTGCGGCATTGTTCGATCTTTTCGGCGCCGATCAGATCCACGACGGAAAACCAGGTATCGATGCCGCGTTCGGCGCAGCGGCGCGCAAAATCCTGCAAGGCGTCGAATGCGGCTTCGCCGAACGCCGGGCGGCACAACGCCGCATAATCGGCGGCATTGGACTCGTTTAAACTGACGTTGATTTTGTCCACGGCGCCGGCCAACTCTCCCGTCACGTCTCGCCGATGGATGAGGTTGGCCTGCCCGTTGGTGTTGAGCCGGGTCGTCGCGCCCCGCCGTTTGAGTTCGCGGGCGATTTGCAGCAAAACGTTCAGGCGAACGGTCGGCTCGCCGAATCCGCAAAATACATATTCGCGGTAACAAGAAATGTCGGCGGGAATGCGCTCCAAGACCTCCGCGGCGGAAGGCTCGCGCGCCAGCCACAGCTTATGGCCGAAATAGTCGCTCTTCTCGTTGCGCACGCAGAAGGTGCATTCGTTCGTGCATTTGCTGGTGAGGTTGATATACAAGTTTCCGTCCAAAGGATACGTAAAAGTTTCGAATTTTTCCATAATCGTTTCGAATCGAACGCGCAAATTTTCTGTACGAAGCCTGCGCGATCCTGCCGATGCGGGTTAGGGAACCAGCTTCAAAAAGAGCGCCGCCGCATTTTTGGCGATCTGCTGAGCCAACAGCTCGAGCGGTTCGCCGCGCAGTTCGGCCAGCTTTCGGTAGACGAGCGGCAGGTTTTTGGGCGTATTCAAACTGCCGCGAAGCGGTTCGGGCGCGAGGTAAGGCGAGTCGGTCTCCGCCAAAAGGCGGTCGGCCGGCACCAGTTTGGCGACCTCATCCAGCCGCCGTGCGTTTTTAAAAGTCACCGGCCCGGCAAAGGAGAGAAAAAGCCCCAGTTTAAGGTACGCTTTTGCCATTTCGGGGCTGCCCGAAAAGCAGTGCATCACGCCGCCGGCGGCAAGCCGGGCGCGGTTGTCCTGCAACAAGCGCAAAGTGTCTTCCGCCGCGTCGCGGCTGTGGATGATCACGGGAAGACCCGCCGCGTCCGCCAGTTCGAGCTGTGCGGCGAATGCGCGGCGCTGCGCGCTTTCATCCGTTCCGCTGTAGTGGTAGTCCAACCCGATCTCGCCTACCGCCACGCATTTGGGTCGGGAGAGCAGGCGGGCGATGCGTGCATCGTCGCCGGGGCGAAAGTCGCCCAGATTGGAGGGGTGAAACCCTGCCGCAAAAAACAGGGGCGGGTTTTGTTCCGCCTGCTGCGCGGCGAGCAGGGAAGATTCGAGATTCCACCCCACGTCGATGACGGTGCGCACCCCGCATTCGGCCAATTCGCCGAGCAAGGCGGAAAGGTCGCCGTATTTTTCCGGATAATTTAAATGTGCGTGTGTGTCGATATACATAATCTTTCCCCGTCGCCGTTTTTTGTGCCCGCGGTTTGGGTGCAAACGGGCGCGCCGCCGGCGCGGACGGGTCCGATCGTTTTCCGTCTTATTGTACGCTTTTTTGCGCCGTTCGTCAAGAAAAAACGAGGCGCTGTCTGCGCCGGACACGGTTTTATGCAAAATCGTCTCGCTTCGGCCGGGCGCAGCCGCGCAAAACCCCCGCCCTGCGAAAGCAGGGGGTCGGAAATTTTTTCGATTGCAGCGCCGTTTTCTTCCGCGGCAAAGACTTTTTCTCAAAAACAGCTCCCCGTTTTGCCGCCGGGAATACATCGAAAGGGGCTTGACAGACGCAAAAGAATGTGTTACAATTAATATAGATAATACAGAAAGTACAAATAATACAGATTTTGTAAAGGGGGAGGAACGGATTTGTTGCGCATACGAAATGTGGAGAGGACCTACCGGGTCAAGAATGAATATCCGGGGCGGGCGTTGCGCGGGGTCTGTATCGATTTTCCGGAAACGGGGCTGGTGTTCATCGTCGGAAAATCCGGTTGCGGCAAAACGACGTTGCTCAATCTTTTGGGCGGGTTAGACAAGCCGGATGCCGGAGCGATCGAGCTGGACGGCAAGGACTTGGCGCAATATACGCAAAAGCAGTTGGACGAATACCGAAATTATTGCGTGGGATTCGTGTTTCAGGATTTCAATCTGCTGGAAGATTTCACCGTGCGAGAAAACGTGTCGATCGCTTTGGAGCTGCAGGGTCGGCCGAGCGAGCAAAAGGTGCAGGCGCTCTTGGAGCGGATGGGCCTTTCGGCATACGCCAAACGCAAGCCCTGGCAGTTATCCGGCGGGCAGCGCCAACGGGTGGCGATCGCGCGCGCGTTGGTCAAGGAACCGCCGCTGCTGCTCGCGGACGAGCCGACGGGGAATTTGGACGCGGAGACGGGCGCCGAGGTGTTCCGCCTTTTGAAAGAGATCTCGTCCTCGCGGCTGGTCGTCGTGGTGACGCATGATCTCGCTTCGGCGCAGGAATACGGAGACCGCCGGATCGAACTTTCGGGCGGAAAAGTTGTCGGGGATCATGTTTTGGGAGGCGACGCATGAAACGGGTCACGCACTTTTCGTGGAAAATTGCCTTTAAGCAGGCGCTTTCCAACAGCAAGCATACCGCCGTGCGGACCCTATTGGCCGTTTTGTTGGCGGCGATCGCGCTGTCGCTGTTGGGCTGTGCGCTGGTCACGTATTCCTTTGACCCGGTCAAAACGGGCGCTTTTTCGCTGCACAAAAGTGCGGAAGAGGCGCTGTTGCTGGTGCGGCGCTACGTTTACCGGGAAGAGCGGGCGGGCGATTGGCTGGAAGGGAACGTGAGCATACAAGAGATCTACGAAGATTTGCCCTTTACCGCGCGGGAAAAGGAATCGATGCAGGCGTTCATCGGGCAGCGGTTGTTTTTATCCGACGGCGATCGATACGAGCAGCTCGCCTGCGGCGTCGGGCAGGGCGGCGAAGCAACGCCGGGCGCGCACAGCGAGAGCAAAATTTTTTATCTGCAAGCAGAGGAAGACTTTTTGAACGTCTTTTCGTATACGCTGCAAGGCACGCTCCCGCGCGGGGCGGAGGAGATCGTTTTGCCCCGATGCGCCGCCAACGCCGCGGTGGAGTTCGGCTTTTTTGACCCTTCCGGCCGGTTGGTCCGCGTACAGGATGCGGCGGAGCTGATCGGGCAAAGCGTGCAGATCGGCGAAAAGGGGTATGCGGTCTGCGGCATCCTTTCGCCGAAAACGCCGTGCGAGGCAAAGGCGAAAGAGACCTTTGCGCTGTGCCATTGCGCGCTGGTGCACGAGGAATGGTTCGTGCAAAACAGAGATTCAGAGTATATGGCGGCCGTGACGGCCAAGCCCGCCGCCTATGCGTCGCTGGAGGCGCTGTGCGAGCGTTGTTTTCAAACGTGAATAGTACCCAAAAGATTGGACAAGCAAGTAGGAAACCAAGTATAATGAAATAGAGGTAAACCAGCTATGCCCA
>CALVHT010000105.1 GCA_944328645.1 uncultured Clostridia bacterium
AAATAATTTGGTCGGCAATAAATACTTCTCAATCCCGTAATAATAATACAGCGCAGCCTGCGCGCCCCAACAAATATAGATGGTGCTGGTAACATTGCGGTCAGCAAATTCAAAAATTTTTTCCAATTCTTTCCAATACGCGACCTCTTCAAAGGGCATGGTTTCCACCGGCGCACCGGTAATAATCATTCCGTCAAAATGCTTATCTTTGATATCCTCGAACTTTTTATAAAATTTTTCCAAATGCGCCGCCGCTGTATTCTTGCTTTTGTACGATTCTGTATAAATCAATGTAATATTGACCTGCAGCGGCGAATTGGAAAGCAAACGCATAAATTGGGTTTCCGTCTCCTCTTTTGTCGGCATCAAATTCAAGATCGCGATCTCCAAAGGACGAATATCCTGCGTAAAGGCGCGCTCGTCGCTCATAACAAAGATATTTTCACCCTTGAGCGCTGAAAAAGCGGGTATATCTTTCGGTATCACTATCGGCATTATCGCTTCCTCCTTTGTTTTTCCACTGTCCTTTTTGAACTGCGAGCGCAGCGCTTCAATGCCCCATCAATCGATCTGATCGAGAGCCTGCGCAAGGTCCGCTATAATATCATCCGGATGCTCGATTCCGACCGAAAGGCGAACAAGATTTTCCGGCACACCGGCGGCAACCAACTCTTCGGGGGTAAGCTGACGATGTGTCGTAGATGCCGGATGCAAAACACAGCTCCGAACATCGGCAACATGCGTTTCTTGCGTTATGAGACGCAGCGCCTCCATGAACTTTGCCGCCTGTGTAACGTTGCCCCGAATGCCAAAGCTGAGCATTCCGCCCTGACCGTTAGGCAAATATTTCAAAGCAATCGAATGATACGCATTATCCGGAAGCGAAGCGTGCAACACCCAGTCGATTTTCGGATGTTTCGAAAGGTATTTTGCGACTTGCGCTGCATTGGAGGAATGGCGTTCCATGCGAAGCGCCAATGTATCGCACCCCAACCAACTCAAAAACGCATTCTGCGGGCTCATGATCGCTCCCATATCACGAATCATCTGCGCGCGGCATTTTGTCGCAAACGCGGCAACCGGCAAATCAGCATATACCAACCCGTGATAACTTTCGTCCGGCGTATTAAATGAAGGATATCGCGCATTCCCGCGGAAACCAAAATTGCCACCGTCCACGATCACCCCACCAAGCGCAGCGGCATGTCCATCCAAATACTTCGAAGAGGAATGAATAACTATATTAGCCCCCCATTCAAACGGTCGGCAAAGAATCGGTGTAGCCAGCGTGTTGTCCACAACGAACAGGACGCCGTATTTTTTGCAGATTGTATGGATCTTGTCAAAATCCAACACTTTGATGGAAGGATTTGCAATCGTCTCCGTAAATACAAACCGTGTTTTTTCGTCGATCAACGCCTCGATCTCTTCTGCAGGCGCATCCGGATCAAAAAAGCGGCCCTCAATTCCCAATTTAGGCAACGTAACGGAAAACAAATTGAATGAGCCACCGTAAATTGCTGAAGAGGTCACAATATTGTCTCCGGCATTACAAAGGGTAAAAGCCATCAGCATGATTGCCGACATTCCGGAGGCGCATCCGATCGCAGCCACCCCACCTTCCAGCTCCGCCACCTTCCCTTCAAATGCAGCAACCGTCGGATTTGCAAGGCGGCTGTAGAAATATCCGTCCGCTTTTAGATCAAACAAGTCAGCCATGCCCTGCGTACTGTCATAAAAATAGGTGGTACTCTGCACTATGGGAGGAATGCGAGATTCCCCCGACTGCGGGCGATAACCGCCTTGCACACAAATCGTATCCTTCCTGTAAGCCATAAGAAAGGTCCTCCTTCCGTATTATAATTTAAATTAATGCAGCTCGTATCAATACCGCACTCAAATATACTCTTTCATTTGGCGGTCTTTTTCACGCGCAAGATCTTTTTCTTTTAATGTTTGCTTTTTATCATAGGTATGCTTGCCGCGGCAGAGCGCGACCTCTGCTTTCACTAATGAACCTGAAAAATATATCTTCAACGGCACAAGCGTATACCCTTTTTCGTTGACTTTCCCGACAATCTTTGCTATTTCGGATTTATGCAATAGCAACTTTCGGTCTCGGCGCGAATCGCGGGTATTGAACGCTCCGCTTTTATCGTAGACAGCAATATGCATATTTTTCAGAATCACCTCGCCCTTTCGTACAAAACAAAAGCTATCGTTGAGATTGCACTGATTTTTTCGGATTGATTTCACTTCGCTGCCTTCCAAAACAATGCCAGCTTCAAATCGATCCTCAATGAAATATTCAAAAGATGCCGATTTATTGAGGGCTATTATCTTCATTTTTCACCTACTCTTCGCCGCATATGCTTCCGGCCGGATCAACCCGTACAACAGCAACGAATGGAATGTTGCGTGCTTATAGACCGCACATTCAGAAATTCCTTCTCGCTGAAACCCACATTTCTCTAACACACGCACCGAGGCATGATTGGAAGCAAAAACCTCGGCCTGAATCCGAACTATTTCGGATTGTAAAAAAGCTTCCTGACAAAGACGCAACACAGCTTCAGTCATAATTCCGTGGCCCCAATAGGCTGGATTCAGCCAGTATCCTAATTCTGCCGTAAAACGTTTAACCCCGCCCAATCGCGTCAAGCTGATACAGCCGATCGCACGATCGTCCATGACAATCGCGCGAAAAATATCCTGCGGATGATTGCGGACGTGCGCAACAAAACTTTTTGCCGCTTCGATCGTATATGGATACGGAAACAGATCACTGAGAAATGTACCGATTCTTGCGTCATTTGCATTTTCTGCCAATGACGTGATCAGGCCTTGTTCCCAATCGCGCAATTCAAACCCCATTTCAGCTTACTCCTTTGCGCCATATAATCTATTATAGCATAACTCGAAAAAAAATGCGATCATTTTGCTCGCTTTCTTGCAGAACACCTTTTAAAAAATAAACTCTATCAGGCATATTACTATGCAGAACAGCGCTATTTTATCATAACGGGAACAAATTCACACCGTCGTGCTCCAATATCACATGAAGCGACAAGGACTCGGATCGGATCGCCTATCCGATAGTTCCGGTTCCTTCCATGCAAAAGATAACTTTTTTCCACAAAAACATAGTCATCCGCAGGGAGATTTTCAATTTTAACAATTCCTTCTACGGTATTTGGTAATTCGACAAAAATGCCGAAGGCTGTAACCCCTGCGATGATACCATCAAATTCTTCTCCCAGATGTTCTCGCATATACCATGTTTTATATAAATCGTCCACCGCCCGCTCTGCTTCATCCGCCCTGCGTTCATTTGCAGAACAATCGATTGCCGCAACAGATACAAATTTACGATATTGTTCCTCCGCCTCCACTGCACGACCTTCCAAAACCAAACGAACCAAACGATGCACAACTAAATCCGGATAACGACGAATGGGGGAAGTAAAATGACAATAACACGGCGAAGCAATGCCAAAATGCCCAATATTCTCCGCACTATAGCGCGCTTTTGCCATGCTCCGAAGCATCACACCGTTCACGATACGCCGCAGACTACTTTCCGACATCGATTCCAAAATTTTTCGGTATTCACTTGGCCGTACATTGTCAGGACGAAAATTTGCGCGGACGCCAAGCTCTTGCAAATATGCTTTAAACCCCTCGGCTCTCTCTTGCGTGGGCTTTTCATGCACGCGATACAAAAACGGCATCTCATATGCTTCCATAAACGATGCGACGGTTTCATTTGCCAAAATCATAAATTCTTCGATCATCCGATGTGAAATCGTACGATCGATCGGCTCAATGCAAATCCTTCCGTCCGATAACGTTATGCCGGCCTCTCGCATATCCAAGTCAATGCTCCCGCGCGCCGTACGTTTCTGCCCCAAAATTGTTGCCAAATCACGCATTTCTTCCAACATAGGAACCAATGATGCATACTGGGTGCGCAGAAGTTCATCTCCGTTTAGAATTGCCGTCACTTTCGTATAAGTCATGCGCGCCACAGAGCGGATCATTCCAAAAACCAGCTCGCTATCCTCCACATTCCCGGAAGCATCAATTCTCATTAAACATGAAAGCGTATAGCGATCTTCCCCTTCATTTAATGAACAAATCCCATTGGAAAGAACCTGCGGAAGCATGGGAAGAACACGATCGGGAAAATAAACGCTCGTTCCCCGTGTATACGCTTCACGATCGATCGCTCCGCCGCGCCGTACATAATAAGAAACATCCGCAATATGAACCTCCAATCGATAAGAATCCCCATCTCGTTCAACGTAGACGGCATCATCAAAATCTCTTGAATCCTCTCCATCAATTGTAATGATTGATTGCGCACGAAAGTCGCGACGACCTGCCACGCTAAGCGGTTCCCGTGCCGCACGCACAGCCTCGTCGGTCACCTTAGCCGCAAACTTTTCGGGCAGGCCATGCGAACGAATGATCGCTTCTTCCTCCGTCTCCAGATTACCGCTTTGCCCTAAAATTTCCAGCACTTCCCCTTCGGGATATTTTCCGTCCGGGTATGCAATAATTCGAATCAGTACCTTTTCGCCGGAGACAGCCTTTTCTCTGCCCCCAACAATGCGTACAGCCTCGCTGAAACGCCGCTCATCCGGCTCGACCATCCCCCCTTTTCGATCCCGGTAGTAGGTCCCAACCAACTCAGTCAAGCCGCGATGTATCACCGAATATACCGTCGCTTCATCGCCATGCTCCCCACCAATCAAACGTACAAAAACCAAGTCGCCATGCAATGCTCCATGCAATGATCGATGCGGAATAAACAGATCCGGCCCGTCTTCTCGTAACAGGAAGGCAAACCCACGCTCATTCCCTTGAATCGTGCCGCGCAACAGCCCCAGAACCTGCGGACAAACATAACGGCCGCGCTCGTCTCGTACAATTTCACCATCCGACTCCATTTGCTTTAAAATGCGCGATATAGCCTCCCGATCATTTCGAGAACATAACCCCAAAACACGACAAATCTCACTTGTCTTTTTATAATTCAGTTCTCCGCTCTCGAATTTTTCCCGTATTTGCTCTATTGCCGCCATAAATCCCCCCCCTTCTGTGTACTAATCCTATTTACCATACATACACTAAATTGACTTATAGATAAAAAGAAAAAGGCTATTCCTAAAGAATAA
>CALVHT010000106.1 GCA_944328645.1 uncultured Clostridia bacterium
AATGCGGGAAAGACGCAGCAGCGCCTGTTTTTGGAGATGTTCACCCAAAAGAACAGCACGTATTATAAAAAGACGGATATTTACGTCAAGCCGGGCGAATGGTACACCTTTGAAGCCACCATCGCGGAACTCAACGCGCAAAAGGTGAACGGCATCAAGGCCAACGGAACGGGCGACGCGGGTTCCATCTATTTCAGCTATGAACTCAATACCCTCACCGAGGCAAAGACGCTGTATTTCGATGATTTCAGGATCGGTAAAGCCGGGGAATAAACGATGAAATTTGAATTTTCCTTTTGGAACTATCTGTATATCGACGACTACTATGCAGACATGGAAAGAGCGGTGCAGGAGTGGAAGGAGCTGGGTATCACGCTGGGCTTTACCTTCCGTTACGCCGCGGGGAAAAGCACGCGGGCAAAGATGATGCGCCTGCTCGATCTGTGCGCGGAAAACGGAATGCGTGCCATTGTCAGTGACGATCGCGTTTTCTGGACGGAGTACCGCAAAAACGGGGAAAAAGCATATGCCGCCGCCGTTGCGGCGGCGGCAGAGGACTTTGCCGCCCATCCGGCCTGTTACGGTTTTTATATCGGCGACGAGCCGGATACGTCCATGTTCGAAGATTTCGGCAGGGCGTACAAAATTTTCAAAAGCGCTTGCGACAAGGTGGGGTTTATCAATTATTCGTGGAACGAGGCGTTGGACAGAAAATTCGGCGGACGAGACAATTACCGGAAATTTCTTTCGGATTTCTACGCGGAGATCGAGACGGAGACCGTTTCCAACGACCGGTACTCGGCGTTTAATTTTTGCGAGTACGAGCCGGGATTCCTGGAAAAAGGCAAGGAATATTATTTTGCGGACGTAAGGATGTTTTCGGGGCTTGCAAAGGAGCGCGGCGTGCCGTATTTTCTTTCCCAGCTCGCGTGCGGGCACTTCAATTTCCGCACGCCGGACGCGGACGCCATCCGCTGGCAGCTTTCCACGGCAGCCGCCTGCGGCGCCAACGCCGTGCAGTGGTTCCATATTTACCAACATGCCTTTCACGAGGATTACTATGTCTATCCCGTGGATAAGTTCGGCAACAGGTCGGAGATCTACGGCTGTATCGTGCGCGAAACGGCGGCGTTTCGGGAAAAAGTTTTAAAACCGCTCCGCGGTTTCGAACACGAAAAAACGTACTTTGTCACCAAGGCGTACGGCGGCTATCCGCTCCTCGGCAGGGAGAGCGGGTGCAAATGGCTTGTCCGCGCCGATCACGGCATGAACGGCATTCTGTCCGTATTCACGGACGGAAAGGAAAAAAGATACATGGTCGTCAACAACGACCAGCACACGCCCGAGCTGTTTTGGATGGAAAACAAGCAAGACAGCGCCCAAAACCACCATTTGTGGCTTGCGCCGGGCGGAACGCACATATTTGGATGATTTGCCTGTAAAGGCGGATTAAATAAAAGAAGGGGAGAGGAAAATGAAAGTGAGAAGATTGCTGATAGCGTTGCTTTTGTGCTGTATGCTTGTTTTTACCGGTTTTGCGATCGCCGCCTGCGATCATGGCGGACAAGAAGTGCAGCTGGAAGGCTTTGCTGTCTCCGAAGAGGTCACGGCGGTGTACGGCGAGACGTTTGAAGTGGAAGACCTGACCGTCAAAGATTCCGACGGAAACGTTTACGAAGTCACCGTAACAGTGTCGTGCGCAGGACAGGAGGTAAAAGTCACGTCCGGCAGATTCATGATCGACAAGATGCAGGACTACACCATCACCTACGAGGTCAAATTGAGCGATACGGACATCCGTACGCTGACCACTTTAGTCAAGGTGAGTAGCGCTGTCCAACCGATGATCACCGTAGGGGACGGTTTGCAGGAGTGCTACGAGGTCAACGACAAGATCACCTTGCCCGAAGTCACGGCAAAGGACGTTTCCGGCGCCGCCCTCACGCCCACGGCGGAGGTCTATCTTACGGGCGAAACCGAACAAAAGATCGAAGTGACGAACAACGCCTTTACGGCTTCGCAAGCGGGCATATACGAACTCCGCATCACCGCCACCGATTCTTTGGGCAACAAGGCGGAGGAAGTCGTCTCCTTTGGCGTGAGGACTTCCGCCATCGATTATGAAATCGAGTCGTTCGACAGCCCCGTCAGCGTGTACAATTTCCGTGCCGGCTCTTATTCGGAGGACTTGCTCAGCGGCTACACCGCCGAGCAGATCGGCGGCAGAACGGGCTATGGCGGCGGCTTTGCCTGGTTCAGCAGCAAAAACACGGGCGGCATCGTACAGGCATACCCCGGCATTTCCTTGCTCCCGAGGATGAGCAAAGAGGATGTTTCCGATGCGTACATCGAAGGATATACCGACGTCGTCATCCGGATGTATCTCGATTACGGCGCGGAACGGAACGTGTACCGTATCTGGAACGGCAAGGGCACGCAGCAGCGCCTTGCGACGTTGCAGCCGAGAACATGGACGGATGTCTGCATCGACATCACCGATTTCTTTGACAATTACGACCTGCTCAACGGCAGCATAGACGAAAACGGAAATCCCGTTCAGTTGTTCTACATTCCCAATCACGAGCAGGAAACGGCAGACAACACGCGCGCGGAACTTACTGTCTACATCGACACCATCTTTGTCGCAAAAGAAGAGTCGTTTACCATCGTGGAAGGTTCCCTTGCCGATACGGCGGAAACGGGCGGGCAGCTGGATGTATCCGGAATCGCCATCTCTCTCGACGGCGAAAAATTCTCGCTCAGCGTGCTCGATCCTTTGGGCAACGTGCTTCCCGTGCAGGACGGCAAAGTGAACGTGGATACGTACGGTGTTTATACTGTCAACGTCATTCTTGATTCTCTGACCAAGTTCGGTTCCGCTTCCGTCACGGTGCAGGTAACGCCCACCGTCGATTATATGGAAGATCTGATCGGTCAGATCAAAGAGATCACGGATCCCGCCTCGCAGGAATACAAACAGACAGCCGCTCTTCTTTCCGCGGCGTATAAAGTTTTGTCCGAAGCGGACAAAGCCTCCATCTCCTTAAAGACAGACTATCTCTTCGCCCTGATGGAGGGGAACAAGGATTACCTGCAAAGACCTCAAAACGAGGCATCGTATATCGAAAAATTTGAAAGCCCCCTGTCTGAACGGAACATCGGCTGTTCTTCCGGGGCGGCGGCTCTGAAGATCGGATTTACAGACGAAGCAATCGGCGGCATCGCGTCTCTTAACGGCGGGTATGCCTGGATCTCTTCGGCAAGGATCGACAACGGCGCCTATAAAGAATATCCCGGGCTGGATTTCGTGCCCCGCATTTCCAAGGCGGAAGCACAGGCGTATCTGGACGCCGGCTGCACGAAAATAGCCATGCGCTGCTATCTCGACGGTGCTGTCAACTCCCGCAAGATCTTAGAAAAATGGGACGGACAGGTCTCGATCGACTGGATCCTGCCGCAGACATGGTCGGTCGTGTACTTCGATCTCGCAAGATTTATTGCAGGCTATGACGGTATCCTGGACGGAACAAAGCAAATGTTCTTTATTTCCAACGATACAAATCCCGAGATCTTCACCCTGTACATCGATTACATCAAAATCGTTACCGACGAAGATGTGGCGACGGATGCGGACGTTGTGGAAGGGTTCGTCAATGAAGACAGCATCAACACCTTCTATGCCTACGACGGTACCTATCTGCAGACGGGCTATTACACCTATCCCGTCGGCGGCAAGACGCCTTCGTTCGGCAGCGGATTCTGGTACATGACCAGCTACCGCAAGGACAACGGCGCCCTCAAACAGAATCCCAATATGTGGACGAGCGGATTCAGCATGAGCAAGGAAATGCTGGACGGTTATCTCGCGCAGGGATACAACACGCTGGAACTCACCTGCTACCTTGAAAGCAACGTCGATCGCGATATCTATGAAAAGTGGAGCGGCTCGAACAACAAGATCATGACGCTCAAACAGAATTCGTGGAATACCGTGCAGTTCGATCTTGCGAAGTTTGCGCAATATTACGACGAGATCATCAAAAACGATAAAAAATCCGTGTTCTTCATTTCCAACAACGAAACGGACGAGAGCGGCGCGCTCATCAATTCCTTCCGCCTGTATGTCGATTGCTTCCGCGTGGGGAAAACAGAGCTTCCCGCGGAAGATCTTATCAAGATCACGGAAAGCAATCTTGGCAATTCCGCAAACTACGTTTACGACAATCTTCTTAAAAAATATCTGCCCATCCGCTACTGGACGGATTCCGTGGACGGCCGCACGCCGGCAAACGGCGGCTTCCTCAAAGCGGAAGTTCCCGCGGGCGGCGCTCCCGCATTGTGGAGCAAGGGCGGCATTACCATGACCCAGTCGCAGCTGAAAGCCTTCCTCGACGCGGGAATGAACGTGCTGGAGATCACGGTGTATGCGGATTGCGATCAAACGTTTACCGCTTATGAAAAGTACGCCGGAAGCAATGTTTTGTTGGGCACAGTCAACGGAAAGGAGTGGACGACGCTGCGCATCGACCTGCAAAAGGTGTACGACAACTACGATCGCCTGAACAGCGAGAAGATCATGTTCTTCTGGCTGGATCAAGCGGCAACGGCAGAGTATAGCTTCTACATCGACACGGTGCGCGTTGCAAAATACGTTGCTCCCGCGCCCGAACCCGAACCCGGCCCCTTCGACGTGATCGAATTCAACGCCGAAAGCACGGCGGGTCTGTGCGAGACGTGGCATTCCAACACGCAGACGGTCTCCGGATTCACGACGGCAGAAATCGGCGGAGAAAGCAAGGGGTACTTCTACTACACGCCTACCGCTGTCGGAACGGGTTACAACAAGGAATACATTGCCCTGTGGCTGAACGATGGAGCTGTCGCCATGAGCAAGGCGCGCGCGCAGGAACTCTATGACGCGGGCTATACGCAGATCGCGCTTCGCTACTACTATACGGCAACCGCTCTCGAAGAGGGCGCAAACGTCAATCTGCACATTTACCAGATCAAGAAGGGCGGCGCGACCATCGACCTCGGCGCTTTGCAGACGGA
>CALVHT010000107.1 GCA_944328645.1 uncultured Clostridia bacterium
TCTCTGTCAGCACCATCGTATTGGACGTATCCAGCGGAAAAACCTCTTTGTCGTTGGCAAGCGTCTGTTTTGTACCGTTTACAAAGATCTCGACGGTGTCAGCCAATGCGCTGAACATAATGGCAAAAGGAGTATTGTTCTCATTGACCCCGATATAGGTACCGACCTTTTGCTCATCAAAAAAATGAACAAGCCTCTGCGCATGCCCGCCCGCACTCGGCAAAATGCCGATCTGGAAATTGATCGCTTGCGAAACGGGCAAACGATTGTTGTTGAGAAGTTTTCCCTGCGCAAAAGACGCCATCTTTGTGTAACCGCCTGTCCCCTCAGGCGCGATATAACCCAGATATCCGTCGCCGGGCTGGCCGATCAGCGCAGCGCCACCGACAAGCACGTCATTCCTGTCTGCCATGGCATTGTAAGCATTCTGCGTAAACCAACCGTTCGCGTCGAAAGACGCAGCCGATTCGTCTGCCTGCTTGCCATGCCCCGTTGGTTCCGCTGCCAGCGCAATAACGCCACAACCGAACACGGATAGGATCATCGTAAACCCAAGAACCAGGCATATGATCCATTTACTTTTTTGCTTCATACACTTCCTCCTGAAACTGTTTGTTTTCCAAATTTTGTCAACCGACCGACATTACCGCGCCCGCCCTTTAAAAAGCAGGCATGCCAAATTGAAACAAACGGCGAGATCTCGCCTTTCTCCGCGCTTTGGCGCGGAATAATTTAACGCTTGATTGCATTGTGCGCTTGGCCGGAACCCGTATAATAAAACCTCCCGATGGGCGCACTGTCGCCTTGGACATAATAATTGAGAATGTCCGTATAGCCCGTCACATGATCGCAAACCTTAAAACGCAGCGTAAATTCCCCCTCTGCCCCGATCGCCGCGCGCGGAATCTGCACCAGCAGATATTTTCCTGCGCGACGAAGTTCTGCTTGTCCGCACACCTCTTTCCCTTCCCCGTCTTCCCCCAGTTTTTCAACCAGTCCGACGCCGTCCGCCACTTGGCGATTGACTACATACTCGAAACCGTTCCAGCCACCGCTGTCTTTGGTGGAAAGCAACAGGTTCATCCATGTCCGATCCCCCGGCTCGTGCTCGGTGACATTCTGCGCGCATGCGATGAGAAACGTGATGTTTTGCGCATCGTAGACCGCGCGTATGCCGGCAATATCATTCCTGCCGCTCGTTTCCTTATATGCCGGCAAAGACGCGTTCGAACTTGCATGCTCACGCGGGATCGTTTCGCCCAAAAAATCTGCAAACCCGGATATCGATTCCCATTGCGAGAGATCGCCGTCTATATCTATGCTCTTTTGCGCCAGTCGCGTAGCCGCCGAAGAAGCCGGAATCCCTTTAAAGGTGCGGATGTTCTGCACCAGTTGCAGGTAATAATTATCGCCCAGCGGCCCCGCACTCATTTCCGCGTCGCGCGAAAACTCGTCATTGTACAAGTCTACGAAGTAACTGTCCGTTCTCCCGTTCCCGGCGGGCTGTTTTTGCGCAACCCATTCGTTCCATCCCGTGACAAAAACATTGTTTACATTGCCTTTTTGTGCCTCGGCTATCGCGTAATCCCATTGCTCCTGGAAATTTGTTCCATATGCCACGCGGTCCTTACTGTTGCATCCGTATCCGCCGTTGTCGGCCGAAGACCAACCTCTGCCATAGTTGAGATTGTAGCCGTTTTCCAAGAACACCGCATCGCTGAAGGCGCCGTTGATATGCTGCGCAATCGATACCGACAGAATGCCGTTGTGACAATATTGCTTGCGCGCTCCGTTTTTGACGCGTTCCCAACTCATCCACGGAAAACCGTTCTCTTTGTATTCGTAATCCCACTCCCCGTCGGCGGAGGCCTTCTCGTTCGGCCACTGCGTCTGCCGAATGTGAAATTTTTCTTTGATGGATGCGTCTAAATAGGTCGTATCCCCGCAGATCAACCATGGCTTTCCGTCTGTATTTTCATCCGAATCTATGCCGTCTGCCGCACGAAACCATAAGCGATCGTATTCCTTCACGGTATAATAGTCCTCATAGAGGCATCGAACCGTATGTTCGGCCGACCGATTCAACATAAAAACAAACTTGGGAATATCCCACCCCTGTTCGATCATCTCCAACGCCACGGGGAACAAAACGTCCGTCACGTCTTTATAATAATTGATCGGCCTACCCTCCGCCGCTTCATAATCCGAATTGGTGTAATCAAATACCAAATAATCCACCCCGGCAAACGTCAACAGCTCCAAATGTTTTCGAAACACCCACGCATCGTCGGAACGATAATACCCGTACAGCGGTTCGTTCCAATAATGATGCCGACCGATGTCGGAAGCAGAACGCAGTTCCGATTCCGACAAGCGCGAAATATCCAGCGTATGCCCGTCGGAATACGCCCCCGTGCTCCCGTGTTCCCCCGTCCACAAAAAATAAAAGATCCCTACTTTCCTGGCCGCATTCAAAGAGGAAAGCGGAACAATTTTTCTGCCCAAAGCATCCGTGCTTCCCAAAAAGGCGATCGACCGTTTAGACGCACTTGCAATATCTTCGCACAAAAAAATATCTTCTTCCACACTCTGCTCGGGCACACGCGAGGGTCCCTCGCCTTGCGCACGGCATCCCGCAACGTTCATCATCAGTAGTGCTCCTATTATAAGAATCCATAATGTTAAGCAAAATTTGCAGCGCCTATCCTTTTGCCCCATATTTCCTCCCGCATTTTTGCGAATGTGTGCTTGTTTTTATAGAAACACGTGTTTCTCGGCGAAAAATTTTTTCATTGACCCTGGTCGGTCAATGAAACGATACTTGATCCGCTATACGCTGGAAACACGTGTTTCCGATTGTGCTATTATTATAATACATCTTGCCTGGCTTGTCAATACCTATTTTTTAAAATTTTACAAATTTCTTCAATCGATTCGATCCGAAAACGGATCCCGGCGATCGGTTGCTGCATAGACAAACAGCCGGCTGCTCTTCCGTTCCGGACTGAAGATCCGCAGGCCATTGTTCCGCAGCTCCTCGCCGCGATACAATGCAGAGGGCAATCCGTCCATCGAGACCAATTGATATACCTTGTCTCGGTTTAACCCTTCCGGTCGCACAATCACGCTGTCCTTGCCGCAGTCCGGGCGTCGAAATGCGCATAAAATTCCCGCATCCCTTGTCGGGCTATGATATTGCCATCCGCCCCATACGGAATTCGACTCGTCAAAACCAAAGATCGGATAGTAATCTTCTGTAAAAAAAGAGCGGATCCTTGTATATTCTTTCAGCAATTCCGCAAGCGGCTCTAAATTTGCCGAAGCACGGTTTTCATACGTAAAAAACCGTATATTCAGCGCGGCCGCGTACACGCTTCGAAAATCATACCGATCCGTCAGTTCGGCTTTTGTACCCGTCCCGCTGATCGGCAACCACCAAGACAGACCTATCCCATGGACCTGCGCCCCTTCCGGCGGAGCGTCAAATGCGCAAAGAAAATCGCTTCTCCACAGCGGAAACGAACGCTTTGTCGTTTCCCAATCCAGCCGACGACCGCCGCTGGAACAGTTGTCGATCCGCAACCCCGGAAACCGCGCTTTTAAAGCATCCCACAGCGCATATAGCGCCAAAACATGCTGTATTTGCAGGATACCTTTTCGTTCTTCCCCGTCATATTTTTCCCAAAGCGGCAACGGATCCATATTCAGATCCTGCCGATAACAGGCCACCCCCAATGCCTTTATTCGGGAGGAAAGAACCTCCAAAATATATGCATATGCGGACGGATCTCCCAAACGCAAGAGGTTGCGGAAGTCGTCCCCTTCCGTCTGTAAAAACCATTCCGGATGAGCGCTTACCGCCGGAACGCAACGATGCGCTCGTTCCGGTTCAAACCATAACAGCAACCGGCTTCCAGCACGCTTTGCCGCCTGTGCTACCCGCTGCAACCCGTCTGGATGAAGCGATGGATTGACGCGCCAATCCCCCGTATGTTTGGACCATTCGTCTGTAAACTCATCTTCGCAAAGGTTAGAAGAATTTCCGTGCCAACCCGCATCGATCCAAACATAATCCGCACAAAAACCAAACTGCTTTGCGCGTTCTATTGCGCTGCACATATAGGAAGACGTCGTTCCTCCCCACAAAGACAGCGAAAGAGGCGCCTGCTCCCCCGCTTTCATCCCCAGCGCGGACAGGATTGCCCGACGAAACGCGTTGTGTCCGGCATTTTGCCCATGGCAATAGGAAAGGATAAAGACGGATCCCGTACGAATTTTTTCTCCGGGACGCAGACGAAAACTTAATTTTTCCACGCCGCATCGAACGCGTACCTCGCCGTTTTCCGCTGAAAACTCTGCAAACCATTGCCCCGTCCAACCGATCGCCAATATATACCCGGCATTGCCGCCATTGAGGTCAAAAAACGGCAGCGTCGCCTGCGAAGGACGTCCGCCGGAACCGGAAAAACGCAGGGTCTTGCCCGCGCACAGCTCGTTTGAAAAAGGCATAAATTCCGAACGGCTCCAATCTGATCCCTTTGCCCCGAACAGTTTCGTCACAGCGTCTTTCTTGCCGTTTGTACAAGACGATTGGGCTGCGGATACCGAAAGAACGGCATCCGCATCGCACAGGTCTTCCAAAAGAAAACTATCCTTTTCGCCGGTGTTTTCAAACCAACAAACGCACTCTTCTCCGCTGCCATAAAATTTCCGGCAGCGCGTGATCTTCAAGGAATGCAGGCGGCAAACCTCTTCCCCGCCAACTTCCGACCAAAACAGGTCACGCCCGTAATAGCGGACCCCGCCATAAATAAACGAAAAATCCAAAATCATGGTGGTTTGATCCCGTACCCTTGCCGTTCCATTCGGCATATCCGTCCTGCCGCACGCAAGAAACCTTTCACGCGTTTTGGCTGTCCAAATCCCGCTTGTTTGGGGAGCCTTGCTTAAAAACACTGCACAAT
>CALVHT010000108.1 GCA_944328645.1 uncultured Clostridia bacterium
CATGAAAGTCGGCAACTCTTTTTCGTTGTTATTGGCCGAAGGATTGGCAACCGGTCGCGCAGGCTGTTGCGGCTGCTGCGGGTACTGCCCATATTGCTGCGGCTGCTGGCCATATTGCTGCTGCGGATACTGATTGTACTGTTGCGGCTGCTGCGGGTACTGCCCATATTGCTGCGGCTGCTGCTGGCCATACTGCGGCTGCCGAGGCTGCTGATACTGCTGCTGGCCATACTGCGGCTGCCGAGGCTGCTGATACTGCTGCTGGCCGTACTGCGGTTGCCGAGGCTGTGCCTGCATGCTGTTCGCATTGCTGTTCATCGGCACGCGACCAAAGGCCGGCGTAACGCCCGTCGAAGAGCGATCGTCGCGCGTGGCGAGACCGCGGTTGACGATAAAGTTGCGATTTTCATTGCGCGCTTCCTTCGCATTGAAATTATCCGTGTGCGGGAATCCCGTCGCGATGACCGTGACTTCCACTTCGTCGTTAATATTGCTGTCAATGCATGCGCCGAAAATAATGTTTGCCGAATAGTCAACCACGCTCTGCACAAGCGTCGCCGCGGTCTGCACTTCGTCCATCGTCAAGTCGTTTCCGCCGACGATATTCAAAATAACGCCTTTCGCGCCTTCGATGGTCGTCTCCAACAGCGGGCAGTTGACCGCCAAACGAACGGCTTCCACGATCCTGTTCTCGCCCTTGGCGACGCCTACACCCATGTGTGCCAGGCCCTGATCCTTCAGGATGGTACGTACGTCCGCAAAGTCGAGGTTGATGAGCGCGGGATTGACAATCAAGTCGGCAATGCCGCGAATACCCTGCTTCAAGACCTCATCCGCTACGCGAAGCGCCTCGTTCATCGGCGTGTTCTTGGGAACTACGCCCGTAATCTTATCGTTCGGGATCACAATGAGGGTATCAACATATTTCCGCAAATTTTCGAGGCCCTTCGCCGTATTGTCCATACGCTTTTTGCCCTCGAAAGTAAACGGCTCCGTAACAACCGCAATGGTCAAAATTTTCAAATCGCGCGCAATCTTCGCAATGACAGGCGCCGCACCGGTACCGGTACCGCCGCCCATGCCCGCGGTAATAAACAACAGGTCGGTATCTTTCACCGCCTCGGTAAGAACTTCTTTGCTCTCCTCTGCCGCAGCACGGCCGACTTCCGGCTCCGCGCCAGCACCCAGGCCCTTCGTAAGCGTCGAACCGATCTGAATCTTGCTCTCCGCCTTGGAAAGGAGCAGTATCTGTTTATCCGTGTTGACCGCGATGTAACTCGCACTCTGGATCCCTGCTTCGATCATGCGGTTGACAGCGTTGTTGCCCGCGCCGCCGACACCGATAACTTTTATCCTCGCCACTCCGGACAAACTGTCCATACTGTTAAACATAGTCGTTTACCCTCCGTTCCCGTGAAATAATTTATAAATAAAACTTTTTTTGCGCTTTCGTTCCAGCGCCATATCCAAAAGGCTCAGATAGGAACTCTGCGCCGCTTTGCCGTAATAAGGCTGATCGGGTGCCAAAATATCCACTTCTCGGCCCAGCCGCATGGACAAATATTCCCGCACGCCGCGGATCTCGGTAATGCCGCCGCCTGTCAATAACAGAGGCCGATAATTTAACCCGGGATCTCCGCTCATTTCAAAACATTGGACGATCACTCCGCAAAGTATGTCCAAACCATCCTGTACACAGCCCTTTAAAAAAGCCATCGGCACACTGTACAGATCGTACCGATCGGCATACTCGACATCGATGTTCTCCTCATCCATGCTCGCAAGATTGATCTTCCCGACCATCGCCTCGACCACGTAAAACGGAACATCCGTGTCCTCTTCAAAATACACTTGTCCGATCACATGTCCGCCGCCTGCCGAACAGGAGTGTTGCCAAACGGCGGCGTTCCCCTCGATAAAGGAAAATGTCATGGAGATCTTGTCTACATCCAGCAAAACAGCACCCGCTTCGCGCGCCGCCTGCGGAACGAGATAGAGCGCTTCTGCCAACGAGGTCGGCATAAATTCCCATTTTCGAATCCCGTATTCGGACAAAAGATTCTCCAATATATCCAAAAAACGATTGTCTGCTAAATAATAACTAAACAGCCCTTCCAACGAGTTGCTGACCATTCCGACCGGGTCTACCGTGCGGCGGCGATCAGAAAGAACATAATACGCTTCCGTCTTGCGAATGACGGTATACGGCCCGAAATTTTCTTCGGGTTGCGTCTCCATCAAAGCCTTGACGTCTGTTCCGGTAACTTTGCGTTTGTTTTCAAAACGCATAAAACAGCGCTGCGTACGCACTTGCAAAAACTCGCCAGGAACACCGATATACAACTCACGGATGCGCGCGCCGCAGGACTCCTCCACCGTGTCAAACGCCGTAAAAATAGCCTCTTGCAGATCTCTCACATCAAAAAATTCTGCTTCGGCATATCCCTTGTACGGCTGCGTATGCATTCCCTGTATCACAAAGGTGTTGTTGACCCCGCGCTGACCGACGGCGACGGTCACTTCGGCCGATCGCACGTCCAGCACGGCTGCGCTCTTTCGGCTCATTCTGCCTCCGTTCGTCTTATGCTTGCGGTATGTGCTTTTATACAATCATTATTATAGTACAAAATCAAAATATTGTCAATAAAAAAACAGTTCCCCGAAAAAAACTTTCGGGGAAAAGCAATGGAAAATTTCACCTGTTTTTTAAGCTCGCTCTATCGGCGGAACATCCTCCGAAAAGCTGGCCGTAATTTGGCCGGTCGAACCCTCGCCGATCCCTGTTTCCATGACAGAAATGTATCCGTACGTTCTCTGTCCTTCTTGCAATCCGTCATAGATGTCTAACGCCATCTTTACCTTTTCGCTCATCCGACTGCCCGGATTATCGATCCAAAAATGTACTCCCTCGACAGTATCCACGTAAAACCACGAGAAATTAAAGTTGGGGTCGCTTGCCCCCATGGAATCGTATTCCAAGCGGATAGCATTGTCACTCAAACCGCGTTCTTGCAGGGCAGCATAGAAAATTTGCAACGACTTATACGCATCTTCGCAGGCCGGATCGACCGTGAATACGTCCCCGACCGACGGAATATCGAACGAAAAACCGACGACCTCCAGATTGGTTCCGGGAATATTGCTCACGTTTTCGTCCTTGACCGCAAGCACCGTTCCGTCGTCGCCGATCACATAATATTTCCCGTCTTTTTCAAACGCAAACGTTTCGTACTTTTCATGCACGCGCACGCTAACTTTGTTGGGAAAATGCTTTTGTACGGAGACGACTTCTAAATAGCCGCCGCCTTCCTGCGCCACAATATCATATACGCTCTCTTCCTGAAAAAACAGATAACTCTTGCCGCGGTATTCTTCGTCCAACCGATTTTGTACGAGTTCTACGCGCGCCTCGCCAAAGGCGCTGCCCGTTTCTCCCGTCACCTCGAATTGAGACACCGAACAGACAGCGTTGACGGTAATGAGCACCACGATCAGAAAAATAGCGATCGCATAGACTATGATGAACTTTTTGCTTCGCATCGCAACTCCTCTTGTGTATGTTTACAGCTTTATTCAAACGCGCATGCGGCGAATACGCGCCCCCGCGCTGCGCAGTTTAAATTCAAAATCCGAATATCCCCGGTCAATATAACTTAGATCCGTTACCGTGCTCTGCCCCTCCGCCGAAATCGCGGCCAAGGTCAGCGCCGCACCGCCGCGAAGATCGGACGCACATACGTCCGCCCCGTGCAGACAGGGGACCCCCCGAATAAATGCGCTCCTGCCCCGGACGGTGATGTCTGCCCCCATCCGAATCAGTTCGGGAACATGTTTAAAACGTGTTTCGAATAAGTTCTCCACGACCACCGTTGCCCCATCACAGATACAGGCCAACGCAGTCATCGGCGCTTGCAGATCGGTCGGAAAGCCAGGGTACGGGGACGTCTCCACCAAACTCGGCGACAACCGCCGCTTTCCGCACTGTATGTATATTTTATCATCTTTTGCATGGATTTTGCAACTGATTTCGCGAAGTTTATGAACAAGGGATGCAAGATTCTCTGGATTTGCATTGCGTAACGCCAATTCCCCGCCGCACATGGCCGCCGCGATCAAGAATGTTCCCGCCTCAATACGGTCCGACACCGGCGTATATTCCGCCCCATGCAGGCGCCGAACTCCATCCACCGCGACAACCGACGTGCCGCCGCCCGCAATTTTCGCCCCCATCCGGTTCAGAAAATTTTGCAAATCGACGATTTCCGGTTCTTTGGCCGCATTGCGAATGACCGTTCGCCCCTCCGCCGTTGCCGCCGCCAAGATCAAATTTTCCGTCGCCCCCACGCTTGGGCAGTCGAGCACCACTTCCGCACCGCGCACTTTTTCGCAAGTACAATCGATGTATCCGCCCTCCTCCGCGACCCACACGCCTAAACGCCGCAGGCCGCTCAGATGCAGATCGATGGGACGCAGGCCGATATCGCACCCTCCCGGATAGGCAATACGCGCGCGACCAAAACGCGCAACGACCGAGCCTAAAAGAAAGACGGAAGAACGCAATTCGCGCGCCAGCGCCGCCGGAATCTCATGGTTGGCAGCATCTCCTCCGTCGATTGTCAATTCATCCCCCACCCATTTGGTTTTACAGCCGAGTTCGCCGAGGATCTGCACCATATTCAGCACGTCGCGAATGCGCGGGCAGCGATGTATCACGACCCGCTCCTCCGTCAAAACAGCGGCGGCAAGCAGGGGCAGCACGGCGTTTTTGGCCGATTGAATCTCCACCTCACCGTATAGCGGCCTGCCGCCCTCGATGATATATTTATCCATTTCGTCACTCCTTTTTTCAACGGAAAGACGCGAGACCGTGCGGTCTCGCCCTTTTCCTTGCCGTACACAGACCTTTCCCTTTTGCCCCTGCGGAGATTTCTCCCCTGTCATCAGTATACGGAGAT
>CALVHT010000109.1 GCA_944328645.1 uncultured Clostridia bacterium
AAAAACACGCCCGCAAAAAAGCCAAACCGGAAAGGCGACCATGCCTGAACGGCCATATCATGCAAACGGCAATAGTCGAGCACATACCCGTCGCGCGAGAGGCCGCCTTCCGTTTGCATGTTCACCTCCACCCCGCACGAGATCATGCCGGCATGCGCCGGAGAAAATTGCAGTTGATTGACACAAAGTTTTTGCCGAATTGCACTTTGAATCAACTCGATTTGCCCCGGATGCATGTTCGAAACCCCAAACGACAAGACCTTGCCGGTCTGTTCCAATCGATCGAACGCCTCCGCAATTTCTTCTGGTTGCATGAGCGCATCCGGGCGATGCAGCAACAGAAAATCCAAATGATCCGTGCGAAGGCGCGACAGGGATCCTTCGACCGAACAAAGGATATGCTCCTTTGAAAAATCAAACATTTTTCCGGGAACGATCCCGCACTTGGACTGCAAAAACATCCGATCGCGCGCAATGCCCAACGAAGCAACGGTATTGCCGAACAACCGCTCACATTCGCCGCCCCCATAAATATCCGCATGATCAAAATAATTCAGGCCGCGGTCCAACGCCGCAGAAATAAACCGGCATCTCGCCGGCTCATCGATTCCGGCCAACCCCATACATCCAACCACGATCGAAGGCACCTTTTGGCCGCCGACGGATACTGATTTCATCCTGCACACCTCCCCAAATATACCGACCTATTATACAACTTTTATACCGGACGGGCAAGCATTTGCGCCGCCTTTATCGATTCATGCGCGGATTCTCCGTTCTGCCCAGCAGATAGTCGATCGAAACGTCGAAATAATCCGCTATCTTGATCAAAGTCGCATAATCCGCTTCGCGCTCCCCGCTTTCATAGCGGCTGACACTGTTCTGATTCATGTTCAGATCCATTGCCAGTTTCAATTGTGATATTCCCCTTTTCTTTCGGATCTCTTTCAATCTCATACTGTATTGCCCTGCAACTTATTGACATTATTATACCGATCTGGTATAATATAAATATCCCGATATGGTATATTATGGGAAATCGAACGGAATCTTTGCAAAGAGCGCCGAAACTACACCGCGTCTATCGCACAGAGCAAATCCAAAGCAAGAATCGATTTACGCCGGTACGCCTCGGTCCGCGCAAATTCCGGCGCGCCGACGGAAACGCCCCGCCATGAAGTTGTTTATTTCATTGACAAAAAACAGCGGATATGTTACCATAAAGGGAGAGTTTGCCAAAGGCCCCAACGGGGCATAGAGGGAGTTTTATGAATCAAAAAATATTGGAAATTCAGCATTTGACCAAGATCTACGGAAAAGACAAAAAAGCCGTGGATGACCTTTCTCTCTGCGTATATGCGGGCGATATTTACGGTTTTATCGGTCAAAACGGAGCTGGAAAAACGACTACGCTGCGCGCCGTGACGGGAGTTTTGGAATTCGATGCGGGAGAAATCTTCATCGACGGACACTCGATCCGCAAAGAGCCGGTCGCCTGCAAGTCGGTAACCGCCTACATTCCCGACAATCCCGACCTGTACGAGTTTTTGACGGGCGTGCAATATTTGAATTATATCGGCGACATTTTCGGCGTGAAAAAATCGCTGCGCAGCGAACGCATTCAAAAATATGCCGACATGTTCCGCATCGCCGGCGATTTGGGATCGCTTATCGGCTCTTTCTCGCACGGAATGAAACAAAAGCTCGCCATTATCGGCGCCCTGTTGCACGCGCCGAAACTGATGGTCCTGGACGAACCGTTCGTCGGATTGGATCCGGAAGCGGCCTTTAAACTCAAACAAGTTTTTCGCGAAATCTGCGACAACGGTTCGGCGATCTTCTTTTCTACGCACGTACTGGACGTCGCGGAGAAGCTCTGCAACAAAATTGCCATCATTCAAAGCGGAAAACTGATCGCAGACGGAGAGACGGAAACCGTGCGCGGTAACGAGAGTTTGGAATCGGTGTTCCTGGAGGTTTTGGAAAATCATGCGCGCTAAATGGCTTTTGCTGGCGAAAGTGCAGCTTTTAGGAATGACCGGTTTGAATAATGCGCGAAAAAGTAACGATACGCGCACCAAGCGCAGAACGGCCGGCGGGCTGGTCATGGTCCTTGTCATTGCCTTGATCTGTATCGTATATTCGGTCCTGTTTGCCGTCCTGCTGGGCTTCTCCGGCATGGCGCGGCAACTCCCCTCCTTTGCCATTGCGCTCTCTTCTCTCATCATGTTCCTCTTTTCTCTCGTGCAGGGATGCTCCATGCTCTTTGCTTTGAAGGACTATGACATGGTGCTCTCTTTACCCGTCTCCAAGCGTGCGGTGATTTGCAGCCGCCTGTTTTGCACTTATCTTGCCAATTTATTGTTCTGTGCCGCGATCACGCTGCCCATTTTGATCGTAACTTTCTGTTTTGAAGGATTTTCCTTTTTTATGTTGGGAATCGTATTGATCTCCCTGCTGTTTGCGCCCGTGCTTCCCATTTCGATAGCCGCAGCGCTGAGTACGGCAATTACCGCGGCAACGGCACGGTTCCGTCACAAAAATTTACTGCAAGGCATTCTCGGAATTCTTTTGCTGACAGCGATCCTGGTACTGAGTTTTTCTTTCTCGTTCGGCATGAATCAAAATCCGGACGAAAATCTCACGGCCATGGCGGATATTTTGATCGGGAAAATTTATCCTCCCGTCCAACTCATCAGCTGGACGCTTGCGGGGAAAATTTGGGGGATCTTCGCCTTCGTCGGCGGTTCGGCCGTGGTCGGCGCCGCATTCATTTGGATCGTTTCCGTTTTTTACACAAAAATCAATACCGCTTTGCTCAGCCGAGCCGCCGGGGTCGCCTACAAGACGACGGATATCAAAAGCTCTTCCTGCTTCGGCGCGCTTGTGCGCAAGGAATTCAAGCGGCTTCTCTCTTCTTCGGCGTACTTGATGAATGGACTTAGCGGCACGCTGTTTCTAATCATCGCGGCGATCGCGCTCTTCTTTTTGGACCTGCAAACCGTACTGCAAATCCCGGCGGATGAATACGCGGAGTTCCGTGCGTTACTGCCTCCCATCGGCGCCGGGCTGCTTTTGCTGTTGATCGCCATGTCTTGCCCTTCCGCCGCCGCCCTCTCATTGGAAGGAAAACACCGCGAGGTGACTTTTTCCTTGCCTGTTTCCGCACGCGACCTGTTGTTGGCCAAATCCGTTCCGACCTTTTGCTTTAACGGCGCGGCCGGCGTGCTGTTTGCGATTTCTCTCTGTTTGCGTGCACAGGCAGATCTCCTCGCCTGGGTCGTTATCTTGGTGAGCGCACTGCTCTTTTCACTTTTTAACGCATTGTTCGGGAGCTTTCTCAACTACAAATTTCCCAAATACGACTGGACGCACGAGACCCAGCCGGTCAAACAAAGCGCCCCTGTTTTCATTACGGTATTCGGCGGAATGATCTTGGGATTTTTAGCTATTTTCCTTTCGTTTTTCTTCGGGATATGGGTCGTCCTCGCAATCGACGTCCTTTGCCTCCTGTTCAGCATCTTAGTTTACGCATATTTTCGAAAATGCCGTCTGTCGGTTTAACGAATCCAACAAAAAAGTCTGCCGCTTCTGGTCTGAAACGGCAGACTTTTTTGTTGGAATGATTTCTATAACCCGAGGCACTTCAAAACGCCCAGCGGCCGTTTCGAAAAATCGGATACCGCGCACCCGTTTGGGTCACTCCGTCAATATGCAGATCATCGTTGCCGATCATAAAATCGACGTGGATCATGGAATCGTTGATCCCCTTGGCGTGCAACTGTTCCTCGCTGAACGCCTCATACCCGCGCACGCAATTCGTGAATCCCCTGCCAAACGCCAAATGACAAGCCGCATTTTCATCAAACAACGTATTGTAGAACAGTACGCGGCTTCGATTGACGGGCGAATCGTACGGCACCAACGCGCATTCGCCCAAATAAGCCGCCCCTTCGTCCATTTCGATCACCTTTTTCAGCAAAGCCTCCCCCGACGAAGCGTGCACTTCGACCGCCCGCCCCCGTTCGAACCGAACGAAAAAGTTTCGGATCAGCTGCCCTTGGTACGAAAGCGGCTTAGTCGAATACACGACGCCTTCCGCTTCGCCGCGCATGGGGCTGGTAAACACCTCCTCCGAAGGAATGTTGGGATTGAACTCGACGCCGGAAAGCGTTCTTTCACTGCCGGCGGCAAACACCCCGTCGCGCAACAAGCCCACGCGCAGATTGGTACCGTTCGAGCTTTCATATTCGAGCACGGACAGCCCCAAAGAATTGAGGTATTCACAGCGCGCCGCAAGGTCGGCGTTGTGCCGCCGCCAATTCTCCATCGGGTTTCCTTCCAATGAGCGCGAACAGGACAGGATCGCCCGCCAAAGTTTATCCTGCGCAATGCCCGACCCCGTCGCTCGCGGAAACACTTTTTTTGCCCATCGCTCGCCCGCGACCGCCGCAATGCACCATTGATACTTGTTTTCCATTTTATCGCGGTACGGTTTGAGGATACGCGTACGAGCCTGCAAAGCGCGCGCATATTTTTCCGTATCGATCCCGTTCAGGCCATCCGGATCCGCACTGTCTAAATACAGCCGTGCGGGAAGCGTGCGCAATTCGCCGCGCAGCTTCTCCTCTCTCCAAAAAGGAACTTCCGAAAGCACTTCTTCGCTGCGGTATTCGGCGCCCAACCGCTGAATCGGCTGATGCGACCAATCCACCCGCACGCGCGCAGCCCCCGCACGGTAACACTCTTCCGCGACAAACGCTACGAATTCCGGTTGATCCAGCTCGGCCGCAATGATCACTTCCTGCCCTTTTTGAACGTTAAGCCCGACGCGCGCCAACAGTTTTGCGTAATTTTTCAGAATGGTTTTGTGCATCGTTTCTCTCCTTATCGCACCC
>CALVHT010000110.1 GCA_944328645.1 uncultured Clostridia bacterium
CATAAACAGAGGCTGCCCGATCGGGGCGGCAAAGGACAGGCGTTCGGAAGATTCGGGCGCAAAGGAGGAAAGATCGATGGCGATTCGAAACGTCGTGCAGGTGGGCGACGAAGTGTTGCGAAAAAAATGTTTTGCGGTGACCGCATTTGACGAAAAGCTCGCGCAGCTTTTGGATGACATGAAGCAGACAGTTCGGAAAGAAGAAGGTGCGGGTTTGGCGGCGCCGCAGGTGGGGATTTTGCGCCGTGCCGTTGTGATCGACGTCGCCGAGGGCTTTTACGAGATGGTCAATCCCGTCATCGTCGAGGCCAAGGGCGAACAGACGGGGTATGAGGGATGCTTGTCCGTGCGCGGAAAGCGCGGCGTCGTGACCCGCCCGAATTTTGTCAAAGTGGAATATTTTGATCGGGACGGAAAGCCGAAAAAATTGATCGCTCGCGGTTTTTTTGCGCGCGCTGTCTGCCATGAGTTGGATCATTTGGACGGGATTTTGTATATCGACCGCGCGGACCGGGTCGAGAGCGAATCGTAAGGAGGGGGCATGAAACTGGTATATGCAGGCGCAAACGCGCTGTCCATCCTTCCCTTGCAGGCATTGCGCGATGCCGGCTTCAACGTTGTCGCCGCGGTCACGCAGCCGGACCGGCCGGTGGGCCGCAAGGCAGTGCTGACGCCCTGCCCTTTAAAGGTTTATGCGCAGGCGGCGGGGATCGAGGTGCTGGATTTCCCGAAGATCCGCGAGCATGTCGCGCAACTGTGCGCGCTCGGCGCCGATTGTATGGTCACATGTTCGTATGGTCAGATCCTCACCCGAGCGGTCCTGGATTGCTTTGCGCAGGGCGTTTACAACATTCACACGTCGCTGTTGCCGCGCTGGCGTGGTGCGTCTCCCATTCAACACAGCATTTTGGCGGGCGATGAGCGGACGGGCGTCACGATCATGCGCACAGACGTCGGCCTGGATACCGGCGACATCCTGTTGCAGCGCGCCATCGCGATCGGGGAAGAGGATGCGGCAGCGTTGGCCGAGCGGCTGTTTCGGCTGGGCGCGGACTGCATCACGCAGGCGTTGCGGCAAGTCGAGGCGGGAACGGCCGTATTTACGCGGCAAGACGATTCCGCGGCGACCGTCTGCAAAAAGATCGGCAAAGCGGATTGCGAAATCGATTTTTCCGCGCCGGCGGAGTCGGTCTGCCGTCTGATTCGCGCGATGAATCCCGAACCGCTCGCCTTTACATTTTTGCGCGGCAAGACTGTGAACGTATATGCGGCGACGGCGGAGCCGATCGATGCCAAAGATCCCGGCCGGGTGGTGCGCGCAGACAAGACGGGTATTTACGTGGCGGCAGGCATCGGGAGCGTCCGCATCGCGTTCTTGCAGGAGGAGGGCGGCAAACGCCTGCGTGCGGCCGACTTTGTGAATGGGCGTAAGGTCGCCGTGGGCGACCGATTCGGGAGAAGAGAATGACCAATCCGCTGTACGATGCATATGCTGTTCTGCACAAGGTTTACGGCGAGGGAACGTACTTGAAACAGGCGCTTGACGCGGTGCCCGTGGAGGAGTGCAACCGCGCCCGCACCGCAAAAATCTGTTACGGCGTGCTGGAAAACGATCTCTACCTGGATTTTTGCATCCGCAGTTTTGCGCCCAAAAGTCCTAAGCTGCCCGTGCGCATCCTCTTAAAGATCGCGCTGTATATGTACCTGTTTTTGGGGAAGCCCCGCTATATGGTCACCGACAATGCGGTGTCGCTTGCCAAAAAGCTGGGGAAAGGGGGCGCGGCAGGTTTTTTGAACGCGGTATTGCGCGCCTTTGACGAAACCGAACTGCATTTTCCGGAACAACCGATCGCCGCGCTTTCTTTGCGGTATTCATACCCGGAGTTTGCGGTGCGCCGCCTGGTGGACGAGTATGGTGCCGAGGCGGAACGCATTTTCGAGCATTGTCCGGCGCGCACATTCGTGCGCTTTGCAGACGCTGCGGCGGCAGACCGATACGGCGCGGCGGAGCGGGGCCGGCCGACCCCCTTTCCGTTGGTTTATGCCTTTTCTTCTTTCCGTCGCGATGCCGGGTATGATCGCGGGGAATATACCTTTCAGTCGGTGGGGTCCGTGGCGATCTGTGCGCAAGTTCGCCCGTGCGGGCGGCTGTTGGACGCGTGTGCCGCACCGGGAGGCAAAAGCGTGCTGTTGGCTCAAAAATGCGAGCAAGTCCTGGCTTTCGAACTGCATCCGCACCGGACGGAACTCATTCGGCAATATGCCGCCCGCATGGGCGCGACGAACGTGCAGGCGGTGTGCCGCGACGCCTCGGTGTATGCGCGAGAGTATGACGCCGGGTTCGACGCCGTTTTGGTGGATGCACCCTGCTCCGGATACGGCGTTGTGAACGAGAATCCGGACATCAAACTGTTTCGCCGCGAGGAGGATTTGGCCGCGCTTGGACAGACGCAGCGCGCCATTTTGCGCACGTGCGCGCGATATGTCAAGCCGGGCGGCATGCTCTATTATTCCACCTGCTCGGTATTCGGCGAGGAAAACGACGGTACCGTCGGCGCATTTTTGGAAGAAAATCCCGCATTCGTTGTCACCGCGGCGGACAGTCCGCTGGCGCATCGCCGCACGCGTTTCGGCCTGCAATTTTTGCCCCATCTTTCGATGGGGGCAGGCTTCTATGTCGCAGCCATGCAGAGGAGATCGGAATGAAAGAGATATTGCAGGATCACTCGTTGGCCGAATTGCAGGCGCTGATCCTTGCTTGGGGAGAACAAAAGTACCGCGCGGGGCAGCTGTATCGCGGACTGATGCGCGGCAAGCGCATCGCAGAGATTTCGGATCTCTCTCGCACGCTCAAAAGCCGCCTGTTGGAGAAATTTGAGGATGAACCTGTCCGCATTGCCGAAACGTTCGTATCGGCGGACGGCACGGAGAAATATTTGTTTGAATTGGCGGACGGAAACATTGTCGAAGGCGTTCTCATGTCCTATAAATACGGCAAGACGCAGTGCGTTTCGACGCAGGTCGGCTGTCGGATGAACTGCGCTTTCTGCGCTTCGGGATTGAACGGATTGATCCGAAATCTGACGGCGGGGGAGATCCTGGGGCAGATTTTGGCGGTGAATGCGCGGCAGGGCGGTACGGCGGAAAAGCGCGCCGTCACCAATGTCGTGCTCATGGGCAGCGGGGAGCCGTTGGACAACTATGCCAACACCGTTCGTTTTTTGCGCAATGTGACCGCGGAAGGGGGGATCTGCATCAGTGCGCGCAACATCAGTCTTTCCACCTGCGGTCTGGTCCCGAAAATGTATGAACTGGCGGATGAGGGGATTCCCGTCAATTTAACGGTGTCGCTGCATTCGCCGACGGATGAGGAGCGTGCGCGCATCATGCCGATCGCCAAGGCGTATACGATTGCGGATATTTTGCGCGCGTGCGACTATTATTTTGAAAAGACGGGTCGGCGGTATATCTTCGAGTATTCGCTGATTGCGGGCGAAAACGCGGGGCGCGCGCAGGCGGAGCGGCTGATCGCGCTCTTGCGCGGACGGCCTTGCCACGTAAACCTGATTCGCCTCAATGCGGTTCCCGAAAAGGGCCTTTGCGGCATTTCCGAAAAGGATGCATACCGATTTTTGGGAGTGTTGGAACGGGGCGGACTTTCGGCGACCTTGCGCCGCACGATCGGCGCAGACATCGGCGGTGCCTGCGGGCAGTTGCGTGCCAAACGGTTGGGGGGATCGTAAAGGACGGGCGGCGATTTTGCCGCATCCAATTTTTGCCGACGGCTTGACAAATTGCCCCCCCGTATAGTATGATAATAGCGGAAAGAACGATGGGAGGGCTCGCGGTGCTTCTGCGCAAGGCGAGCTCTTCGTTCCGTCATCGGATAGCGGAGGAAACCATGAACAAAATACAAATTGCCCCGTCCATTTTATCCGCCGACTTTGCGGCGATGGGTGAGGCCGTCGAAGCGTTGGAGCGCTGCGGAGCCGATTTGATCCATTGCGACGTGATGGACGGGTCGTTCGTGCCCAAAATCACATTCGGTTCGGATATGATCGAGGCCGTGCGCCGTCATACTTCGCTGCCGCTGGACGTGCATCTGATGTGCGTCAATCCTTTGGCCAAAGCGGAAGAGTTTGCGCAAGCGGGCGCAAGCGGACTGACCGTCCATGCAGAGGCCTGCGGCGCCGGTCTGTTGCAGGCACTGCGCGAAATCCATTCGCTGGGCGTGCGTGCCGGCGTTGCGGTCAGCCCGGATACACCGTTGCAGGGCATTTATCACTGCCTGGAAATTGCCGACATGCTGTTGGTGATGAGCGTCTATCCGGGCAAGGGCGGGCAAAAGCTGATCGAACGTACGCTGGCCAAGGCGACGGAGGCACGCCGTTTTTTTGAAAGCGCGGGAGCGGAGAAAGACATTGAAATGGACGGCGGAATCACGGAAGAGAACGTCGCGGCGGTCAAGGCGGCGGGCGTAAATGTGATCGTGGCCGGCAATACGGTATTTCGTGCGCCGGACATGGCCAAGACCATCGCCGAATTGCGGGATCGCACGAGATAGGAGACAAGGTGAAAGGCAGGATTTTGCTGAACGGAGAGCCGTATCGCGCGGCAATGGTCGGCGATGCGCTGACCGTCTGCTGTGACGGCGCATTGCGATGGGCGCAGGGAAAGGTAAAGATCGACCTGTGTGCGGGCGATTTCGATTCGCTGGGGTTCGTGCCGCCGGGTGCGGCGGTCTATCCGGCGGAAAAGGACTATACC
>CALVHT010000111.1 GCA_944328645.1 uncultured Clostridia bacterium
TCACCAGAGCAGAAGACAAGTATTGGAACGCGCTGGATATCGTTCTGAAAGATGACTTGATTATCACAAAGCAGACCAACCTCATTCAGTGGAGCGATCTGGAGCTGACGGCGAAGCCGGGCGACACCCTGGCAGATGTAGAAAAACCTGCCTATCTTGTCAGTCCGTTGGACGGTAAGCCGATCCCGGGAACGTTTTACTGGAAGGAGGATGAACGTACGCCGGTCGGGGATTTGGGAGACAGGACGGCCTTTGCGTATCGTTTCGTCCCGGACCTGCCCCTGTCGGCAGAACTGGACGCCCTCTATGATTTTTCTGAAATGCCGGAGGGCGGCTATGACGGCACCGGCTATACGGATCCTTTTCTCGCCTATGTAACGGTTACTGCGGGAGGAGCATCCTTTGATCCGATCATCCTGCCGGTACGCACTTTAGAGGCGGGAGACAACGATTATTCCTTAGCCCCCAACCTCGCGGCGAGCTTTACGCCGGACGTTGCGGTTTCCGTGGGAGAATTCGGCGAGAATCAAGGACTTGCCATCGATTACCGCTATCCCATGGAAGATATAGAAAAGTATGGCCCGGTCAGCGCGGGATATGATCTCCAGGCGGAATATACCGTCACCATTCCCTTGGAAAACTATGGCGAGTCAAGTCTCCGCGGAACGCTGATTGTTCCTTTGCCGGAAGGGTATGACGGCGCATCCGCCCGCATCAAGGGCGGGGCGGCGGCAAGCAGCTATACGGAGAACGCGGTAAGTTTTTCCGTTACCCTCCAAAAAGATGAAAGGGTGGGCTTCTTCTCCGTTCTGATCGAGTATAAGCAGGCGCAGGAACCGCTTCACCCGCCGAAAATCATTGCCGGCGCGAACGGCACATGGCAGCAAGGCGAAGAGAACGGACTTTCCTTTACCTCCAATGCGGAATTTGCCGATTTCATCGCGGTACAGGTGGACGGGGCAAATGTCGAGGCTTCCGATTTTACCGTCCGGGAGGGCAGTACGATGGTTACCCTGCATGCGGATTATTTGGAAACCCTGTCCGTCGGCACGCATACCGTTTCAATCCTCTCCAAATCCGGCGCGGCTGCGACGGAGTTTACCATTGCGGGCGGAGAAGGGAACAATCTTGCGCTGTGGATCGCCCTGTCGCTCGTGTTTGGCAGTGCGCTTGGGATAGGAACATACATCGGCATGGCGGTATACAAGAAGAAAAAGCCGGCGAACCGGGAGGAGCAATGATCAAGCCAAACGAACGATCAAGAAGGCGGTGAACGGATTGCGCCCGATTGCCGCCCTCTTAAAGACAGACGGAGAGGTGAAAAGGTCAAAGACAATATAGTGCAAACAACAAAAAGAATGCTCTGGTCATGCGCATTGCCTGTCGAGATTCTTAAATTTAGCGCGCAGATTTCGCGGTGCAGGCGAAGGGCGACGATCATTTCAGCTTTTTGCGATGCGTCATGGCATGTGTATGCTGCTTTTTGAAAAGAAAATATAGAAAGGATTGACCTCAAAAGATTTTGCATGCTATAATATAGTCGCTCGAAAAACTTGCATGGTTTTACGATCTTTATGAGAGAAATTATATAGGATACAAAAAGGTATTTTCAATAATAAAGCCATGCAGCGGATCGGAGAATTGATTGGGAGGAAAAAAGATGAAAGCAAAACAAAAAAATCTCCTGTTATGGCTGATGTCTATACTTTTTGTCGCGGCGTTTGCTGCGGCTGTATTGGGCGGTTTGCCGGTATATGCGGCCGAAGGAGAAAACGATGTTCCTGCCGAAGGGATCGCAGCCACCGTTTCGATCGACGGGGGCGAACCCATCGAGTGCGCGACGTGGAAGGATATGCAGCAGACGCTGTATCGCTACCGCTATGTTTCGGGGGCAACGTGCGACGACCATAAGACCATTCATAGCGTTGCGATCGTGTTGTACGAAGACTTGCTCCTGTCCGACCGACCGCTGGAAGAGCTCAGCCGGGTTTCGGTCGAACTTATGCCCAAATATAATCTGTACAGCCTCGCGCTGTTCGGGTACGAAAACATCACCTTGGATTTCAACGGCCATACTTTGACGGGCGCCCTTACCACGCGGGCTTTGCCCATCGAGGATACCTGTTCGGCGGCAGACAACGCAAATCATAACAAAGGCGTGGTCGAAAAGGAGAATCCTTATTTGGTGCTTACGCCCGAGGAGCCGATTCTTCATGCTGTCACGCAGGGCGCCGCCGTTTCGATCTTCGACAATACCGGCACGGTGGTTTTGAAAAACGGATCGGTCAAGTCTGCCTATTGCTGCGGCGAGGTGCCTTACTCTGCCTATCAGAACGGCGCGGTCACCATCGTGAACGGTCCCGCCATGCGCTTAGAAAATATGAAGGTGACCAATCTCCAAGCCGACAACATTGGAGGCAGTGTTTCCAGCAGCGCCGTGCGCGTCATGAATGCCTCGACGCGTGTTGACGTGATCGAAAGTTATCTGGAAGGCGAAGGTTACGGCCTGTCGAGTATGCCGGGGCCGAGCATCTATGTCAATAACTCGGTCATCCGCGCTACGGACAATGAAGGAACGGTCGGTTTGGGCGTTTACGGGATGGAACGATCGGACGGCAGTTCGCACAACTGCAATCCCGGTACGGGAAATATCCACGAGATCGTCGTGCAGATCGAGGGGGAAAAGACGGAGATCTACGGCGGCTATGTCGGCCTTGAGATCGACGTGCACGGGGGGCTTAGCAATGCTGCGGCCGTGTCGTATCATACCGGGAAGCTCATCGTGAAAGACGGAAACATCATCGGCGGCGGAAAAAAGCCCATGGATGCGGATTTCAAGTGGGTCGCCTCTGCGCCCGGAGCGGCGTTGCTGTGCATCGGTTACACCAATGAAGACTATAGCTACAAAGCGTATCCGATCGACGTGCAGATCGACGGCGGCCATTTTGAAGTGCTCGGAAACGAGAACCTTAGCGCGGTCAGCTTGATCGTCGAAGGGAGCGTCACGGTGACCGGCGGCGAATTTATCGGCGGCACGGGTACGGCGTCGGCGACCGATATTTGGGGCAATTCTTGGGTCGATATGGTAGAAGCGTTGGAGCAGATGCAGCAGCCGATCCCCGACACGTCTGCGCCTGCGGCAGGATTGGATATCGTTTCAGCGACGAATATTTCAGTAACCGGCGGTACGTTCTCCGGAAATTACGGATTGAATATCAATAGCGAGAGCGCAACGATCAAAATGATGGATGCCCTTGAGTCTTTACAAGGTTTGCCGAATTCCGGTTTTGCGCTTTCGGTGTATGAAAACATTTCCGTCACCGGCGGAGAGTTCAATGGGATCGAAGCGGCTTTGGGCATCAACCTCGGCCGAACGATCAACGACGCGTCGTCGATCGGCGCTTCCGTGGGCGGCGGCAACTTCCAAGGTGCGATCAGTGCCAAAGAGACGAGTGGCTTTATCAGCGGCGGAAGTTACGGCGTTTTGCCCGAAAGCATCCTTTTGGCGGATGGTTTTTCTGCGGTCAAGGCCGGCGAAGTCTTTGTCGTGGTAGACGAAACGGCGATGGAAACGGCCGATACATATACTGCCGAACTTGCCGCCTATGCGGCGTCGCTGCGCGAGCAATATGCGGCGCTGTACAGCGAAGTATCCTTAGCAAAGATCAACGCGATCGAAGAAGAAGGCCGGGGAGCGATCCTCTTGGCGGTCGGCGAGGGAAAGGATGCGGCGGCGCTTTCGGCACTCGTAGAGGAATACGGCAAACGGATGGATTCCGTGTTGGTCAGTCAGATCGCCGAAGATGTGCGGTCAGTCAGCGAGCGTTTGGATTTGCTGGGCGTTTCCGTGGCCGGCGATCACGCGGAACTGAAAGAGCACATCACGGCGCTGGAGACGCAGCTCGGCGTGCTGGAACAGGCGCTGAATCAATTAGCGGATGCCGAAAGCAGTCGATATGACGAACTCAAAGGGCAGATCAGCGACATAGCGTCTCGCTTGGCGGATCTTGCGCAGGTCAATGAGCTGATCGCCTCGCTGGAGACGAAGATCGAGGGGTTGGACGGTTTGCTCGGCACGATGGACGGAAAGATCGGTTCCGTGACCGAACTGGTGAACGGTTTGACGCAGAAAGTGGAAGCGCTCAATGCATTGGCAGAAACTTTGGAAACGCAGGTGGGCGAATTGGGCGGCATGGAAGAGTTGATCCTGGCGCTTGACGGAAAAGTCGAGGGCGTGGAAGAGCTGATCGCCTCGCTTGGCGGCAAAGCGGACAGCGTAGAGACGCTTGCGAAGGCCATCGAAGAAAAAGTGAACGGTCTGACCGAGATAGTCGAGGCGATGGACGAAAAGACGGACGGTCTCAGCAACTTGGAGAGCAAGCTGGACATTTTGACCTCTTGGGTGGATGGACTGGGAAATAAGATGGACTCGTTGAACGGGCTGAACGAAAAGATCGATACGGTCAATGAGGACCTTTCCGGGCAGATCACGGCGGTACTTGTCGTCGCAATAGTCGGAGATATTGTTTTGTTGGCGTTCGCGGTCGTACTGGTCGTGCGGCTCCTGCGCAAGAAAAAGGAACAGTGAGTCAACGCAATAAAAGGGTCGTTCATTCGGCTCGGTTGCAAAAAACTGCGGCGGTTTCCGCCGCAGTTTTTTTGTATATTAAAACCCGCGGATAGTCCGCGGGTAACGAAAAGCTTAAGCGATGAGTGATGAAATAAAAACTCC
>CALVHT010000112.1 GCA_944328645.1 uncultured Clostridia bacterium
ACACTCTTTCCCTACACGACGCTCTTCCGATCTATATCCGCTAAATTGACCCGATGCGGCGCAGTGGCGGAGCTTTCATACAGAAAAAACGGCTGACCGTACCGCTCGCTCGCCTGTTTTGCCACCGCTTTAGCGGCTTGATCGGCGTCCTCGACCGTCGCGCCTTTGACGGGGATGAAGGGAATGACGTCTACCGCCCCCATGCGCGGATGTTGCCCGCTGTGTTTGGTCATGTCGATCAGCTCCAACGCCTTGCCCACCGAGGCGATCACCGCCGCAACCAACGGTTCCGGCTCGCCGATCACTGTCACGACGGTTCGATTGTGATCTTTATCCGAAGAATAATCCAACAGTTTGACCCCTTCTTTCCCGCGGAAACAATCGACAATCTGCTCCACCTTATCCAAATCGCGCCCTTCGCTGTAGTTGGGAACGCATTCCAACAGTTTAGCCATAGACTTTTACTCCTCGTTTATATACGCGCACAACTTGATTTACGCCCGAAAAATACGGCAAAAATGCCTCGTCGGGGCAAGAATATACCAAAAAGTCCGCTTGTTTTCCCGCTTCGATGCTGCCGACCCGTTCCGCAACGCCACAGGCCGCCGCACCGTTGACGGTGAGCGCCGTCAACGTCTCTTCAATGCTCAGCTTCATGTAAAGACAGCAGAGAAATACCAAAAGTGGCACCGCATAGGTACAACAACTTCCCGGATTGAAATCGCTCGCCGCGGCCAGCATGGCGCCGGCATCGATGAGCTTGCGCGCGGGCGCATACGCTTCCCCTAAACAAAACGCCGTCAGCGGCAGAACGGTCGCGATCGTTTCGGAAGCGGCGAGCGCCTCGACGTCTTCCGCGCGGATTTGCAACAAATGATCGGCCGAAACCGCTCTGCACGCCGCCGCCAAGCCGGCTCCGCCGAGAGGTGACATTTCGTCCGCATGCACTTTGAGCGAAAAGCCCAAATCCGCCGCCCGCCGCAGATATCGCTCGCTCTGCGCGAGGGAAAACACCCCCGCTTCGCAAAAGATGTCCGCGAAGCGAGCCAATCCGCTTTCCGCCGCCGCAGGCAGGCTCTCCGCACAGCAAAAATCGATGTATCGCTCCGCAGTCTCTCCAGAAGGTACGGCATGCGCACCCAAAAAGGTGGGGATCAGCTCGATCGGCTGCAACCGGTTCAATCGCTGAATGACGCGCAGTTGCTTCAGCTCTGTCTGCACATCCAATCCATAGCCGCTTTTGACCTCGCAGACGGTCACGCCCATCGCGAGCATGTCCGCCAAATACGGCAACGCCTGCTCGATCAAATCCTCTTCACTCGCCGCGCGCGTTGCCCGAACCGTAGCGGCGATGCCTCCGCCCTGCCGCAAGATGTCCATATACGAGTCGCCCCGCAAGCGGCGTGCGAACTCCGCCGAACGCTCACCCGCAAAGACGAGATGCGTATGACTGTCTGCATAGCCAGGCGTGACCAGTTTTCCGCCGCAATCCAACGCGGGAAAGTGCGAAAATTCCGCGGCGATCTGCCGCCGCGTGCCGACCGCGCGGATCATCCCATGCTCGACGACAAAAGCGCCGTCCTCCAAAACGCCGATCTCACGCATCGCGCGGCCGCGCTTCGGGCCGCCCGCACAGGTCACCAACCGGGAAATATGCTCGACGCGAAATCCGTTCATTCGAAAAACTTCTCCATAAGCGCGTCTTCCGCACAGACCGGTACGGTGATGCAGTCGTTCGTTCGGCGATTGTATTCGGCGGCGACCTCCATGGCATGCGCATTGCGCGCCCAACTGCGGCGCGAAACGCCGACCATGGTATCCCAAACGATGGCTTTACGGATAATCTCATCGACCCGCTCGCTGCCGTCCAGCACTAAGCCGAACCCACCGTTGATCGCTTTGCCGATCCCAACGCCGCCGCCGTTGTGCAGAGCGACCAAACTCATGCCGCGCGCCGCGTTGCCGGCGTAGCACTGTACGGCCATGTCGGCCGTAACGTTGCTGCCGTCGTAAATATTGCTGGTCTCACGGAAAGGAGAATCCGTGCCGCCCGTATCGTGATGATCTCGGCCGAGCATAACCGGTCCGATCTCGCCCCGGCGAACCATGGCGTTGAATTTCAAGGCAATGTCGCGGCGGCCGATCGCGTCTTGGTAAAGGATTCGACACTTGGTGCCGACCACGAGGCGGTTCTTTTCTGCGTCGCGGATCCAAACATAGTTATCGCGATCCTGTCCGCGGCGATTCGGATCGATGACGGACATGGCCGCCGCATCCGTCTTGCGAAGGTCTTCCTCCTTGCCCGAAAGACAACACCAGCGGAACGGACCGTACCCGTAGTCAAAAAGCAACGGGCCCATGATGTCTTCGACATACGAGGGAAAAATGAAACCTTCGCTCGTATCGACGCCGTTTTTGGCAATCTCCGTCGCGCCGGCATCGAATACCGCCTTCATAAAGGAATTTCCGTAATCGAAAAAGTAGGTGCCCCGCCCGACCAGCGTACGGATCAAATGAAAATGATGGATTAATGTCTGATCGACCATGCGCCGGAACAGCGCTTTATCCTCGGCTAGAAGGCGGGTACGTTCGGCAAAGTCGATCCCTTGCGGGCAATACCCTCCGTCATACGGCACATGACAGCTGGTCTGATCCGAGAGCAGATCAATGCGGATCGACTGCTCGACAGCGTATTCGAGTAAATCGACGATGTTGCCGTGATAGGCAATGGAAACGCTTTCTTTGGCTGCGCACGCATTTGCCGCAAGCGCAAACGCCTCGCGACGGCTGTCCGTTACCAATTTGACCCAACCCTGGCTGCGGCGGGTCTCGATGCGGGATGCGTCCACTTCGGCAATGATGCCCACGCCGCCGGCGATCTCCACCGCCTTTGGCTGCGCCCCGCTCATACCGCCCAGACCGGAGGTGACAAACAATCGGCCGGCCAAATCCCCGTCCTGCGGGATCCCCAAAACTTTTCTGCCCGCATTGAGCAAGGTGTTAAAGGTCCCGTGCACGATTCCCTGCGGCCCGATGTACATCCAGCCGCCCGCCGTCATCTGCCCATAACTGGAAACGCCCATCGCCACGGCGCGCGCCCAGTTTTCGGGGTCATCGAACATACCGACCATCAGTCCGTTGGTGATGATGACCCGCGGCGAATTTTTATGGGAGGCAAACAAGCCGAGCGGATGCCCGCTCGCCATGACCAGTGTCTGCTCGTCGGTCAGGTTTTCCAAATATTTTTTGATCAAACGGTACTGCATCCAGTTTTGACAGACCTGGCCCGTTTCCCCGTAAGTAACCAACTCGTACGGATAGAGCGCCACCGCATGGTCCAAATTATTGTCGATCATGACCTGAAACGCTTTTCCCTCGATGCACTTCCCCGCATACGCGTCGATCGGCTTGCCCCAAATGCGCTCTTTGGGCATAAAACGATAGCCGTAAATGCGGCCACGTTCCTCCAGTTCCCGCGCAAATTCGGGCGCCAAAACTTCATGCCATTCCTGCGGGATGTACCGCAGTGCGTTTTTCAGAGCCAGCCGCTTTTGCGCCGTACTCAAAGTAGCCGTTCGCTTGGGGGCTCGCCGCACACCCTCTATAAAAGCGGGCGGATCGGGCAGCCTGCCGCCCTCGCCCAAACATTCTATTAAATCCAATTCCATACTCAAAACTCCATTTTCCCCGCCGCGTTTTCCACCGCGGCAACGAGCGAACCGTTGACGATCAGTTCCTCCGAGCGATTGATGTCATCGTACAGCGGCCGATCTTCGGTCAGGTACGGGATCTTGGCGCGAACACAGTCGTATGCCGCCTGCGTACCGATCCCCATGCCTTTGTCTCCGCGCAGATCGATCGCCTGGCAGGCGCACATCAACTCGATTGCCAACACACGGCGCGCGTTCTCCAAGATCTCGCGGGCTTTGCGCGCCGCAATGGTACCCATCGATACATGGTCCTCTTGGTTGGCGCTGGAAGGGATGGAATCGACGCTGGCAGGATGCGCCAGCACTTTGTTCTCGGATACAAGTGCGGCCGCCGTATATTGCACGATCATAAAGCCGCTGTTGACCCCGCCGCGCTTGACCAAAAAGGACGGCAATCCGGAAAGCGAAGAGTTGACCATGCGCTCGATGCGCCGCTCGGCCACGTCCGCGATCTCTGCCAACGCGATCCCCAAAAAATCAAAGGCAAGCGCCATCGGTTGCCCATGGAAATTTCCTCCGGAGATCGCCTCGTTCGTCTCCGAAAAAATGATGGGGTTGTCGGTAACCGAATTGATCTCGATGTTCACGCGGTCTTTGACAAAATTGACGGCGTCCTTGCTCGCGCCGTGCACCTGCGGCGTACAGCGCAGCGAATAGGCATCCTGCACGCGCAATTCACCCTGGCGCGTCACGTTTCGGCTCCCCTCGAGCAGTTTTGCCACCAGCCGCGCCGAAGCCTGCTGCCCCGGATGCGGGCGAATCGAATGCATACGCGCGTCCAACGCATCGATAATGCCGTTTTGCGCCTCAAAACTCATCGCCGCAGCAATGT
>CALVHT010000113.1 GCA_944328645.1 uncultured Clostridia bacterium
CGGCGTAGGAAAGACGACCGTCGCCGCCAATCTCGGCATGCGGCTCTCCGTTATGGGCGAGCGTGTCGTTCTGGCGGATACCGATTTCGGACTGAACAATATCGACGTCGTCTGCGGCGTGGAAAACAATATCATCTATGACATCGTCGATGCAATCGAGGGGCGCTGCCGACCCAAGCAGGCACTCGTGCAACATCCGGAGTATCCGAATCTGTTTATTCTCGCCTCCAACCACACCGATCCGAATAAATACATATCACCGCAGGCGGTGCGCTTGATTTTAGACAACCTCGCGCCGCGCTTCGATTACATTTTGATCGATTCACCGGCGGGGATCGACAGCGGATTTCATCGTGCGGCTTCGGCAGCGGAGGAAGCGTTGGTGGTGACTACCCCGCACATTTCTTCCCTGCGCGACGCGGACAAGGTCATTTCGGTGTTGCAAAGTTATCGGATGCGCAGCGTTGACTTGGTCATCAACATGGTTCGCGGCGATCTGATTGTTGACGGGGAGACTTTATCTCCGCGCGAAATCTCGGAGGCGTTGAATTTACCGCTGTTGGGGATCATCCCGCAGGAGGACGGCGTTTTTTTGGGGGAACGCGGGCATGGGGACGCACAAAAGGCGTTTCGGCTGTTGGCGGGAAACATTGTCAACGGCACGCGCAAGATCTACAATGCGACGACAAAGTATGACGGCTTTTTCGGAAGTATTCGGCGCAGTCTGAAAAAAAGTTTATAAGCGGAAAAAAGAAAAACGGCGCCCGGTCAGCGCCAGGCAGAGTATCTGTAAGGCAAAGTCACACGCCGTCAAGGTGGCGGCGGTGCAGGCGGCTGCTTTGCGAGCCCGCAACGGAAGGACACTGACCGCGGCAAAACAAGGCGGCCAAAGAAAATGCATGGCCAAGGTCAGCAGGATTCCCCATAAAAGCGCACGGTCAAGGCAGATGTATCCGAACAGGTTGAGAGGTCGATACGAATAATCCCATAAAGTCAGGCCCAAAACACCCTGCGATAGAGCCGCAACGCAAAATTCCGCGACTGTCGGCAAAAAAACGGCAGCGGCAAAATAGGACAAGGCGGACCGCCGGTATGCATCCGTGCGGCGGCTTTGCATTGTTCGTCCGGTCAAAAGCAGCCGATCGCGGGGCAGTGTTCCCTGCCAAAGATACATTCCCAAAAGGCAGGCGCCGTAGATGGGGCAAAGCGGCAGAGCTAAAAGACCGCGGTCCGCCAAAACATGCCAGCGCATGCCGAAATAGACGGTTTCTGCGGACCAGCCGATCCAAGAAAAGAGAAAGAACAGGCAGACGAGCGTAGGCGCGCTTTGTGCCCGTTGTGTCGACGGTTTCATAACAACTCCCTGCGAAAGGTGATTTTAAGAATAGTGTCGCGCAAATGCGCGCCGAATATTACAAAATTTTTGGTTCGTTCAAGCGATTCTGCCGGGCGGCAGAGATCGAAGGAGGAGAAATATGCGCAGATTGACCGACAATGCCGTGCGCGCCAAAAGCATTTTGGCGCGGGAAGGGGCGCCGCTTTCGGCGGATTGCGAGCAGGTGCTCGTCCGCGAGTTACAGCGCGTGCTGTCGGGGTTGTTTGATTTGACGGGCGATGTGCAGGTCAGCGTCACTCGCGAAAAAACGTTTGTGATCCAGATACGTGCGGAGGCGGTGCGCGTGCGCCCGTTCGGCGTCGTAAAATAACGTATATACGCCAAGCGACGCGGCAAAGCCGCGCGGAGCTCGGCGGCATAAAAGTTTTTAGGAGATTTCTAACAACGGCCGCAGCGTTATAGTGCGTTCAATGGATTTTTTTAGCAGAAACCCACAATATATTGTATTTTTTTGAAATTGTTGCAAAAGCTACAGTAATTTTTCACAGAGATGGTATAATAATAACGAAAGAAAACGAGAGAGGCATGCAAGCGATGCAAGTAATCAAGAGAGACGGGACCGTAGTGGAATATGACCGGGCAAAGATCGTGATCGCCATCGGCAAGGCAAACGCCGAGGTGGAAGCGAAGGAGCGCGCGTCCGAAGCGGAGATCGAGCAGATTCTTTCTTTTATCGAGGAAAAGAAAAAAAAGCGCATGCTTGTCGAGGACATTCAAGACATCATCGAAGAGAAGTTGATGGAGCAAGGCCACTATGTTTTGGCAAAAGCGTACATCATTTATCGTTATACCCGCGCATTGGTTCGTAAGGCGAACACCACCGACGAGGCGATTCTGAGCTTGATCCGAAATGCGAACAAGGACGTCATGGAAGAAAATTCCAATAAAAACGCACTTGCCGCGGCGACGCAGCGCGACTTGATCGCGGGGGAGGTCTCCAAGGATCTGACCAAACGCATCCTCCTGCCCGAAAAGATTTCCAAGGCGCATGAGGAAGGGGTCCTGCATTTTCATGACGCCGACTATTTCATTCAACCGATCTTTAACTGTTGCCTGATTAACATTGGCGATATGCTGGATAACGGCACGGTCATGAACGGAAAACTGATCGAGAGTCCGAAAAGTTTTCAGGTCGCTTGTACGGTCGTGACGCAAATCATTGCGGCGGTCGCTTGTTCGCAGTACGGCGGGCAGTCGGTGGATATGCGGCACCTGGGCAAATATCTCCGCAAGAGCCGCGTCAAATTTGAAAAGCATTTTCGCGAGACATGTCCGGAATTGACGGGCGAAGAGGTGGAAAAATTGGTTGCCGACCGCATCCGGGACGAACTAAAGAGCGGCGTGCAGACCACCCAATATCAAATCAACACGCTCATGACCACCAACGGACAGTCTCCTTTTGTGACGCTTTTCCTTCATTTGGACAAGGATGACGCCTATTTGGAAGAAAACGCCATGATCGTGACGGAAATTCTTCGGCAGCGTTACGAAGGAATCAAAAACGAAAAGGGCGTCTACATTACTCCGGCCTTTCCAAAGCTGGTGTATGTATTGGACGAATTGAATTGCCTCAAGGGGGGAAAATACGATTCGATCACCGAATTGGCAGTCAAATGTTCGGCCAAACGACTGTATCCGGATTATATTTCTGCCAAAAAGATGCGCGAGATTTACGAGGGCAACGTGTTCAGCCCGATGGGGTGCCGCAGCTTTCTTTCTCCTTGGAAGGACGAGAACGGGCAGTACCGCTTCGAAGGGCGGTTTAACCAAGGCGTCGTATCCGTGAATCTGCCGCAGATCGGTATTTTGGCGCAGGGTGACGAGGAAACGTTCTGGAGCTTGTTGGAGGAGCGGCTGGAATTGTGCCGCGAAGCGCTGATGTGTCGCCATCGTGCCCTGTTGGGTACGAAATCAGACGTCAGCCCCATTCATTGGCAGTATGGTGCGATCGCCCGTCTTCCCAAGGGCGCAGTGATCGACGAACTGCTGTTCAACGGTTATTCGACCTTATCGTTGGGGTATATCGGGCTGTATGAGGTGACGAAGCTGATGAAGGGGGTGCCGCAGACGCATCCGGAAGGCGAAGCCTTTGCATTGCGCGTCATGCAGTATATGCGCGAGAAGACGGACGCCTGGAAACGAGATACGGGCCTGGGGTTTGCTCTTTACGGAACGCCTGCCGAATCGCTGTGTTACCGCTTTGCACGCATCGACAAAGCGCGTTTCGGCAGCATCGAAGATGTCACGGATAAGGGATATTACACCAACTCTTATCATGTCGATGTGCGTGAAAGCATAGATGCCTTTTCAAAATTTTCTTTTGAGGCGCAGTTCCAAAAGATCTCCTCGGGCGGTTGTATTTCCTACGTTGAGATTCCGAACATGCAAAACAATCTCGAAGCGATGCAGGAGATCGTCCGGTTTATTTACGACAATATCCAGTATGCCGAATTCAACACGAAGAGCGACTACTGTCATGTGTGCGGATACGACGGCGAGATCCTGATCAACGACGAAAATGAGTGGGAATGTCCCAATTGTCATAATAAAGATCACAAAAAGATGAACGTGACCCGCCGTACTTGCGGGTACTTGGGCGAAAATTTTTGGAATTTAGGCAAAACAAAAGAGATCAAAGCGCGCGTGCTCCATCTGTAAAGAGCGGCGCCGATTTCCCAAGCCGTGTTTCCCGTTTTGCGCGGTTGTCTTCCCCCGATGCAACCGGACGGATTCTACGGGTTTTTCGCTTCGCGCGGAATGCGGAACGTGTACCCTCCGCGTCCCGTGCGGGGCGAATACCTCCGCAAAAGCCGCGCGTCGGTTTTCTTGCGGAGGGATTTTTCATCGAAAGAAAAACGCTATGAATTTTGCTGAAATAAAAAAACATGACGTCGCCAATGGCGTTGGGGTGCGCGTGTCTCTGTTCGTCAGCGGATGCACGCACCGTTGCAAGGGTTGTTTTAACGCCGCAGCCTGGGATTTTGGATACGGACATCCGTATACGGACCAAACGCAGGAAGAGCTTCTGCAAGCCTTGCGGCCCGACTACATTGCAGGGCTTTCGCTGTTGGGCGGCGAGCCGTTCGAACCGTGCAATCAGCGTGCGCTGTTGCCGTTGTTGCGCGCGGTGCGGGAACGCTATCC
>CALVHT010000114.1 GCA_944328645.1 uncultured Clostridia bacterium
CTGCGTGCCGTGGGTGACCGGAATGCAGGGAATGGTGTATAACCGTACCATGTTCGAGGAATATGGCTGGGAAGTTCCCAACACGACGGACGAATTGCTCGAGCTATGCGACGAGATCGTCGCGGATAAGGAAGTCCCGTTCATCTTTACCTCCAAAGAAAATTACTGGACCTGCATGATGTTCCTGCTTTGGTGGGGGCAGTACGAGGGCGCGGACAATTACGCAAACTTCTATAAGGGACTTGTCTGTACCAATCCCGAGGCACCCGAAGAGGAGCGCGAATACGACTATTCCAACGAAGTGTTTGCGCAGACGGGCAGGCTTCGTTCTCTGGAAACCATTTCATCCCTCATTCATGCGGACAATCCGAAAAAATATTGTCACGAAAACGTGAATACGTTGCAATTTACCCAGGCGCAGAGCAAGTTTTTAACGCGCGAAGGTGCGATGATGCCCAATGGCGACTGGCTGGAAGCGGAGATGAGAAAGGTAAGCACGAGCGGCGGCATCACGGACGTGTTCACCTTTATGAAGACGCCCGTCATCAGTTCCATTATCGAAAAATGTACGACCATTCCCGACGATGAAACGCTTTCCAAGGTGATCGACGCCATCGATGCGGACCAATCGTCTTACGGGCAGGTCTCCGAAAAAGATTTTGCCAAGATAAAAGAGGCGCGCGAGATCGTGCTTCCCGTCGGCAACCACACCATTATGATCCCCGCCTATGCCACCGCAAAGGAAGTGGCAAAGGATTTTGTGCGCTATCTCGCCACGGACGGGGCCAACAACGTGTTCATGGATTATTCCAACGGCGCGAGCATGCCCTTCAATTATGACGTGGAAACAAAGGACCCCGAACTGTACGATTCCTTCACGCAGATCCAAAAAGACAGGATCTCGCTCTGCAAGGGCGCTACCTATCTTCTCAACGAAAACACCTATAAGACGGTGTACTACGGTGGGATCGCGCGCGTATCGCAGGGCAGAACGGTGGTAGAAGCTCTTTTTACCGCGCAGAACGAAAAGGACAGGATGTCGGCACAGGAGATCTACGATGCGGAGATCGCTTATTGGGACGACGTGCGTTTTGCCAACGTCCTCACCAATTCCGGTATCACCAATTAAGGGGAAAGACGCAAGGGGAAATGAAATGAAAACAAAGAAAATTTTATCCGGGTTCATGACTTTTGCTGTGGGGCTGGCGTTTTTCCTGCCCGCCGCGGGATGTACCGGGGGAGGGGATCTTGTCAAGATCGACCCCTCGGACGTCGATATTTGGGCGGCGCCCAACACGCAGAAGATCTTTCAGGATTCCGAATACGCAAAAGAGGACCGCGCCACCGCGGGGATTGCGTTGTCTGCCTTCAAAAACGAAAGCGAATCGGCGCAGCTCGTGTTCACGCCCGAAGTGGACGTTCCCGCTTACGACGTGGAGCTTTCCGATCTGAAATCGGGCAGCGACGTGCTTTCCGCGGAAAATGTCAGCGTGTACAACCAAAAATACATCTTTGTCGCCGAACCCACGACGGCGGGCTATCCCGTCGGGTATTATCCCGATGCGCTCCTGCCTTTCGAAACGGCAAAGGAATACGGCGAAAACTGCATCGCCAAGGGCAAAAACCAGAGCGTTTGGTTCGATTACCACATCCCCGCAACGCAGGAAGCGGGTACTTATACGGGTACCTATCAAATCAGCTTCGGCAGCACGAGCGTGGAAGTACCCGTGTCCGTCACCGTCTATGACTACGCGCTGAAAGACGAGATCCATTCTCGTTCGCTGTTCGGCATGCATATTTATTGGAACGAGGGCGGCATCGCGGCGGGCGAAAAAGATTCCTCGTGGGAGATGTTCGGCAAGTATTACGACTATCTTCTCGATTACCGCATTTGCGGCAGGAATCTTCCTGCGGCAGCGGGGGACGTCGATACCTTCATCGAACAGCTGAAAATCTACGGCAAGGATTGGCGCGTCACCAACGTCACCCTTCCCTATACCGAAAAGTACGATTCGAGATACGGTGAAACGGGCATCGATTACGACGAATTTAAAGAATACCTCGTCGCCATCTATCAGCTTTCCATGCAGGAAAACTACAACTATTTCGCCAAGATCTCCACATATTTTACCATGTTTGACGAGGCTTCCACGCCCGCGCAGATCAGCATGGCAAACAATATTCTCGCCAACTGTTACCAGATCCAGGAGGATCTGGCGGATCAGTGGCGGGCGGACTCCAACAACGCCTCCGTCAAGGAAGACGTGATTTCGAGCATGCTGAACATGGTGCAGCTGTTTGTTTCCTATTACCAAAGCTCCTTTACGACGGGCGGAACGTACTGCCCCATTCTCGGGCAATACAACACGGAAGAGAGCCGCGACAAGTATCAGCATATTTACGAGTACGCCGAGGGTACAGACAACTACCACACCCAAAACGCGGAAAAGTGGTGGTACAACGCAGGTGCGACCAAAAATCCGTACGCATCTTATAATATGGATACCGAGCTGTATAGCCCGCGCATTTACAGCTGGATGCAGTACGCTTATAACGTGACCGGCAACCTGTACTGGTCAACAACCTTCTACGTCAAAAAACTGTATTCGGGCAATTTCTATGAAACATTGCAGGACTATTACAGCGATCCGCTGCGCTTCCCTCCGTACAACGGCGATGGATTTCTGTTGTATCCGGGTGCGCCTTACGGCATCGACGGGCCGGTGGGCAGCATCCGATTGACCGCCGTTCGCGACGGGCTGGAAGAGTACGATCTGCTGTACGACCTCGAAAGTTACTATCTCGCTCTGCAAAGCGAGGAGGGAGTCGCCGCCGATTTCGACGGCGTGATGTCCAGCGTGTACAACACTCTCTTTGACGGAACGAAGGTGGCGGCAAGCAACGAAAGTTTTGCCAACGCGCGCACCTCCCTTGCGCAGATGCTGGTCGCGGCGGAAAAGACGGGCGCTCTCGTCATCGGTGCCGAGGAAAAATCGGGCGCGATGACGTTCGAGATCTATGTTCCCGACGGCGTAAATCTGGAAGGCGGCACACTGCTGAAAGAAACGGACAATGGCAGCATCTACACCATCACCGTCCAGCTGGATCAGGAAGAAAACAGCCTTGTCTGCGCGCTGACCAAGGACGGCAAGTCTTATACGCTCTCTGTTTGGCTGGGCGGCAAAAAGGTCGTCCATGAAGCGGATGAAACGCTGAAAGAAGCGTTCAGTGCCAGCGGAGAAGGTTCTTCCGTCACGTTGGTTTCTGCGGGCGTTCCTTCGTACGAGGGCAGCCTGCTCAAAGCGCAGCTCGCCGCGGCGGAGTCTTATCAGAGACTCAATCTCGATCTTACCGCGATCCCCGAGGCAGAAAATTCCAAGCTCGAGCTCTGGCTGTACAATCCGGGCGACGCCTGCTCCGTTACCGTCAAGATCGGCAACAACAAAAACATCTTTACCGAACACGGCACGCTTACGCTCAACGCGGGCTGGAATACGGTCAGCGTAGACCTTGCGTCCGTCAACGTCTCCGCGAACGAATCCCTGAAGACGTTGCGCCTGGAGTTCGGCGAGCCGTCCCTTGCAAAGACCTTCTACGTTTCGAATATTACCATCGGAGGATAAAGTCAAATGAAAAAGAGCTTGATTTTGCTGAGCTGCGTAATATTGATGGCGGGGGTTGCGGGGTGTGCCCCGCGCGATAAAACAGGGCAGGAAGAAAATAAAAACCCCAACTACGTCGTAGTCAATGATTTCGAAAACTATAAAGAGGACGTGGAGCCGCTCGTTCCGCTCAACTATTTCGGAAAGATTTCCCTCAACGAGGAAGAAAAGTACGTGACCAGCGGGGAAAAGTCGCTTAGGCTTTACCCCGCAAGCGATCCCACGCAGAGCAACCTCTCCGCACCGGAATTTCGCCAGCCGCTCAACCAGGTGGCGAAGGAGCTGGATCTGAGCGACATCCGCCAGATCACCAAGTTCACCTGCTCCGTGTACAACGATTCCGAGAAGGATGTTTCCATGTATGTTTCCACGGATTTTGACGGAGGGTCCACGTTCAAAAAAGAATTTGTTTTAAAGAGCGGCTGGAACACGGTCAGCTATTCGGTGGATCCGCAGATCATCGGCATTTCCTATGACGTGTCGGTGTGCAAAGGGCTATTGTTTGGGTTCGACAAGCCGCAGGAGGGCGAAGTTCCCACCATCTACATGGACGAATTGGCCGCCTACAAGACGGAGACCCCTTATACCGAACTGGATCTCGAGCTGGAGGAAAACGAGATCATTTCCTTTGATAAACTGTATCAGGAATATGTTTTGTATCCGAATACGACATACGCCGAGTTTGCTCCGCAGCTGAGCATCAACAGCAACGCCGTATACGCCAAGAGCGGCTATTCGCTGAAGGTCGACCTCATTCCCAACGACGGGACCTTCCCGACGGATAACTACATCTATACGGGCTTCACCATTTCGGGCGATTACATTGCGCGCACAAATTTCAAGGATT
>CALVHT010000115.1 GCA_944328645.1 uncultured Clostridia bacterium
GTTAGAATTGAACTATATAAATCGCAAGGAGTTCTTTCTTTATGGTCAAGTACACGCTAGACAAGAACAAGCAGGGAATTGCTGTCAGTGAGCATTTATACGGTTTGTTTTTTGAGGACATTAACCAAGCTGCGGATGGCGGTTTAAATGCGGAAATGGTCATCAACAATTCCTTCGAATTTGCATATCTGTCATACGATATGCATAATTGTACTGTTCCGGTTTCGGTGCGCGAAATGAAGGATAAGTACTGGGATATTTTTGGCGCTGGGCCGCATTACATTGCCACGGAAGGGGGCATTGCTCCGAGCAATCCTTCCTATTTGGTGATGTGTGTCGGTGGATTTTATCGTGTTGAAAACCCTGGTTATGCGGTCGGGGCCTGGAATTACTATGGTATGGCTCTGGAAAAGGGAGAAACTTATCATTTCAGCATGTGGATCAAAAAACTCGGCTTCCGCGGGAAGGCTGAAGTTTTTATTCGTGGGGCGCGCTCCGTGTTGACAACCAAGTCCGAGATACAAATTTCCGGCGATGACGGAGAATGGGTCAAGGTAAGTTGTTCGGTCAAGGCCTTAAAAACAGAATTGGGTCGTTTGGTCATTATTTTTCGCGGCAACGGACACATCGGTGTTGACTATGTTTCTTTGTTGCCTTCCAATGTTTGGGGGGATCCGAATAAATATCGCAACGGCAAGCTTTCTCCGCGTATTGTACAGGTTTTGAAAGATTGCCATCCTTCGTTTTTACGGTTTCCGGGCGGTTGCGTCGTGGAGGGCGACGAGATTTTTGAAAACCAGTATCGCTGGAGAGGAACGGTAGGCCCTCTGGAAAAACGGCATCAAATCCCGAATACTTGGGGGTATATGCAGTCGTACGGAATTGGGTTTTACGAATATTTTTGTCTGTGCGAAGATTTGAATATGGCGCCTTTGCCGGTCGTTCATTGCGGCTTGCTGTGCCAAATCCGCGTTGGGACGCAGCGCGGAGAAGGTTATCGGCGCATTATGCCGGGTACTGCGCAGTTTAAAACAGAAGTCATTGATAATGTGGCGCATTTATTGTTCTTTGCGCGTGGCCGTCAGGATTCTCCGGACGCAACCGAGGCATACTGGGCCAATGTTCGTGCGGAAATGGGGCATCCGGCGCCCTTCGAGTTGCAGTATGTCGGAATCGGAAACGAAAACTGGGGCAACGAGTATTTTGAGAATTTTGCGGCTTGTCTGCTTGGCTTGGAGCAATATGAATATGCCGGTACACAGGTGGATCTTTTAAAACAGTTTGGGATCACTGTCGTGACGACGGCCGGGGTGGATATTCGTCCGCAGGATTCCAGCGATAACTGGAAAGTCATCAATCAAAAATACCGCGATACGATTGTTGACGAGCATGTCTACAATTCCTATCAATGGTTTATTGATAATACGAAGCGATACGATTGTTACGATCGGACTGGTGCCAAGGTCTTTATGGGCGAATATGCGATGCACACGATGAGCGACGGGCGCGGACGTTTGAACGGCGAAAACAATTTGCGTTCAGCGATCGCAGAAGCGGCTTTTTTGACCGGGTGTGAACGGAACAGCGATGTTGTCCGGCTCACTTGTTATGCGCCGTTGTTTGCGTCTACGGCCAACTACAAATGGACGCCGAATATGATTTGGTTCAACCCGCGCGATATTATGCTGACGCCGAATTATTTTGTACAGCAGATGTTTGCCGGCAACACGGGAAAATATGTTTTGAACGATGTGGGTACGGTTGACCCGAATAATGCGGGCGGATTGTTGATCGGTGCGCATGCTACTTCCATTGAAGTGCGCGAGGTTCGCGTGAAGAGGATCTCTGATGGAAAAATCTTGTATTGCCATAATTTTAAAGATGGCATGGGCGACTGGAAACTTTATCCGCGCTGCGTTGGTGGTGAATTGCGAGACGGCGTTCTGTATATCGGAACGGCAGATGCTTTTAACGGGTACTACTTGGAAGGCGATTATTCCGAGTGTGAAGTGGAGGTCGATTTCCGTCGCGTCGGCGGTGCACAGAGTATTATTGTCGGGGTCGGCGTAAAAGACGTTGAGGATCGCGGTACGACGGATTGCAACGGTTTTTCGATTAGCTGTCAGTATGGGAAGAATCATAAAGGGTATGATGTTTCCTTTGACAAGCGCGTTGATTTTATGCGCACGGTTTGCGAATTAATGGGGAAGGATCGTTTTGTCGGCTATTCGCCGGAAGGAAACACCTTGCGGTTGCGATATACGACAGATCGATTGATCTGCCATTTCCTCAAAGACGGTGAATGGCATTTCCTGTTCGATAAAAATGTGTGGCGTGTCAATGAACGGGTATTTCAATCGGCGACGGTGGATGGAGAAAAAATCTATTTGAAAGTTGTCAACGCGAGCGGAGAACCGCAGAAAATGCGCGCAGAATTGAAAAACTTTGGAACAAAAAAGTGTGCGCGTGTCATTTCTCTGTCCGATGATGACGAGAATATTATCAATGAAATCGGAACCAATTACGGCGCAAAGCACAATATCCGGCCGGTCGAGACAGAAATCTCTGTTCGAGACAATGTATTGGATTACGCGCTGGATAAAAACAGCGTTACGATTTTTGTGATCGAATGACCTAGGCGAAACAATTTTCCTGCAAAATCACAGCCTCAAAGCGAGGAACGAGAGCTTTCCGAATCGAAAGCTCTCGTCTTTTTTTGTTATATTGCGCATATATTGAATATGCTATGATGTATAAAGATTATGAATCGGGGTATCATTATAGGCGTTATAGAAAACCCGGGGCGGCACGTGTCAGAAGATGGGCGATTGTTTTCTCCGTTTTGGCAGTGATTTTGGGTGTAGTCATTTATTTTCAGCGGAATGTAACGCAGCTGTTGATTTCGCTGAGCGAAGCGACCGTACAGTCATTGGCTGCATCGGCCGTGAACGAGGCCGTATACGAGACCCTGCAATGGAATGCGGTCGATTATGAAAAGTTGGTGACGATTACACGCGATGCGGAGCAGAAGGTTTTGAGCATTGAAGCGAACGCAAAACAGTTGAACTTATTGGCCAGACAGAGTATGACGCTTTCCATGGCAAACTTGAATGAAATTTGCGAACAGGGCGTGCGCGTGCCGCTTGGGGCGTTTACGGGGATGGAAGTGATTGCTGGATTTGGGCCAAAAGTTAAGTTCGAAATCATACCGGTAGGCACAGTGCGTTGTGCATATCGTTCAAGTTTTACAACTGCCGGAATTAACCAGACGCTGCATACGATTGATCTGGATGTCACGGCAACGGTCAGTATCGTGATGCCGGCACATACAGCGCAGATTGAGACGGTAACGGAGGTCTTTGTCTGCGAAAGCTTAATCGTGGGTGAGGTACCCGATTTATATTTGCACGGTGATATTTTTGAAAATGCCGGATTGCTTTAAATGAAATTTTTTAAAGGGCGGCGCAAACGGTTGACTTTTGGCGGGTTTTCGCTTATCATACATATAATCTATAAATTAAAAAGCAATGATAAAGACGGGCAGGCGGCTGTGCCGTTGCCAGAGAGGGAAGTTCGTCGGCTGCAAGATTTCCCAAACGGCGCGTCTGCATTCACTTTGGAGCTTTCCTCCGGAAACATAGCGAGTCATGGAGTATGGGGGAACGTGTTGCCGCGCGTTAGGCGGGGGAGGATGAGGCAAGTCGCGAGACTTGTGAAGATAGGTGGTACCGCGCTACACGCGCCCTATGGCAAAATAGCTTTGCCTGGGCGCGTTTTTTTTGTAAATATTCCGCAGGGAGATTGAAGAAATGAAAGAAAAGATTGAGCAAATTCACCGGGAAATCAGTGAAGGGTTGTTGCAGGCTGAAACACGGAAGCAACTATTCGAATTAAAAATGAAATTTCTCGGAAAGACCGGCGAAATTTCCGCTTTATCAAAAGGAATGCGCGATGTGCCGCCGGAGGATCGGCCGCAGGTTGGAAAACTTGTCGGCGATGTTCGTTCTTGGGCAGAGGAGCAGTTTGCCATTCGCGAAGAAGAATTGAAGCGATCGGAGTTGTCGGCGCGGTATGCGAGCGAGAAGATTGATGTCACGATGCCCGGCCGATTTGTTGCAACCGGTTCATCGCATCCGGTGTCATTGGTCAAGCAAGAGTTGATCGACTGTTTCGTCGGCATGGGCTTCGATATTTTTGAAGGACCGGAAATCGAGCGCGATTATTATAACTTTCAGGCATTGAACATCCCGGCGGATCATCCGGCGCGAGATATGCAGGATACCTTTTTTATAACCGAGGAATATCTTTTGCGCTCGCAAACATCTTCCGGCCAAATTCGCGTTATGGAACAAAAACAGCCGCCGATTAAGGTTCTCAGCCCGGGGCGAGTTTACCGATCCGATTCCGATGCAACGCCTTCGCCTATG
>CALVHT010000116.1 GCA_944328645.1 uncultured Clostridia bacterium
AATTCGGAGATGAACGCAGAATTTAAAATCGCTTGGATCGTACCCATTTTATTGCTTCCGCCCGTCGGCTGCATCCTGTTTCTGGCCCTGCGGCGCCGCAGTAAGCCCCGCCGCAAGCTAAAAAAACTGCTCCAAAATTTACAGGGAGCCGAATGTCTTTATCTGTCGGATTCCAATGCTGCGGTTGATGCGGAAACGTTTGTATCGGACGATGCGTTTGAACGGCTGTGCGCCGAATTCATTTCCTCACAGAGCCGCCTGCCGGCAACCGATTGTACGGACGTCGAATATTTTTCTGCCGGGGAGGCCTATGCCGCTCGGCTGCTGGAAGAGCTGAAAAAGGCTGAAAAATATATTTTCCTTGAATATTTTATCATCGCCAAAGGCAAATTTTGGGAAGAAGTTCATGCAATCCTATTGGAAAAATCGCGCCAGGGCGTGGACGTACGCGTCATTTATGACGACATCGGCTCCATGTTCAAAGTACCCACCAATTACGCCGAGATCTTGGAAAAAGAGGGAATCCACTGCCTTTGCTTCAATCGATTTCGCCCTGTTTTGGATGTTGCGCAAAACAACCGCACGCACCGCAAGATCGCGGTGATCGATGGGAAAGTCGCCTTCACGGGGGGGATCAATTTGGCAGACGAATACGTCAATGCAACGCAACCCTTTGGCCACTGGAAAGATACCGGCGTGCTTGTACGCGGCCGCGCCGTACAAAATTTTACCGCACTTTTCCTGCAACTTTGGGCGCTCAAAAGCGAAGAGACCGATTACTCGAAATATATTTCCAATGCCCCGATCGGAGACAAGCCTTGCCTGGCCTTCGGCGATTCGCCCTTTGACGGAGATCAAAATTTGTGCGAGGATCTGTATATCCGCATCATCCACAATGCCAAAAAGTACGTCTATATTTTTACTCCCTACCTGATCCTCGACGGAGAAATGAAGCGGGCACTCATCACAGCGGCGCGCTCGGGCGTGGATGTGCGCATCATGGTGCCGCATATCCCGGATAAAAAATATGTTTTTGCCGTCACGAAGGCGTTTTATTCGCAACTAATCAAGGAAAACATCCAGATCTATCGCTATACGCCCGGCTTTGTCCATGCAAAGAGCATCGTCAGTGACGGAAAATATTGCATCATCGGTTCGACCAATATTGACTTTCGCAGTTTTTACTTGCATTTTGAATGCGACATGATGTTTTTTGACGAAGGAATCAGCCGGCAGATCGAACAAGACTTTTTACAGACCAGCCAGGAATGCGCCTTAGTCACTCGAGATCAAATCAAAGACAGCCTGCCGCAGTTGATCTATCGATCCATCCTGCGCATCTTTGCCCCTCTCATGTGACGGGCATTACTCCACCGATACCGACAAAATTTTATGATTCGATTGATTGCAAGCGATTTGGACGGAACACTGCTCGACCCGGCGGGAAATCTGCCGGAAGACGCCTTTCCTGCCATTGAAAAACTCTATCAAGCGGGCATTGTTTTCTGCGCCGCAAGCGGTCGGCAACTGACCGCCCTTCACGCCATGTTTCGGCCGGTCGCCGACAAAATTCTGATCATGGCCGAAAACGGAGCGATCGTCGCGCACCAAGGGAAAATTCTGCGCTGCGACACTCTCCCTGCTACCAGCATCCGGCGCGCCCTCAACGCCGTTTTTTCCATCCCGCACACACATGCCCTGCTCTGCACGCCCGAATGCGCCTACTACCAAGAGGAGGCCTACCCCTTCCTTGACTACGTGCGCGCTTCGTATATCTCCAACCGACGCCGCGATCTGGGCGAAGTCGCCCGCACGGAAAAGGTTTGCAAAATTGCCGTCTACGACGAAGCCGGCCCGGAAAACAACGGGATGCGCGTCCTTCCGTCACATCTTTCCGATTTGCGCGTGATTCAATCGGGCGGAAATTGGCTGGATATCTCCGAACCAGATGCCAACAAGGGCTGTGCCATGCGATTTATCCGCGAAACATTTCATTTTCAAAAAGACGAGTGCGTCGCCTTCGGCGATCACATGAACGACTTTGAAATGCTTTCCGAATGCGGTCATCCGTATTTGACCGAGAATGCCTACCCTCCTTTGCGGAAACACTTCCAATCCACCGTGCCTTCCAATGCGAAAAACGGCGTCGTGCAGGCAATGTTTTCTCTTGCCGAGGGACGCCGACCCTGACGATCACTTTCCTACACAAAAAAACGAGCCGATCGGCTCGTTTTTTGCTTTTTTCCTAGAGGACAACGCTGACTGCACACAAACGTCCGCCTGCAGCTTTGCGGGCGGACGCGAAACTAATCGACTATATCGATCTGACAGGCGCGCATAGCTTCCAACGCCGTCGCATGCCGTTCGGAAGTGATCCCTGCGCAGCAATCCGCTCGCACACAGATGCGCGCCTCCGGACAAAACGCCTTGAGCAAAAACGCATTGGAAATGACGCAGATATCCGTACAAACTCCGATCAATTCCACCGCATCCGCCCCAACGGAAAAAATATACCGCGCCAACTCAAGACTCCCAAAAGCCGGCTTGTCGAAAATCCGATCCGTCGGCTCGGCCAACCCTGCGGCGAGCTGCCAGCCTTCACTTCCGGCCAAACAATGCGGCACGGGCAGACGCTTCCCTTCCTGGGTGGAAAGGTAATCCGCGCCGTGCGTATCCCGCGTAAAGACGACCTCCTCCCCGCGCTCGCGCGCAACTCGGATGCGCTCGCGTACGCGCGGCAAAACGGCAATTGCCATCGGATTTTCCAAGGCACCATCCAAAAAGTCTTTTTGCATATCCACGACCACAAGGATCGCGTGATTCGATCCGCTCATTGGTCCAAAAAAACCCGTATCTTTTTGATAACGTTATCCGCAATCAGGCGGGCTGCCCGATGCGTCGGATGCACACCGTCTGCCGAATAAGCGGCGATCCCCACGCTTTGACTCACGCCGGCAAACATTTCATCCAGCGGCACAAATGCATCGGCATATTCCTTTGCCAGCGAGCGGATGCACGATAGCATGCGGTCAAATTCGCGGCGAAACCGCTTTTTGTCCGGTACATTGAAAAGGAACGGCTCAACAACGATCAGTTTTGCCCCGCAGGCGCGGATCGCCTTCAGCACATTCTCATACGACGCAGCAAAACTTTCCAAAGAAAATTCTTTCCCGGCCACACCTGAACGCCATACGTCGTTAACCCCAATCATCAAGACGACCACATCCGGCGACTCATCCGCCACATCCCGCACGACACGCTCTTCCAAGTCAGCGACGCGGTTGCCCGTGACGCCACGATTCAAAAATTCAAACGATATGTCTTCATACAAATTTTTTAATTTTTCGTGCAAAATAAAGACATACCCGTCACCCAGCGAACGAGGATCGGAATAGTCGCGGTTACCGTCAGTAATTGAATCCCCGAAAAAAACGATTTTCATGCTTGCTTCCCCTCAATCTGTGTTTTGTATAGGTCGATGCTCTTTTGAACGATCTCGACGGCACTTTCCCTCCCCATGATCTCCTTAACGGAGGTCGTTTTGTGTTCCAATACCTTATATACTTCGAAAAAATGCATCATTTCGTCAAAGATATGGCGCGGAAGTTGCGAAATGTCGCTATAAATGTTGTATGTCGGCTCGCGCAATGGAATGGCGATGATCTTTTCGTCCATTTTTCCGTCATCGATCATATTGATCACCCCGATGGGATAACAACGGACCAACGTCGCCGGCAAGATCGGTTCACTGCACAAAACGAGCACGTCCAGCGGATCCCCGTCGTCGGCAAGCGTACGCGGGATAAAGCCATAACTGGCCGGATACACCGTCGAAGTATACAAAACCCGGTCTAATTTTAATACTCCCGTCTCTTTGTCCAACTCGTATTTGCTTTTGGATCCCTTTTGGATCTCAATATAGCACATAAAATCTTCTTTTTGGATGCGTGATTCCGCAATATCGTGCCAAATGTTCATAACCGTTCCCCCTTGTCTGTTATTTTACCATAAAAAAGCCCTTCTTGCAAGGCTTCACCGAAAATTTAGCTAATTTTTTTCGCAATTTATCCCCACCGCGTCGGCACATGCAAAACGGCGGCTTTTTAAAACGACGGCCAAAAAATCAAAAGAATTTTGCAAAACGGCGAAATATATTTTGACATTTCGTAAAATGTATGGTATGATTATTTAGCGTGAAACTTTCGCCTTGTCTTTCGTTTCCGCGGTGCGAGCCATGCAGAAGTACCCAAGCGGCTCAAGGGGCTCCCCTGCTAAGGGAGTAGTACGGGAAACCGTAGCGCGGGTTCAAATCCCGCCTTCTGCGCCATGTTTCGTGGATAAAAATGCTGTCCACGGCAAAAACCTCGGAAAACACATTGTTTTCCGAGGTTTT
>CALVHT010000117.1 GCA_944328645.1 uncultured Clostridia bacterium
CATCGGCACCGGTACGAGCAGGTTCAATTCTCTCGTTCCCTCTCCATATGTCATGTTAATTTTCCCCCCTCCATTCGTTTTGCAAATCGAATCTCGAATACGTACGCCCGACGACGGAGTGAATAAAGGCAGGTGTATGTCCATCCGCCAAGCATCTTTTTCATCAGCTCGGCGACACGGAAGGCGGCCGCTGCCTCCGCGATGCGCACGTCCTCCGACGCCACCGGGCGGCAACAGTCGTGCAACCGCTCGGCAAAAACCTCCGGTTTGACCCGCGCGCCGTTTATGTAGTACAGTTTCCGCATTCCAGCCTCCCCGCCAGATATTTTTCGATCACTATTCGCGCGTTGTCAAACCCCGGGCAGGCATAAGCTGCGTACCCCTCGCGGCGCAGCAGCGCGATCCACTCCGCCTGCTCGAGCGACAAACGCCCGCCTTTTTCCCTCTTCATTTCTATAAACAAGCCGTGGAACTTACCCCGCGTATGCGCAATAGATGATCACATTCCGCTGCTCGACTTCCTCCAGCGGGGTATTGTTTGAACGACTCACGCCAGCCTCCGCAAGACGTCGACGCCGATCTGCGCCAAGCTGGATGCCTTGACGTCGACCGTAACAACAAGATTCGGCATATAGAGCAGCTGAACATATTCGCCGATGACGCGCCCCGCGCGGATCTCCACATTGTACAATACGTCCTTCAATGCGCCGCGCAACCCGCTCGCCTCCTTCGCCAGCGGACGCAGATACAATTCCACATACGCGCGCTTGCGCTCGTATTCCTCCGGGCAAGCCTGCGCCGCCACCTTGGCACGGATCTCCTTCGCGCGAGCCTCCGCCTCTCGCAAAATCTGTTCTTTCATCCTGATCCTCCTTTTTTTGCATTCGATTGCAAAATAATTTTCAATCCTTCGGGCCGTAGAGCGTCCACGTCGCGCGCTCGTCCTTTGTCAATGGCAGATTCAATCGCTTTTTTACTCCGATTCGCAGCAACTCTGCCTGTGTCTCCGAATACGCACCCCACGCACGACCGACCATGAACGCAGCGGCATCCTCCGCCGCCCGCAGCCGGGCGTCCTGCCCCTTTACCTTCTTCGATGCCTCGCTCACTTGTAAATACAGCGTCCATGCCGATTCCGCCTGTGCGTACAGCACCTCTGCCCCGCTTCCACGGGCTTGTCCCGTTCTTTCCATTGTCGCTTGACCTCCATGCACACGTTTTGTGGTCAATATTATAGCCCACGATTTGTGGTATAATTTTTGCATGGAAATTATAGCAGATCGTTTGAAACAGCTCCGAAACGAGCGGGGTCTCACTCAAAAACAAGTAGCCGAAGCCGTTGGCTTAACAAAAAATGCTCTCGGCAATTATGAAGCCGGTATCCGCGAACCTTCAATCGCGATCTTGCGGCAACTTTGCCTCTTTTTTGATGTTTCCGCCGACTATTTAATAGGTCTCGCGGACTCGTATTGATTCAAGTTGCGCCTCAATTACCTCTCGCTCGGATACATCGTATAGTTGTGCAAGAACGAGCACATGTTCAATATCTACGCTGCGAATACCACATTCGTAATTTGATACCGCATTGATCGTCACTCCCAAGACCGCCGCAACTTCTGCGGCGGTCTTATTGCTTGCCTTCCGAAGATTTCGCAGCGTCGTTTTCATCTTTGTTTCCCTCATATGGCAACTTTACGCACCAGCTGACCCTTTTTTCGGTCACATGGGCGAGATACAACCCCTTTGCCGCCGCCGCGGAGATCAGCCACTGCCTGCCGCGTTTTTGAATGTATCGCTGTAGCGTCCGTTCCGATACCCCGAAGGCTGCGGCTATGTCATGGATGCGAATCACTGAATTGACAAACAGCCTGCATCTTTTGATGCGACAGTTCGCATGCGGGCAGTCACCCAATCGAGCACAGTCCCAGCACAGGCACCCTGCGCCGTCTTTCCGTTGTTTTTCCCCGTCATCCTTCGCCATGTGTTTCCTCGCCAGAGCCGCCGCCTCGCGCGGTCAGCGGCGGCTGTTCGATCCTCGCGCCTTTGGGCAGTGAGCCAAAAGCCGTATTTAATTTTTTTATAATTTTTAGAAGAAGGAATTTATTCACATCGGCCGCGCCCGTCTGTGTCTCTGTTATACCGCCGCGGCGATCGGCTGCGCCTGCAGCACATGGTCACCGAGCGGTCGCGCATTAAACCAGCGCGCATATCTGGCAAGGAATGCGTCCACCTCCGCCCGCTCCTCCGCGCTGCGATCGCTGTTCCGATACCCGCGGCACTGGACTATCTTCAGTGCCGTAAGGTCCGGTTTGATCTCGACCGTATAGAATGCCTTGTCCGGCTCTTCCGCGCGGCGAATAAATAAAATGAAGCACATTCCTTCCGCGACGCGCCTGCCGTATGTCCCCACGCAATGGTGCATCTCTCGACCCTCGCGTATCAGATCCTCTGCGTCGTGCGCCATGCGCACCAATAGCTTTCCGTCCGTCCATTCGATCAGGTCGTGCAGCTGTTCGTAAACGACCTGCACACCCTTCCACTTCTCCGCATCCCGCTTCGCGCGCAAATCCCGCAGCAACGAAGTCACGCGGTCGTGCATTTCCTGAAAATTATGCGGCCTGGAGATCGCTGTGTCCGTCAAATCGTACCGCAATGCAATGCAACTCGTCACATAGTCGTTGTAATCGACCAAAAAATTTTGCAGAGCGATCTCCTCTGTCGGCGGCCTGCCGATCGTTCGAATCGCGACCCGGTATTCTTCGCGCTGTTCGCGCCAGTACCCGAACAGCGACCTGTTCGTGATGAACGTATATTCGAATTCCCTATCCTGCTGATAATTTATTTCCATCATGAACGCAACAGCGGCCGCCTTCTCGTCGGCGTCGGAGAACTCCCATCCGCGGATGCTCTTACGCGCCATCAGTTCGGCAATGCCATAGTCCTTTCCCGCCGCCTCGGCGAAATCTTCCTGCGTTACAAGGCCGTAATCTTTGGGCGAGATCAAATACGCCCATGCGTTTCTGCCTCGATCGACGTGTTTTGTCAGGTACTCCCACGCGAACTTATACAGCCCCGCCTTGTATAGCCGTTCGACCTCCGGGTAGTTTTCATACCGCCGCAAGTAGTCGAACGGGTTTACCTTTTGATGCGCCGCCGCGATCTCGAGCTGGCTGTATTGAAATTTCCCTCCTCCCAAAACCTCATCGAGATTACACGGAAAGGTCTCCATTGGTCCGTCCTCGGCGCGCCAGCCGCTCCAGCCGCTGCCGTGAATATAGCCAGCGCCGGCGACGTATTGTTCCGTCCCGCGTTTTTGATGATAGGACAAAAAACTGCCGCCCTTGAACCCGTCCGCGCCGACGACGTCGCGCTGTTCTTCTTCAAAATCGACCTCGACCGTTGCCGTACAGCCTTCATAAAATCGCGCGCGTTTATAGACGATGAAGATCCTTTGCATATAGCCGAGGCTACACCTTTGCAACAGGGCAACAATTTTATGATCACCCCACCAGCTCGATCTTCGTACGTCGCGCAGGCGCACGCGCCGCCCGCAATGCGGGCAGACGACGTATGCGCCGCTCTTACGGTTGGGCGGCTCGAACGTCTTTCCGCATTCACAGAATGCCGTATACCCTTTTTGCTTCCCCTCGCCGAACACGACGAGATAGGCGATAATATCGAACAAATCCGCCGCCCAGTCTTTGAACTCATCATACAGAGGCAGCGCCTCCCACTGCGCGCATTCACGCGCTGCCTTCGCCCTTTGCCGCTCGATGCGGTCGCGCTCGTGCGCTTCCTTCAGTTCCCTTTTCATCGCCCGCCTTTCTTCCGGCGTCTGCGGCGCGTGATCGTACATACACATCAGAACAGATCCTCCAGGCGCACGACCTTCGGCTCGGCGGGCTTTTCGGCGAGGCGACGGCTGGCGCGCTCGAACTTCGCGCCCAACTTTTGCGCGATCAATTCCGCCGCCCGCAGCGGAGAAACGCAGTGCGATGTCTCTTTCCGCCCCGCCTCCTTAATTGCCGTCCAAAACGCATCCAGCCCGATTTTGGTATCTTTGATCTCGAAATCTTCCGGCTCCTGCGAAAGCGCAATGTCGACACAGTCGATGATCGCCTCGTTGATCTCCTTTTGCGGCTGCTTCTCCGTCTCATTGTCCGCAAGCAGCATACGGATGTATTCTTCCTTTTTCATAACCCTTTCCCCCCGATGATCGTACGGATAGCGGAAACACACTTGATGCGCTTGTCGGCTTCCATCTTGTATGTCAGCCCCAGCATTTTATCCAGAAGGACCTGAAAATCCTCAAACAGGATACGAAAGCG
>CALVHT010000118.1 GCA_944328645.1 uncultured Clostridia bacterium
AATGCTTGCTTTGGCCGGTGCCGAAATATGCGGTTATTCGCTTTTGCCAAGACGTGAGTCATTTTACAGTGTTTGCGGCGGGGTCGGGCGTCACGAGGTTGGCGATGTGCGGGATATCGATCGACTCTATGCGGTGGTGAATGATTTTCGACCGCAGATCGTTTTTCATTTGGCGGCGCAGCCGATTGTCGCAGAGGGGTATCGGCAGCCACTCGAAACCTATGGGACCAACTTTATGGGAACGATCAATTTGCTTGAATGCGTTCGATCGGTCAGCGCTGTAGAGAGCGTTTTGCTTGTGACAACGGATAAGGTATATGCGGAAAGCGCTCATTTGCATCGAGAAGAGGACAGACTGGACGGTTACGATCCCTATTCGAACAGCAAAAGCTGTTGTGAACTGGCGGCCGCATGTTATAGGCGATGTTCTTTATTGGGAACAGTGGCGCTGAGTACTGCACGCGCAGGAAATGTGCTTGGCGGAGGGGATTTTGCTAAGTCGCGGATTCTGCCTGATTGCGTTCGTGCGGCAGAGCGCGGCGAACCGATTCTCGTGCGCAATCCGGATGCCGTACGTCCGTATCATCACGTTTTAGAAGCGCTTTCTGCGTATCTTGCGATTGCGCATGCACAAAGCGAAGATTGCTCCGTTGCGGGTGCGTATAATGTTGGTCCGCCTGAAAATGCGTCGGTTCGCACGGCTGATTTGGTGGAGATGTTTTGCGATATTTGGGGGGAGGTGACCTGGAAAACCGTTTCCCAATGCGAAACTCCGCGCGAAACGCCTGTTCTTCGGATCGACAGCGAGCGATTGCATCGTATGATTGGATGGTATCCGCGAAAAGATCTTGCTTGGGCGGTAGAAAAAACAGTAGAATGGGAAAAGGCTCGCCGTGCCGGAGCGGATATGGCCGCTGTAACCGATCGCCAAATTCAGGAATATTTGGCGGATTGATTTTTGTCGGTACGCGGGGAGCTGTAATAATTTGATATTTCTGAAGCATACTGTTGATGGAGGTATCAAATTTATGTTCGTTGCAAATTTGATTTCGTATATTCTCGTATTGTTGGGAGCGGTCAACTGGGGATTGTACGGTATTTTCAATTTTAACCTTGTATCCGCTATTTTTATGGGGGATCGGAGCGTTGGCTCCATTATTGTCTATGTATTGATTGCGTTGGCAGCGCTTTGGTTGATCGTTTATACGGTCTTTGCGGGCGGTATTTTGCGCTTCGCAGGTCATCGCGATCATGCTTAAGAACAAGACCAAATTGGAAAAGACACAAAAAGGCAGGGAAGATCATTTTCCCTGCCTTTTTGCATATCTTTCACAAAATATTAACAGTCCTTCTATTGACAAATTTGAGATTGTGCAATATAATAAAAGTGTAAATAGTTAGCAATAAAAACTATTATTACTATTGTCATATATTGATATGACAGCGCTACGGAATCGAATGACCATGCTTAACAGGAGGGTAACATGAGCTTTGTGGAATTTAAGGAAGTCAGTAAAATTTACACAATGGGAGACAATCAGATCCATGCGGCAGATAAGGTCAATTTTGTCATCGAAAAGGGCGAGTTTTGTGTGATCGTCGGCCCGTCTGGTGCAGGAAAGACAACGGTCTTAAATATGTTGGGCGGCATGGATAAAGTTTCCGACGGAGAAATTTGGGTGGACGGAGTCAAAGTGAGTACGTTTAACGAACGTCGATTGACGGATTATCGGCGTTATGACGTTGGTTTTGTTTTTCAATTTTACAATCTGATCCAAAATTTGACGGCGATTGAGAACGTGGAAATTGCCTCGGAAATATGTAAAAATCCACTGGATGCGGCAGAAACATTGAAAAGCGTGGGGCTGAGTGCGCGAATGAACAATTTCCCGGCGCAACTTTCGGGTGGAGAGCAACAACGCGTTTCAATTGCACGTGCGATTGCAAAAAATCCGAAGCTTTTATTGTGCGATGAGCCGACCGGGGCTCTTGACTATGAGACAGGAAAAAGTATTTTAAAATTATTGCACGACGTTTGCCGAAATAATGGGCGGACTGTTATTGTCATTACGCATAACCAAGCGATCACACAGATGGCGGATCGTGTAATCCATATAAAAAACGGGCGTGTTTCCTCCGAAGAGATCAACGAGCATCCGGCCGATGTATCCGTGATCGAATGGTAGTCCGCGGTATTGGCGAAAAGGCGAGCGGAGGTATTTGGCATGAGAAAATTTAGCAAGAGCATTGTCAAAGAATTTCAAACAGGGTTTGGCCGGTTTGTTGCCATTATGGCGATTATCGCGCTGGGTGTCGGTTTTTTGATCGGTATCATGCAGGCGACGCCGGATATGAAGCGGACAATGGACGGCCATTATAGGGAGAATGTCGCTTACGATGCAGATATCAAAGGAGTCTACGGATTGACACAGGAGGACGTCGATCAGATCGCTGCCCTAGATGAGGTGGAAAGCGTGACGCCGATTATTTCTACCGACGTATTGGTTTCCGGAGAATCCTCGGAACGCGTCGGGCGAATTATCGGATTGGATCGATTGCATGCGGAAGAGAATCTAAATCGTTTGACATTAGTGGAAGGGAAATGGCCTCGTAGGGGCAGCAATGAGGTCGTTGCCGTACACGGAAGCAAAAAATTTGACAGTATTCAGGTTGGCGACGAGTTTACTTTGCAGGTAGATGATTCCACCTACGGAAATGTATATAAAAATGAGACAATCCGGGTTGTTGGGATCGTTTCTTCGATCGATTACTATTACGGCGATGCGCGCGAGGTCTCTTCCTTGGGGACCGGTGTGGTAGGCGCTGTGTTTTTCGCGTATTCCGAAGATATGTACGACATGCAGGTAGAAGGAAGCATCTTTAGTTATTTGAATAACGAAATGATCATGAAGATGCTGGGTTTTGACTATACGATTGATATCTGTTATACTGATTGCTATGTTCTTTTGCGTGGCTCAGACGAATATATGTTGTTTTCGGATGAATATAAAAACTATATTTTGGCGCAAACTGCATCCATTGAAGCGCTGGGCGAAGAGCAAAGTGTGCGGCTGAATGAGGTAATTGCGGCGGTAAAAGAAAAGTTTCCGGCCATGGTCAGCGGCATGAGTCTGACTGACGCGCAGTGGTATGTTTTGGATCGTGCCAGCAGCAATGTCAGTTATGTAAGCTTTGCTTTAAATGTTGAAAAGGTAGAAGAGATCGCAAGTATTTTTCCGGTGTTTTTCATCCTAGTGGCGGCGCTGGTCGCCCTTACATCCATGACCCGCATGGTGGAAGAGGATCGCATGCAAATAGGTACTCTTAAAGCGCTCGGGTACGGTAAGGGCAGGATTATGTCAAAGTATTTGATCTATTGCTGCTTGGCGAGCATAATCGGTTGTGTTGCCGGCATTTTGATCGGCTTCGCGCTGTTTCCTTCAATTTTTTGGGAAGCATACGGATCGATGTATGTCTTGCCCGACCTATCATTGGCGTTCAGTCCTTGGTACGCGCTTGTTGTTTTTGTGGTTGCGTTGGCCGGCACGATAATTGTTACCTGGGGCGCTTGCCGTTCTTCTTTAAAAGAGAAACCGTCAGCATTGATGCAACCGAAGGCTCCGAAGCCGGGTAAGCGAGTATGGCTGGAAAGGATCGGGTTCATTTGGCGGCATTTGCAATTTAAGTGGAAGGCGACGCTACGCAATATTTTCCGATATAAGAAAAATATGTTTTTAACGGTGATTTCTGTTATGGGATGCACCGCATTGATCCTAACAGGGTTCGGTCTGGACGACTCGGTGCGAGCTGTCAGTGCCAATCAATTCGGTGAAATTATTCTCTATAACGCGTTTGTCGATTATTCGGGGGATCTCGCCGAGAGTCAGAATCAAAACTTGCTGGATTTTATCGGAGAAAAGGAAGGGGAAACGTATCTTTCGTTATACAGTGAAAGCGGCCAGCTTATTTTCGGCACGGACAGGAGCAATCGTTCCAATGAAAACGTCGAACTTTATATAGTGGAAGACCCGAATGTATTTCAATCGTTTATTTCGTTGCATTCGAATAAAAAAGATCCGATTGAAATAACCGATTGCGATGGGTTGGTCTTATCCGAAAACGTATCCATTGTGTATGATATAGCGGTCGGAGACATTGTTCGATATCGTTTTGGCGGGAAGGAGACGGAAATTGCGGTAAGTGCGATTTGTGAAAATTATACAGACAGCTATGCGTATATGTCCGCGGATGCAT
>CALVHT010000119.1 GCA_944328645.1 uncultured Clostridia bacterium
AGCTTTCATACCGTAGAAGCGGGAGAAGTCGCGGTTGTCAAGCATTTGGGGCAGGCGCGCAATGTTCGTACGGCAGGTACATATTTTGATTTTTGGATGACCGAAAAATATGTGACGTATGACGCAAAAGTACAGGATTTGTCCATTTTTACGCAGGCATATTCGCAGGATGCGCAGACCATGGATATTGAAATGACGGTTCAATATCAGATCGACACATCCAAAGTGTTAGACATTGCCAACACCTACGGTTCGCTGGATATTCTCAACAGTCGAATCGAAAGCGTTGCCGTTGACGCAATGAAGACGGTCATGTCCGGCAGGACGGCCGAGCGGATCATTCAGGAACGGGCGGACCTATCCAAAAGCGTCACCGATACGATCATGGCACGGATCGACAGCAGTTACTATGTCAATGTCAAGACTGCGGTGTTGACGGATATAGGGTTTACCGATGCGTATGAAGCGGCCGTTGAGGCGCAGATGATCGCGGAGCGAGAAAAAGAAGCGGCGATCATCAAAGCCGAACAGGAATTGGAAGTTGCGCAACGTATGGCGCAGGCAAGGTTGGAAGAGGCGCAGGGTGAGGCAAATGCCCAAAAGGCGCTTTCGGAAGCGGAAGCATACTCGGCCTCAATCAAGATCGTGGAGTTGGCGCGTACGCTGGGATATGAGGTGACGGAGACGGATACTTCCGAAAATATTGTGTACGATATCCAATGGGGGGAGGATAATACGGGCAAAGAGCTGATTTTGGATTATCTGCAATATTTGGAATATCTCGCGAAATGGGACGGGAAATTACCCAGCGTGGTGGGCGACGGCACGGGAATTATGATCACCGTTCCGACCGATCCGGGCGATACTGCAGAAGGTGGGCAAGGATAGGATTTTATTGGGGCAAAAGCAAGGCCATGGGCTTCATAAGGGCTTTGCAGACGAAATCATGCCGCAGCGGGCAGGGGCTTTCTTTTCGAAGCTCCTGCCTGTTTTTGATTGCGTCGGGGCGAGGCTTGTTATAGCATTTGAAAAGGGGGAAGCGATTCAGGGAAGTCGTTAAAATAATTGGTTGAGGCGCACTTTTAGGATAAAAAAATGGAGCATAGCGGTAAGGGACACAAGAGCTTGCCGTTCAAAAGGGTATCCATTCGTTCAAGAAGCAACAGCGGCACAAGACGGCAGAGACGCGTTATTCGACGATTTTCGCATGTCCGGTAGTTTTCGTATCGGGCAAGGATTCGCACAACAGATCTTTCAGCCGAAGAGCGGTGCAGGCAAACGCCCGTGCGGCGGACCATTCCGATGGGCAAGACAATGTGCGGCGGCATTACCGAGGCTGCGTCGGCGGAGACGGCTTAACGATTCGCATTCGTCTGTGATTTTTTGCCGCTGTTCCGTTTGCGCCAAAGGAGAAAGTTCGACCAGGCAATTTAACAGAAAAAACTTGTTTTTTTCTCGCACCTGTGGTACAATACGGAAAACTTGGCCAGGCAAGCGCGGCGATGATTGCGCGTGCGGTCTGGCAGAAAATTAACGGGCCAGTCGAACGCGTATCGCGGCGCAATCTTGAAAAATGTGCCGGACAGACGGCCCGGCGGGGAGGGAATTCTATAAAGATTCGTTTTTTGGGTACGGCCGCCTATGAGGGGGTCCCGGCGCTGTTTTGCGAATGTGATACCTGTAAAAAATCGCTGGCAGCGGGCGGACGAAACCTCCGCTCTCGTTTGCAGGCGCTCGTCAATGACGATTTGTTGCTGGATTTTCCGCCGGACACGCTGTGGCACACGCGTCGTTTCGGGCTGGATTGGACAAAAATTAAAACATGTCTGATCACACACAGCCACTCGGACCATTTTTATCCGGAAGATATCCAGCAGCTGGAGCCTGTCTACTCGCACGGGGATTTTTTTCTGCACTTTTATGCGGGGGAAAGCGGATACCGAAAACTGCGAGAAATGTTGAATTTTGCGGGCGCGGAAAAACGCATCGCCCTCAGCGAGGTCCGGGGCGGCGATGCGTTTACGGCGGGCGGCTATGATGTTTTGGCGCTTCCGGCCAATCATGATCCGCGCTCCTCGCCCGTATTCTATGCGATTGGACGGGATGGAAAACGATTGCTTTATGCGCACGATACAGGTGTGTTTCCGGACTCCGTATGGGAAATCCTTGGCGGCGGACCTCGGTTTGACCTGGTTTCTTTCGATTGTACGGCGGGGCTTGGGAAATGGGGGGATTGGCGCGAAGGACACATGACGATTCGGCCTGCCCTGGAGATGTTGCAAAAGATGCGCGAAGCGGGCTTGGCTGACTGTGCGACGGTAGCGGTGATCAATCACTTTTCGCACAATTGCGGCAGTACCCATGACGAGCTCGCGGAGGCGGCGCGCGAGTACGGAGTGACGGTTGCCTACGACGGATTTGAAGTGGAATTTTAAGTGCAAAACGGGGCCGCGCGTTTGAAAAAAGCGCTTTTGATTTGGAGCGCGTTTAATAAAAAGCCGGGTTTTGAAGCATTGTTGGCTTTAAAACCCGGCTTTTTGTGGATCATCGAGAATGTCGATCGGTGTGATTTTAAAGTACAAGTTAACGAGTCTGCGAAAAAATATAGGCCTGTTCGACAAATTCAAAAAACTCTTCATCGAGATCTTTGGGAGACGAAACGACAAAATGCACGGTCCACCGCCCCGGATAGGGCTGCGTTTGCGCGGCCACCCGTTCGCAAGCGAGCGGATAGGGAAGGCCCAGAGTGACTACAAAATAAGGCCCGGGCAACGCGGACTTTTTTTTGACGCGCAAAAACGAAACGCATGCGTAGACATGGCGGCAGAAAAAAGTGATCTGTGTTTTTTGCACGCGAATATTGGTCTCAGGAAAGCGCGCAAGCAGTTCCTGTGCAAAAAGTTGGTAGAGAGGGAACGTTGCGGGTTGTTTTTCAAAAAATCGAACAACATCGGTTTCATCGGAGGGCATGGCTTTCTCTCCTGGGTATCGAATGGCTGCGGGGCGTATCGCCTCAAGCGGCAATGCTTTTTCGTTGAAAGGTTTGTGCATCGTAAAATTTTTTTGATTTGTCCGTTAAACCGTTATATTGAAGGGAAAGGCGACTTTTCCGCATATTTCGGATTGGTTTGCAAAGTAGTATGTCTGGCAAAACTGTCCATCCATTTGTTTTTGCAATGCTTTTTATATTATACCACGGGCGGCTTGGGGCATGCAAGCCGAATTGTGTAATTCTCCTGTTAAATCTGTCAAACGTGGTCGGATGCGAAAGCGAAAAGGGGGAAAAGGCCGCTCCGTCGGCTGTATGTGCAGTCTGCGTACGGTCACGGTTTTGAAGACGATTCCGCATTTTTTTCAAAGGAATAAGCCGATTTTGAGCGAAAAATGTTGAATTTTTAAAAAGAATGTTTACAAGAGAAAAAAATTGTGATATAATGGTTCACAACATTCGGTTGCGGCGCTTGCCGCGCACCGAAGAAAGAATGTTTGCAAAGGAGGGGAAGGTGCCGTGAAAGAGATCGTTTTGACGGGAAACGAAATTACGCTGGAGCAGATCATGAACGTTGCGAGGCAGGGCGCGCAGGTCTCACTTTCCCATTCCGCAGAAGAAAAAATTAAAAATTCCAGAAAGGTCGTGGATCGCTTGGTCGAGGGATCCAGGGTCGTTTACGGCGTGACCACCGGGTTCGGGATGTTCAGCGAAACGCTGATCGAAAAGGAATTTACCAACGCTCTGCAAAAGAATTTGATTGTTTCACATGCAGTGGGGGCTGGGGAATATTTTTCGGACGAAGTGGTACGCGCGGCAATTTTGCTGCGCGTAAATAATTTTACTTACGGATATTCGGGCATCCGGCTGGAAACGGTGCAGACGCTGGTACAGATGTTGTGTCGGGGCGTTACGCCTTTGGTTCCCGAAAAAGGGTCGTTGGGCGCAAGCGGAGATCTTGTCCCGCTCGCGCATATGGTCCTGCCTTTATTGGGGTTGGGCCGGGCGAAATATCGCGGCGAAATTCTTGCCGGTGCCGACGCCATGCGCGCGGCGGGAATCCCTACGCTGGAGCTGACGCAAAAAGAAGGGCTTGCGCTGATCAACGGCACGCAGTTCATGACGGCTGTGGGTGCGATCACCGTTTACGACGCCATGCAACGGTTGAAGGGCGCAGACCATGCTGCGGCGGTTGGTTGCGAGGCGCAAAACGGCATTATCAGTGCGATGGACG
>CALVHT010000120.1 GCA_944328645.1 uncultured Clostridia bacterium
GCCGACGTTCCCGGCTCTCTCCGCATCCCGAGATAGACCTGTTCCATCGCCGCGTATTGTCCCCAGATCTCCGTCGGCATATTCAGCGAAACATCGTTGACAAAAACTCCCGCCTCTTCAAAACGGAAGGAAAGAACTTGTCCTTCCTCTGCCGGAACAACTGCAATATGCGCATCCGCACGCGTCAGGCCTTTCCCTAAAATATCGATGTTGAAATGGTAGGTCTTTTCGCTCGAAAAATAAGAAACGCGAAAGCCGATCCCGATCCCGTCATTGGTAATCTCCGCCTCGTTCAAATATCCCGAATAGACCGACGGATCCGTGGCGAGCGCAAAAGATTGCCACCCTCCGCCGGCCGACACGATCGCCGCTTCGAACGCCAAGTCCGAAGGATCGATATTCTTTTCATTCGTATGCCATGCGGCAAAAGTCGTTTCTGCCGAAAACTTTAATCCGTTGTTGCTTTCCGTAATCGAAACGGCGGCTCCGCTATACTCCAAGATCGAATAATCTTCCGGATTTATGGAAATACCGTTTTCTCCGGGTCCTTCGGCAAAAGCCAAAATCGCACAGGAAAAACTAACAACCATTGTACACACCAAACATAGGAGCGCACACTTTCTGAAAAATGCTTTCATCTTTTCCTCCTCTCTTTCGACATATTTTGCATCTTGCGCCTTCATTGTAACTTGTTTATGGGCATTTTTCTACTCCTTTTTCCGTCAGTTTGTGCCAAAAATTGTGTTTTTCGATTTCGATTCTGGCGATAAGAAAAAAGCGAAGCCTCTAAAATCTCCGCTTTAATTTAACGTTTTTTTACTTTTTTATCTATTTTTTATTATAAATATGCATAGTTCTGTTTGTAGGCGATTCTTTTATGTCATTTCTTGCTTTACCGCGCGATAATACGTTCGCATGCTCCCAAAGCCGCAACTAAGCACTGCGTTCAATAAATTGGCATCCTTTTCGCTCTGCATGATCTGCCGCACTTTCATTAAGCGCATGGCGTTCAGATAAGTTTTGAAGTTGATGCCGACGTACTGGTTAAACAATTTCGACAAATGATATTTGCTGTAACAAAAACGGTCGCTCAACTCGTCCAGCGTCAAATTGTCTGCATAATTATCCGATATATAGAGCAAAACCTCGATGATCAAGTCCTGCGACCTTGTTCGGACCACCTCCGAAAGCGGGTAGTTCTTGCATAGCTCTGCCATCAACAGATCGGTATATCCCTTGTTCGCCAAAGCGCTCTTCGTTTTGTTTTCATACCAGGAATCCAAGATGGCCATGACGCCCCGATTTGCCTCTTTATCGCAGAGAAATGTGTCAAAAAAATCCTTTTTTGCCAACTCGTAAAAATCGGAAAGATACGAATCACTCAATACCAAGGCATAGATTTCCGACGCTTCCACAAAGTGATAACTATGCATTTCGAAGGGCTTGACGATCAAAATATCCCCCTTTTCCAAAATTTTCATCTTGCCGTTCACGACGACGCGGTGTTTCCCGTCCTTCACATATACCAATTCCACCCCGCGATGAAAATGCACCGAACAATATTCGTTTACAACCTTTTCTAAATAAAGATAGTTTTTTGTGTCACAAATTGCTTCATACCGATATTCCATGGTTTTTCTCGCAATATACTTTTTTCTTTATTGTAACAAATTTTGTCGAAAAATCAAGATTTTCCGGCCAATTTGCTTTCGGAAAATTTTTCCAAGCGCCGTTTCGATTTCCTCTATACTGCCGTCCCATGAAAAAAGCGGGTACGCCACGTACACAAGCGCACCCGCTCTCTCTTTCGTTCGATGAAGCCCGATCAAACGGCTTGATCAACGGACCTCGTTTTTCGCTCAAAACTGTCGAGTTTGACCGCGGTCATTCCTTGCGACTTTGTCTGCGTGAAAAACTTTCCGACAGAAAACACCCGGCGGCCTGTTCTCCACGCGAGGCGAAACTTCTCCACGTTTCTCTTTCCACCCGCGCAAACAATGCGGCGCGCGTTCGTTTTAATGAGCCCGCGCTCAGCCAAATCGATATTCGATGACCACCTGCGCGGCATCCGCCGTGCGATAAGAAACGGTAAGCGAGGTAACTGCCTCCTCCGTAAAATGAACTTCCATGCTCATTTCCGCACAGTCGAACGCCTTTCCCAAAAATGCTTCCGTATCCACAACTTTTGCGGTGATACAATCCTCCGCAATGGACGCTTCCGTAAAATAACTTTCGTCAAAGGTCACGCCTTCCGCCGTCATCTGCTCAAACGCAATGTCTGCCGCCGCGCCGTCTTGTTCGATGATCTTTCCGTCCTCCACAACGACGCTTCCTTGATAGACCGCCTTAACCGCGTCTGGAACGGAATATCCATCTTCCGTCTTTTCGAAGGTATTCAGGCGTTCATACGAATAAACGGCGCGGTATCCGTTTTCCTGAGCCGTCACTTCGTATGTTCCTTGCAAGCTCTCTCCGTCCATCTGAACGGTTATGCTCAATTCCACCGAAGAAGAGGTCTTGGCGATCAAATCGTTGAGCTTGCCATAGGGGTCATCCGTTTGGCAGCCAACCAAAGAAAGCGCCGTGAACAGGCACATGCCTACCATTCCAATTGCCATCTTTTTCATCTGCTTATCCCCCTCAGAACACTTTTTTCAGGATGAACCACGCCGCCGCAAGCGCACTCATGGTTGCAGAGACAATCAACCCGAGCGCAAGTTCCGTTGCCGAATCCATTTGGGTATTGATGGCTTCCGCCGACTCATTGTAAGAAGCGATCGCGTTCTCCAATGTCGTATATTCCGCCGCGACCTCCGCACGCTCCGCATCGGTCAGCATTTCGTATGTAGTCAGTGCCGTCCGGATGGCTTCCCATCGCTCGGAACGGGTATTCGCCGCATCCAACGCGCGAACATCCTCGCGGAATTTGCTGGCAAAGCCCAGCGCTTCGATTGCGCGCGTTTCGGTTTCACCGCAGATCGAACACGTTCTGCGCTCACTTCCTTGGTCAGCAAAGGTGGGCTCTTTCAAAACCGTCCAATCGCCCCAGTCATGGCCCAGCGCCTGAATCGTCTTTGTCTCGCGGCTCAGCTCTTCCCCGCACCGACTGCAACGGACAACCTCTTCGTACGAGCCTGCCTCCGTGCATGTCGCCGACTTTTCGTTCTCCCGTACCGCTTCGCCCGGTTCGTGGCCCAATGCCGGGATCTCCGTGTACGTCGTGTAATCGCAACGCGTACACGTCACGTATTCTTCCCAGCCGATCTCCGTACACGTAGCTTCCTTTGCCTCGTGTCTTTCTTCGGCATGGCCCAGCGCCTGAATCGTCTTTGTCTCGCGGCTCAGCTCTTCCCCGCACCGACTGCAACGGACAACCTCTTCGTACGAGCCTGCCTCCGTGCATGTCGCCGACTTTTCGTTCTCCCGTACCGCTTCGCCCGGTTCGTGGCCCAACGCCGGCAAAATAATTTCAAAGAAGTCATTACAAACCGAGCAGGTATAGACGATCTTGACGGCCTCGCAGGACGGCTGAATATTTTCCGTTTCGGCATATTGATGCCCGATGACCCCATTCAAATCCGTCTCGATATAGCTTATGCCGCACTCAGAACAAGTATAAGTGACGCGGAAACCCTCGCACGCCGTGCCTTCGCGTGCGGTCACCGAGTACCTATGGCCGTGTATCGAACAATCCCATGCGTTGCAAGACTGATAATCCGCCGCGACCGAAGCTGCCTGGGCGTCGGAAAGCGCGTGGGTCAAAATCAGATCCGTGGCCGTGACGCTCCCGGCAAACGTGAATCCGTTGGTCTGTATCGCTTCGAGAATCGCCGCGCAGAAATCCGCCACCGTCTTGCTTCCCGCGCCGCTGTTGTTATAGTTGAGCGTATCCCCCGCCACATAGTGGATCAGCAGCGTTCCGTCTTTATAATATTTGATATTCTCTGCATCGATCGAGATCGTGACAAAACAGGACGTATTCAAAAAACTGTCCCATTCTCCGCCGTTCACTTTGTTGCTCGCTTCGGGATACTTGTTGTGAAGAGCCAGCAAGCTCGAATCCCATGCGTCTAAGTTGGGCAACGCGATCTTGTATCCTTCGCTCTCGATCACAAAAGAATTCCAGTCGCTCGTCG
>CALVHT010000121.1 GCA_944328645.1 uncultured Clostridia bacterium
AGGAAACAGCCGCCAACGCGATCGAATAAGATCTCTTTTTCATAATGCAGAAAATCGGGAGCGACGCACAATCCTCGCCGCTCCGCGCACCTTCGTTTATCGACAACCGCAACAGGCATTCAGACAGCAGTTAAACAGCATGTTGCATGCACAGCAAGTTGCGCACTGCTCGCAAAATCCGCCGCCCATCTGCCGATCACTTCCATCGTAATCCGGCTGCGGTTGTTGCGGGTTTACGTTTGTATTGCCGCTCTGCCCGCCCTCCGCCTGTTTTTTGTCGTATTCGATCTTATCTTTCAGCTTGTTGTATGCCGTTCGATATTTTTCATTGGAGGAATCCATCTGAATGGCTATCTCCAACTGTTTTTTGCTCTCGTTCATCCAATTCTTTTTATAAAAGACGACCGATTGCAGATAATGCCACTCCGCAGAACGCTCATTAAATTCATCCAGAGCCGCCTGCGCTTCCGGAATCTTTCCGTCGCGAATCAGTTGTTCGACGTTCGCATAGGATGACCCAGTAGCATCCGAACCCCGCTTTTCTTTGCGCTCTGTCATGATCTCGTTGTAAGCAACGTCGATCCGATTGAGCATTTTGGCGGCTTCGTTGCCCGCTTCCCCTTCCAGAAAGCGGTCCTCGGAATATTTCTTTTTCAGTTCTTGATAACGGGCGGCAATCTCTTCATCCGTCGCCGATTCCGTTACGCCCAAAAGATCGTAGTACTGTCTGTTCATCGCTGTTCCCCGGCTGTTTCGCCTAATTGTATTTTATTTTATTGGGCTTATTTTTTGCCTTACATCCGCACTGTATCCGGCGTGTCGCCGCCGGAAGGCCGCGCAGGATGATGTTGTCTGTCAAATCGTGATTAAAATGAAAGCGAATATTTTTCAGGCGCTCCGCATTTTCCGCAAAAACGCTGTGAAATACAAAGTCCACTTCTTCTCGGTTCTGCGCGAGCATTTCGGCACGAGTAGCATTGCCAAACGCCGCTACAAAAGGGTTATAATTCTTTTTCTTGATATCCGCGTCATAATCGTCCAACGCATCGATCAAATACACCCATTTTCCGATGCCGTAAAAGAGTGCGCGAGTATGCTCGGTGCGCGCGTCTTGCAAGCATTCGTCTGAAATATCTGCGATCATTTGCCCGAACGGATCGGCCGCTCGATCCAAACTATCGCATTTTTCCTTCTCCAGTCGCTGCAACTCGATCATACGGTCGCGGATCAGCGCTGCACCCTGCGGAAATATCTTTTCCGCTCGTGCGAAACCGCCGCGAAAAAAGAATCGTTTGAACTTTCCCTTGTTTTCGTCCTCCACGTCATCGCTCAATTTGAAATAGGCAAGTGCCGTATTCAAACAGGCAATTATGCGCGTGATCTCGTCGTCCGCGGCAATCGGCCGACGAATGATGGGGTGCAACAAGCAATGCCGCTTTTCAATCTTGACGTCGCTGTTCTTTATATTGTGCAATAGCGCGCTAAAAAATGTCATATCGTACGAAAGCGCCAAGCGTGCCGTCTGCCCGCAACAGCCGCCGATGCTCTTGCAAAGACCGCAATACATCGCTTTGTACAGAATTCCGTCCTTCACATACATATACGGAATATCCGGCTGAATGTATCCGAACACCTTTTGTTACTCTCCCGAATAAAATCCCACTTTGCGATATACCTTGGAAAGCGTGCGACGCGCGATACGAAACGCCTGTTCGGCACCGCGCTGCATCACTTGGTTTAAATACGCTTTATCCGACAGCAGGCGCGCTTTTTCCGCTTGGATGGGGGCCAGCGCATCGGCAACCGTCTCACCGACCGCAACCTTAAAATCGCCGTATCCCTTCCCCGCAAAGTCTTTTTCCGCTTCGGCAAGGCTCTTGCCGGTAAAAGCATGGTAAATGACCAACAGATTGGATATTCCCGGTTTTTCCTCCGGCGCATAGCGCACCTCGGCATCGCTGTCTGTCACTGCGCGTTTGAATTTACGAATAATCGTATCCCGATCGTCGGACATGGTGACGAACGCATTCGGATTTTCGTCCGATTTACTCATCTTTTTGCAAGGATCCGCCAGGCTCATCACGCGCGCACCACTGTCTTTGAGAATATACGGCTCGGGGACCGTGAACGTCTGCCCGTAGCGGTTATTAAAACGCATCGCCAGATCACGGGACAATTCCAAGTGCTGTTTTTGATCCGCACCGACCGGAACCAGCGCCGCTTGATACAGCAGAATATCCGACGCCATCAAGACAGGATAATCCATCAGACCCATATTGACGTTTTCGGCATGGCGCGCGCTCTTGTCTTTGAATTGCGTCATGCGCGAAAGTTCGCCCGGATAGGTAATTGTATTGAGAACCCACGTAAGTTCACAATGTGCCGGAACGTGCGATTGTACAAATAGGACGCTCTTTTCCGGATCAATGCCGCAGGCGACAAACAAGGCCATCAATTCGAGCGTGTTGCGGCGCAACGCCGCCGCTTCTTGACGCACCGTGATGGCATGCAGATCCGCTACGGCATAAATGCAGGCATATTCGTCCTGCAGACTCGCAAAATTGCGGATCGCTCCGATATAATTGCCGATCGTCACTGCTCCGCTCGGTTGAACGGCGGAAAACAAACTCTTTTTTTCGGCTTCTGCCATACAGACACTCCATCAAAATATTCTTACTTAGTATAGCATACCGAAGTCAAAAAAGCAAATAAGTTGCGCGCTCAACCAATGAAAATCACTCTTTTTGTCGCTTTTTTCACACTTTTTTAATAAAAGTCGAAATAAATATCGTCTAAAAATGTTTTCCGGCCTTCCGAATCTCTCCAAACGGTTCCCGCCCAAGCGGCGCGCGCAAAAAAATTCGGCCAAAATGCCGAAAACGACGGCGCGCCGAGACGAATGATTCGTCTCGGCGCGCCGCTGCTGTATTCTCGCCCTTTTTAACGATCCACAAATTTTAAAACTTCCCCATAGAGCTTGTCTTTGTCCGCAACCGCCGTAAAACGTACGGGCTTGTCGCGCAATTTGGAAAGGCTCTTCGGTACTTTCATCGCCGTGGCGATATTGAGATGTTTGATCGCCTTAAAACTGTCCTTGATGTCGTTGCCCGTAATCGCATACATGACGTCCTGCGGGAATTTGTACGGGCTTGCCGTGGAAACAACGACCATCGGCGCATGATCTTTGGGATTTTGTGCGCGATAGTTATCCGTCGCGTACATCGCACACGCCGTATGCGTATCCATAGGATACTGATATTCCTCAAAAAACTCGTAAATGGTCTCCACTGTCTCGTCTTCGCCGCAAAAATCTCCCCAGAAAAGTTGCCCGACCGCTTCCTTTTCTGCCTCATTCAACGCATAAACTCCCGCGCCGGACAGATTTTGCATGCACTCGCGAACGCGCTCAGCATCGCGACCACAAATTTCAAACAGCAAGCGTTCCAAATTGCTGGAGATCAATATATCCATGGACGGCGACATCGTCTTATAAAATTCGCGGCGCTTATCGTATACGCCCGTACGGATAAAGTCGGTCAAAATGTTATTCTTGTTGGAAGCGCACACGAGCTTTCCGACCGGAAGCCCCATGCGTTTTGCATAGTATGCCGCCAATATATTCCCGAAATTTCCCGTCGGGACGGCAAAATTGACCGGTTCCCCCAAAGCGATCTGATCGGAGGAGACAAGATCCAAATACGCCGAAAAATAATATGCGATCTGCGGAGCCAGCCTGCCGAAATTGATGGAATTGGCCGAGGACAGCACATAACCCTTTTGCTTCAATTCCTGCGCGCAGGCGGGGGAATTGAAGATGTTTTTAACACCCGTCTGACAGTCGTCGAAGTTGCCCTTTACGGCCACGACGTTCAGATTGTCGCCGTCCTGCGTGCACATTTGCAGTTTTTGCATCTTAGACACGCCGTCGTTGGGATAGAACACCATTATTTTAACGCCCTCGGCGTCCTTAAAGCCTTCAAGCGCGGCCTTGCCGGTATCGCCCGAAGTGGCCGTGAGAATGAGGATCTTTTCCTTTATTCCGCATATTTCGCAGCCCTTTTTTAAAAGATAGGGCAAAAGCGTGAGG
>CALVHT010000122.1 GCA_944328645.1 uncultured Clostridia bacterium
CTGTTTATCGACCGCAGCGCGCGCGAATGGTGGCATATGACCCAGGCGCTCGCGCAGTTGGAAACCTTTACCGAGAGCAATGCCGACTACAACTCGGCGGAGATCATCGCGGCGTCCGTGCTGGCGTTGATCCCGGTGTTGGTCCTGTTCGGCGTATTCCAAAAGACGATCATCGGATCGATCATGCTCACCGGTTCGAAAGAATAAGTTTCCGGCAAAAGCAGAAACAGATGTTTGCCGGCTCCGCCAAGGCGGAGCCGGCAAGTAAAAAACGAAAGAGTGCGGCTTTCTTTGGATCGCCGTTGCTTGAATCATTAAAGAAAAGGAGTTTTGTATGAAGATTCGTAAATTTTCATTCTTGGCAATCGTAATGGCATTGCTGATGGCCTTCTCCCTCGTTTTGGTCGCTTGCGACCCGAAGGAGCCGGAAAAGGATCCGGATGAGCAAAATCCGGGCGGAACGACGACCGGCGGCGGCGAAGCGATGGCTCTTGTCACGGACGAATCGTTGCAGGATAAATTTGTGGCGATGTATACCTTTGAAGAAGACACGGTAGCCAACGGCCAAGCGATCAAGGCGTACAGCCCGTACACGGGCGAGGCGACCCCCGATTTTGACGGTACGTACGTCGTTGCGGCAGCTTCCGGCACGGGTGCAGCCGCCAAAGACGCGACCAAGTCCAAGGCGACCCTGCACGAAGGTTCGGCCTTCCAGTTGGATTCGCTGAACGCGGGCGGCGCGTTCCCCGGCGAATTGAAGGAAGAGCAGGTCGGCGATTCGTGGGTCAGCTCCGTTGAGGGCGGCGCGGGTATGTCTTTCTCGTTCTGGTACTACGGTGCATCGCAGTCGGACTGGAACCGCATCGTGTCCTGTGCGAACGGCGCGGCGGAAGCCAACTACGGCAACATTTCGTTCACGGGCGGGACCTCTTTCCCGAGCGCGGGTGCGGCGGTCGGCCGTGCGGCTTATACCGACGAATCGTACGAAGCGGCGCGCGAAGCGGGTCTGACGCAGACGGAACTGGAGAAATTCAGCACGACGTACAATGTATATAACGCGGTCTGCGGCGAAGCGGCGGCCGAAGTGACGGATGATATGTCGATCGTTGACAAAGCGGTCGCAACCGTCGGAAATGCGAACACGAACAACTGGTTCTATATCACGGTCGTGATGGAAGAGGACGCGATCTCCTTCTATCGCAACGGTATTTTGGCGTATGTTTACGGCGTAGAGATGGGCGGCACGGCCGCTGACGGTATCCAAGAGATCTGGGAAAGCATCTATTTGGATATCATCGCCCCGTATGCAGGCGACGGCATGAAATTCTTCGGCGAAGGCGGCGCGAGCATCGACGATCTGTTGGTCGGCCGCGAACTCACCTACGACGAGGTGACGGCGCTGTATGAGAACATCTCCGGCGAAACCGTCGAGGATGCGGACAAAGAGATCGTTTCGAACCTGGATCCGGACGCTGCGGCGCGCCAGGAAGCGATCAATCAGGGTATCGCGGAATTGCAGGCAGAGCGCCTTGCCGCATTGAAGGCGGCGCGCGATGCGTATGTTGCTCCGGCGGATGCGATGGAAGTCGTCAACAACGGTTGGGCGATGGCCGGTAACTCGTCGGTCTATACGGCGAGCGAGACGGACGGCACCTTCTCCATGACGGTTTCCGGCACGCAGACGGTTCCCGATACCGGCTCCAATGTTTGGAACTTGCTGGGTGCGGCGATCACGGTGAACGGCAACTTCATCATGTATATGCGCGGCGACACCTACGGCCAAATGACGGAAGATCACAGCATCAACACGAATACGGAAGGCTATACCGGCTGGACGTCGGATGCTGCCTATGCCGATTATACGGCGACCAACCGTTTCTTCTGCGAACTGTCCTTCACGATCGCGTGGGACGGCACCAACCTGACGGCAACCTGGTCGGCAGTTCCGTTTGACGCGGGCGAAACCTATGAGAAGGAAGTAACCTATACCAAGACGGACGGGACGAGCGCAACCGCTACGGCGACGTTGGAGATCCCTGAAACGGCGGCCACGGCGACCTACACCTTCCCGATGGAAAAGTTGGAAATCTCGGCTCCGGTCACGAGCATTTCGGTTTGCTTCGCAAATGACGGCGGCGCCTTCTATGTGACCGGCCTGACGGGCGGCACGAAAGGCTGAGCAAAATAAGAAAGTGCATCCCCATGCACGGTAGGGAAAAGGGTTACGGTTTCGTAACCCTTTTCTAAACAAGTGGGGCGCGCGGGGGCGCAGCGCCTGCAAATTGCAAGAGGAGACCTTTATGAAAAAAATTTTTTGCATCCTAATGAGTATTGTTCTCTGCATGGGTCTGTTTGTGGCTTTTGCCGCCTGTGACGACAAACCGAACGATCCTGCGGAAGAAGCAGAGCCTTTTCCCGATGATCCCGAGTTCAACGCCTTTATCGGTTTCGGCGCCGCAAACAATACGACCAACACGATGGAAGCGAACTCGCATGACCCCGTCGTCATCGAGGCGGACGGCAAGTTCTATTCCTTCAATACCGACAACTACGGCGATTTTGGCTATGCCGTGCGCGAGAGCGAAGACATGATCCATTGGAAATACGTCGGCGTGGCGATCGAAGGGTTCGGCTCCGGCGCGACGGATGTCCAGGCGAAATGTAAGGCGGGCACCAGCCCCCTGCAAGAGGTATACGACGCGCTGACGCAGGCCAGCCGTTGGGACAACTCCTGTTGGACGCTGTGGGCGCCCGAAGTCGTCGAGGCGAAGGGCGGCGGATACTGGCTGTACGGAAGCTGGACTTCCGCTTTTGGTTCCCCGCAGTCCATCATTTTTCAGTGCTATGCCGACGAGGTGACCGGCCCGTACGAGTACGTCGATATGATCATATTTTCCTATGACGGCGGCGGAAGCTGGCCGAACGCGATCGACGCGTCCGTCTACTACGATACGGACGGCAACATGTATATGGCGTACGGTTCTTTCTCGCACGGGATCCACTGCATCGAGCTGGATCCGGCAACGGGCTTGCGCAAAGACGGGTTGCGGGCGGAATCATTGATGCCCGGATCCTCCGCGTCGCAGGCGCAGCGCTACGGTGCAAGCCTGGTTCCCAACGGCCAGATGGAAGGCCCGGTCATTTCTTACCACGAAGTGGAAGTTTACACGGGCGACGTCAAGAACTTTGACGAAGGCGCCGTCAAAACCGAGGGGCGGTATTATATGATGGGTTCCTCGAACAGCCTTTCGAGCAACTACAACATGCGCAGCTACTATTCGACGGACCCGACGAGCGGTTTCACCTCCTATTTAGGGACGGGCAGCAATTCCGGGAACCGCGTTTCCGGCTCCTTCTCGTGGCGGCTGTCGGCCGGCCGTACCGAACAGGCGAAGATCGGGTTTGACTTTTTTGCGCCCGGTCACAACGACATGATCACGACCTCCACCGGAAAAAATTTGATCGCGTATCATAACCGTATCCAATTCGGTTCCAACACCCATTACCTGTTCACGAGCTTGTACTCTTTCAATTCGCGCGGCGATCTGGTCATCAGCCCGAACCGGTATGCGGGAGAAACGGAGCGCAAAATCGAGGCGGAAGAGATCACGTCTCTTTCCGAGGGAAATTACAATTATGCGTTGGTGACGGATAACAATTATTCTTCTTCCTTCAACGGCGGGTATGCCATGACCGGCATGAAACTCTCCGCCGACAATACGATCACGATCGACGGAGAGAGCGCGGGCGAGTGGTATCTGTACGGAGAGAACTGGATCTATATTGAGCTGGACGGCGTTGCCTATTACGGCGTTGTTTTGCCGGCGTGGATCGAATATTGCGGCCGTGCGGGCTTGACGGTCAGCGCGCTGAGCGAGGACGGACAGGATTGCCTGTATATGAACATGAACTGGTAAGGTTCTGCGATGGGGGCGAAACGGAACGCAAAGGGCGTTTTCGGGATCGCCGCAAAGAAAAAGTTTCGGGCGCGGCTTTATGCCGCGCCCGTTTTTTGTATATTAAAACCCGCGGATAGTCCGCGGGTAACGAAAAGCTTAAGCGATGAGTGATGAAATAAAAAC
>CALVHT010000123.1 GCA_944328645.1 uncultured Clostridia bacterium
AATAAACGGGATCCCTTTGAGCAAATAAAACATCGCCGCGTACATTGTGGCGCACTCGTAGCGCAGCGCCGTGTCGTTCCCCAATCTCGAAATGTAATGCGCTTGGTCGTGGTTGTCCGTAAAAAGCGTATACAGCAAGTCGTGCTTTTTTGTGAAATTTTGCCACTTCACCAAAATATCGCGAATCTCGTCTATCGCATAAGCATGCCGCTCAAATTTATCTCCGCGCCCGACCCCGAAATGTTCAAACTGAAAAACACACGTCAACTCATGCCGATCTGCTCCGCAAATATCCGTTATATCCTTTTCCCCGGACTGACATTCCCCGACCGTAAAGATATCGCGCGTCTTTTCCCGGTCAAACAATTCACGAATATACTCGTGCAGATGCGGGCCGTTAAACATTTTTCCGCTTTTGAAATCTTTTGAGATATAATCCAGCACATCGCACCGGAACCCATCCACGCCCTTTTCGACCCAGTAATCCACCACTGCGCACATCTCCGCGCGTACGCGCGGATTATCCCAATTGAGGTCCGGCTGCTGAACCGCAAAAGAATGCAGATAATACTCCCCGGTCGGCTCGTTATACTCCCACGCAGAACCGCCAAAACACGCTTTCCAATCGTTTAAAGGGCGATCCGCCCAATAATAGTAGTCGTGATAGGGATTGTCTCGCGATTTCCGCGCTTCTTGAAACCAAAAATGTTCGTCTGAAGTATGGTTTGCCACCAAATCCATGATGAGCTTTATTCCGAGCCTGTGTGCCTTAGCTATCATGCGTTCCCAATCTGCAAGCGTACCGAATTCGTCCATGATGTTCCGATAATCCGAAATATCATATCCATTGTCATGGTTTGGACTTTTGTAGCAGGGCGACAGCCAGATCGCATTGATCCCGAGATCCGCCAAATACTCCAACTTTTCCGTCACACCGTTCAGATCGCCGATCCCATCTCCGTTCGTATCATAAAAGCTTCGGGGATATACCTGGTAAAATACCAGATCCAACATCTTTTCCCTGTTTTTTTCCACGGCAGTCTCCTCCTGTTGTATCTTATATGCATTATAGCGCAAAAACGATTGCAAAGCAATCCGATTTTTTATCTTCTTTTTAAAAAACTTTTTCGCCATCTGTGCCTTTGCTTTCCTATGGCGGAATGATGGACAAAAAGGCGTAAAAGTTCTACCTTTCCGGCCGACAAGCGGCGCCCGCCGCCGATTTTCGGACAGACAGGCAAAGCATTCGGCCATGAAATCGAGTTTATTGGTTCGAACGAGACCGATGCGCGCACTATCACAGGCCGTCGGATAGGCGCAAGCATTTTGAAAAGCCTTTTGCCTATAAACGTACCGAACAAAATTCCTTGCGACACCAGCGGCGCAAAGCTGTAAAATTCCCCTTTAAAAATTCCGTTTGGCTTTCGTTTGAAGACAAAAAAGCATCCGCATGGATGCTTTTTGTCTGTGCGTTATTAAATTTAGCCGGACCAATGCTTAGCCGCCCTGATTCGAGCGCCTCGGAACGATTGTATACTTGGCGATCGGTTAAAACCGCACACGAAAGCATTGCCCCGTTCTTCGCGAAACTGCGATCGGTTGCGTGCAACCGCATCCGATAGAACAAAAGACAACCGATCAGTTTTGCGGTTCGTCTGCGCCGAGCCCGCGAGTACGCTCGCGCTGCTCGTCAACAAATTCCTGCGCTTCTTTCCCCTTGTGCACCGCAACGTTTTCGAACGAGATCGGCTCGTGCACGACGATCTGCGTAAACGGAATATTGATATTGTTTTGATCAAACAACAGTTTGATCTGCCGATTCATGTCCCTTTCCACCTGAAATTTCTGTACTTCGGGGCATTTGGCGGTAAAACGCAGCGTAACGCCCGACGCGCCCAGTTTCGATACGCCCATATAAAACGGTCCTTCCACAATGTCGGGAATATTTTTGCGCATAAGCTCTAAATTTTCCTTAATGACGACTTCGATCCGCTCCAATGAATCGCCGTACTCTACGTCCACTTCGGAAATTGCCAGCGAAAGTTGGCTGGTCATATTGACGAGTGTACGAATGTCTGAATTGTTGACGACCTTGATATCTCCGCCCGCATCTTCGATTTGGGTAGTCCGAATCCCGATCTCCTTGACCGTGCCGCGAAAGTCGTCTACAACAATGATGTCGCCCACATCGAACACATGCTCAAATACAATAAAGAGTCCGGCAATGATATCCTCGATCAGCGGCTGCGCGCCGAGACCGACGATCAAACTCAATATTCCGATGCCGGCAAGGAGAGCCGTTGTATTCACGCCCCATTCACGCAATACCGCGAAAATCAATATGATCACGGCGATATATTTGATAAAACTGCAAAGAAGGTCAACCAATGCCTTGCCGTGCCACAAAAGTCGCGCTATCTGCTTCAGCAAAAATCGAATGATATAGGAGATCGTCAACAAAAAAATGAGATAACTCAACGACCGCAACCAGACATTGCCGTCTGCTGCGGTATCAAAAAAATTGATGCCCGCATAGAATCTGCTCCCCTCCGGAAAAATCCATCGGCCGGCAATCAACAACACGAAGTATGCCAGTGCCACGGCAAAACAAAGCGCTTTGATCAAAATATTGACCACATCTCTGCTGTTTTTACTTCCTTCCTTCTTCATACATTTCTCCTGCAATATTATTTACCGTTTATACGGTAATTTCTCTGCTAAAAATACAATACGCTTGGGTTGTGGCGCCGCCGTTGTTCGACAAATCGCCGAAGTACAACTCAACACGATACAACCCGGGTTCGGACACATCCGTCGAGAAAGACTGCGAAGACAGCTCCTTAAAATCTTGCGTACTTTCTATGAACGTCAACTCTTCCGTCGCCGCCTGAACAATTCCGATTTGATATGTCGCGCCCTCGTTCCCGTCTTCCAACAGCGTACCGCCCGTATGCGTGATCGTTAAATTCAGCAACGTGCCGTCCTTTTGTACGGACAATGCAAACTCCGGACGCTCCAGCACGGGCTGATCGTCCGCGATCCGTAAATACCTCGTTTCCAAAAGTTTCCGTGCGGCCGGATCAGTGCTGTCGTAAAGGCGCAGCTCGTAAATGACGCCTGTGAAAGCATATTCGTTATACAGCAAATTGACCTGATTGAAGTCTTCGGTTAACCCAATATTCTCCACCGGCAATGTAAACCCGTCTTCTGAAACGCACTCCAAACTCATCGAGGTCTCCTGCAAAATGTCGATTAGAGAATAATTGATATAGATGCCGTCGGAATATACCCGCTCCATCAGGAGAATTTCACGTCCGTCCGGCGCGATTTCCGTCATAAACAGACCTTCCATATCCCAAAAGAAGGAGAGCGTTTTTATATTTTCTTGGTATATGACCACACCGTCGCGATCCTGTACGATTCGCACCGTATATTCCGTATATGCCTGACAATCCTCAAAAAACGTTACGATTTCCCCCGATTGTGTATATGACTTAGAATCCACCACGACCCCATCCAGCAAAAGTTGTGTCGAATATGCTTCGCCTTTGGGATTCATGATCTGATAATAAGCATCGATCCTCGTCTCGATATATTCCTTTCGGAAGTCCGCCACATTGATGTACGGCGCAACAAAATCTTCGAACAGCCGCAAGGCACCCGTCTGCGGATCACGGATCCGGACATTGTTGGTTTCTCCCGCGACCAGACCGCTTACGATCAATTCTATCCGCCAACCTTCCGGATCTGTTTCGGGCAGTTCCTCTATCCCGGCCTCCAGCTTCGTCTCGAGCATTTCTCCGTTCAAATATATGTCCAGCGCATACACGGGCAATTCAGACCCATTAAAAGACAGGCAAGCTCGATCGGCCGTGATATATTTCAGTTCATACGACAGGCTGTCTACCGCCAGCGTCTGTACGGTCTGCGTGTAGTGCATTTGCCCGACCTCGTCGCGGATCTCCAATCGGTACTCCGTTTCGGGCGTCAGTTCGTCAAACTGCGCCGTAAACGTACCGCTCGACGCATAGCTCTGCTCGCCCACGACGCTTTC
>CALVHT010000124.1 GCA_944328645.1 uncultured Clostridia bacterium
GGGGAAAGAGCCGTTGGTGTCCAGTTTGACCAAAAAGCCCAACTCCTTGATCCGTTGCAGCAAATCGGGCAGGTCGGCGTGGAGGAGCGGTTCTCCGCCCGAAACGCACACCCCGTCGAATACGCCTTGCCGCCGCCGCAAAAAGGCGAGCAGTTGCTCCGTCGAAAGGGCAGACGGTCCGCCGTCCAGCAGCGCCGCGTTTTGGCAAAACGGGCATCGGAAATTGCATCCGCTCAAAAACACGGTGCAGGCAACTTTGCCCGGGTAGTCAAGCAGGGTCGTTTTTTGTAATCCGCCGATCTTCAAAATGCGCCTCCGTTCGTTGCAAGATTTCCTTCTATTATACACCGTACGGCGGAAAAAGCAAAGCGGCGCAGAGAGTTTTCATCAGATTTTCAGTTTTTTGGAAAAAAACAATCAAAAAGTCCGGATATAATAAGACCATCCAGTTTCGAATTCGGCGCCCTCTGTGCGCCGAGGCCGCCAAACGGGCGGCGGGAGGCAGAAAAATGAAAAAGAAAGTTCGCTGGGGCGCAACGGCCTTGCTCGCACTTTTGTTGACGGCGGGGCTCGCGCTTTCCGGCTGTGCGGGCGAGCCGTACGTCACTTCGGTGTGCCAGACGGGGACGGACGGGACCGATACCATCTATACCGTCTATTATTCGGACGGGAGTACGACGACGTTTACCGCGACCAACGGCGCGGACGGCTCCGCGCTGACCATCGACGACGTATACGAAAAGTATTGCCGCGAATACGGCGAGATCTCGTACGAGGAATTTTTAGACAAATATCTGACCGTGAACACAGACAGCAGCGCGCTAATCGTGCAGGGGATCTTGCGCTCCTCGGTGACCGTCTATTCGGAATTTGCCGTCACGCAGATCGGGATGTTCGGTTTCAGCACGGGCATTTCGCTGGGTATCGGCTCGGGCGTCGTATACCGCATCGAGGACGAATATACCTATTTGGTCACCAATTACCACGTCGTTTATAATGAAAACGCGAACAAAGACAACGGCTCGAACATCGGCCGCAAGATCTATTGCTACCTCTACGGCAGCGAGAGCACGCCGGTTTCGACGGGTTCGCGCGACGAACAGGGCTATCTCGTCTACGATTACGGCGTCTATGCGATCGAATGTGAGTATGTGGGCGGAACGATCAACAACGATTTGGCGGTGCTGCGCGCCAAAACGGAAGATGTGCGCGCGATCAATCCGGACGTACAGGCCGTACGCACGGCGGAGGACTATTCGGTGGGCGAAACGGCGATCGCCATCGGCAATACCGAGGGGCAGGGCATCAGCGTGACCCAGGGGATCGTCAGCGTTGACAGCGAGACCATTGATCTGGAGTTGGGCGGAATTACCCGCTCGTATCGCCTGCTCCGCATCGATACGGCGATCTACGGCGGCAATTCGGGCGGCGGCCTGTTCAACATGAACGGAGAGCTGATCGGCATTACCAACGCGGGCAACACCCAGGAGCAAAACATCAACTATGCGATCCCCGTGCAGACGGTGCGCGGCACGGTGGAAAATATCCTGTATTTTTTCAACGACGGCATCTCGACGACGACGGGTCTGAACAAGCCCGCGCTGGGCGTGACGGTCACGGAAGAGAACGCGCGCTATGTCTATGATGCGACCCGCGGCAGCGGATCGATCTGCGCCGACATCGTCGTCGATTCGATCGAAGGCGGTTCGTTGGCGGAACAATGGGCGCTGCAGGAGGGCGATCGGCTGGTCGCGCTGATCATTCGCGGCACCGAGTATCCGCTCGATCGCGCGTACGAGATCTCCGATCTGCTGTTGCTTGCGCGACCCGGCGACGCGTTGCAGATGCAGATCGAGCGCGCGGGCGAAACGCTGCTAACCGACGAATATCGGCTCACCTCCGGCGATTTCCGCTCGGTCTCCTGATCGGCGGCGGAAACGAATACGGATCGCAAACAAGCCCGGGCGGCGCTTTTAGGCGCCGCCCGGGCTTGTTTGCCGCGGGTTTCAAAAATTTTTGCCGGCCGGCGGGCGATCGATTGCCGCCGAGGGAATTTTACGGTATCATAAAAAACGATTTCAGCGCCTTTCGGCGTCAAGGACACGCGAGGAACGATCCGTGAAAAAGTTTTGGTTCAAGGGCACGGTGCTGCGCCTTGACCCGCATCTGCGATTTGGGTGACTTTTTGCTGTGCGCGCGCCCGGGCAGGCGATTTTCCCTCACCTATCTTCGCGGCGGCGCGCTCTGCCAAACGGAGGAGATCGTCTTTGTGCGGGAAAATTTCGCCGCCGTCGAAAGCATCGTAGAAGGGGAAAGAAAGATCGGCGGCTCGCGAAGGAAGCCGCGCAAGCGACGAACGGACCCGAGGAAGAAAGGCGCAGCGCAGGCAACAAAACAGGATCTCGAACACGCCGCGCAACCGCGCAAAGGCAGGCCTGTGGAAAAGCGCAGCATACGAAAGTTTTCCGCGAAGCCGCCCCGGCGGACCGCTCGGGCGCAGCGTTGCAGCGAAAAAAACAACTTCCCGCTCGGCTTTGCCGAGCGGGAAGCATATTTAGAAGGAAACAGGATCGCCTGTCAAAGCAGGCCGATTGCTAAAATGACCTGTGCGAACACGATCGCGACCACGGAGATCAATTTGATCAAAATATTGATGGAGGGGCCGGAGGTGTCTTTAAAGGGATCGCCCACGGTGTCGCCGATGACGGCGGCCTTGTGTGCGTCGCTGCCCTTGCCGCCGAAATTTCCGTCTTCAATGTGTTTTTTGGCGTTGTCCCACGCCCCGCCGCTGTTGCTCATGAACACGGCGAGCAGAAATCCGGTGACCGACGAGCCGAGCAGCAGGCCCATGACGCCGTTCGCTCCGAGGAAAAACCCCGCCGCGAGGGGGGAAAGCACGGCGATGACGGCGGGCAAGATCATCTGTCTTTGTGCGGATTTGGTGCAGATGGTCACGCAGCTGCGGTAATCCGGCTCGCTGGTGCCGAGCAAGATCCCTTTGTTCTGCGAAAACTGGCGCCGCACCTCGAGTACGACTTGTTGCGCGCTCTTTCCGACCGCCGACATGGTGAGGGCGGAAAAGAGGAACGGGAGCATCGCGCCGACGAACACGCCGATCAGCACGACGGGATTGGTAATGTTGAGCGAGAAGCGGAAATCCAGTCCGTTTTGTTCGACGAGCGTCTGCACCTGTACATAAAAAGAGGAGAGCAGCGCGAGCGCGGTGAGCATGGCCGAACCGATGGCAAAGCCCTTGCCGGTGGCGGCCGTGGTATTGCCGAGCGAGTCGAGCGCGTCGGTGCGGCGGCGCACGGTCTCGTCCATTCCACTCATTTGGGCGATGCCGCCCGCATTGTCGGCGACCGGCCCGTACGCGTCCGTCGAGAGCGTGATCCCCAGGGTGGAAAGCATGCCCACGGCGGCAATGCCGATGCCGAACATGCCGTATTCTCCCCCGCCGAGCACGTAATAGGATCCGAGCACGGCGGCGGCGATGATCAGCACGGGCAGGAGCGTGGAGAGCATGCCCAGCGCCGTGCCGTTGATGATGACCGGACCGGCGCCGCTGAGCGCCGATTCGGAGAGCTTTTGCGTCGGCCGATAAGATGCGCTGGTGAACACTTCGGTAAAAAATCCGATCAGCACGCCTGCGGCCAGCCCGATGAGGACCGGAACGATCACGATCGGATAGCCGATCAGCCACAAAAAGACCGCGGAAGCCGCGGCCGTCGCGGCGGCGGAAAACCAGGTCCCCGCGCGCAGGGCGCGCAGCAAGCCTTTTTGCGAAGCGCCCTCTTTGGTCCGAACAAAAAAGGTCCCGATCACCGAAAAGACGATGCCGATGGCGGCGATGCCCAACGGGATGAGCGCGCCGAAAAATTCCAAACCGGCGGCAACGCCCAGCGCCATCGACGAGAGGAGCGAACCCACGTACGATTCGTACAGATCGGCGCC
>CALVHT010000125.1 GCA_944328645.1 uncultured Clostridia bacterium
CGAAAGTATGCCGGCAAGGGCAAACAGGTGATGAAGCTGGGGGTGGACACGCTGCCGGAACTTCCCAAAGACACGACCGACCGCAACCGCACGTCGCCGTTTGCGTTTACGGGCAACAAATTCGAATTCCGCATGCTGGGATCCACCTTTTCGATCGCCGGCCCGAATATCATCCTCAACACGATCGTGGCAGATACCTTGCGCGAATTTGCCGACGAGTTGGAAACGGCGACCGATTTCAACGCGGCGTTGCATGAACTGGTTGTCCGTTCGATCAAGGCTCACAAACGGATCATCTTTAATGGAAACAACTATACGGCAGATTGGAAAGCGGAAGCAGAGCGCCGCGGGCTGTTGAACTTAAAGAACACGGCGGAGGCACTGCCGCATTTCGCGGCGTCCAAAAACATCGCGTTGTTTGAGCGGATGGGGGTATTTACCGAGCGCGAAGTTCGCTCGCGCACGGAGATCATGTTGGAAAACTATGTCAAAGTACTCACCATAGAGGCGCTGACCATGATCGAGATGGGCAGAAAAGATATTTTCCCGGCGGTCAATGGTTATATCGGCGATCTTTGCCGCATCGCGGAACAGAAGCAGGCTTTGGGTATTTCGGCGCAAACGGAACTTTCCCTCGCAAAAAAATTGTCTGCCGACAACGCCGCTTTGTTTGGCAAAACAGAGACCGTGGAGACGTTGCTGGCAGAGGCGAAAGCTGTTGAAACGGCAGAACAATCCGCACATTTTTTTGCTGAACGGCTTTTGCCCGCCATGCAGGAGATGCGTGCCTATGCGGATGAGATGGAACAAAACACGGCTAAAAAAGCGTGGCCGTTCCCGACCTACGGTGATATTTTGTTCAGCGTATAAAGGAGCAAGTGCAACAAATTCCCGAATAGTTTCGGAAAAGGAGAGAATCGATTTGTATGAGTGATATTTTTGGGTCGACCGGCGTTTGGTTTTTGATCGGCGCCATATTGGTATGGTTTATGCAGGCGGGGTTTGCCATGGTGGAAACGGGGTTCACGCGCGCCAAAAACGCGGGAAACATCATCATGAAAAATCTCATGGATTTCTGTTTGGGTACGATCGTGTTCGTATTGCTCGGAGCCGGTTTGTTGATGGGAGAGGATGCGCTGTTCGGATTAATCGGCCTGCCCAACCTCGGCGTATTTACCGATTTCGCCCATTATGATTGGTCCACTTTCTTTTTCAACTTAGTATTTTGCGCGACCACGGCGACCATCGTATCCGGTGCGATGGCAGAACGCACAAAGTTTTTTTCTTATTGCATTTACTCGGTCGTCATCAGTGCGGTCGTTTATCCGATCGAGGCGCACTGGGTTTGGGGAGGCGGTTGGCTTTCGGGCGCATTGTTTGGAACGGAAGGCTATTTCGGGAACGTGGCATACATCGATTTTGCGGGATCCTCTTTGATCCATATGGTCGGCGGGATTTCGTCTCTGATCGGAGCGATCATCCTTGGACCTCGGTGGGGGAAATATCTGGATAAATCCGGCAAGCCGACGCTCAAACGCAAAGAAGTAGCCTTTGTGCGGGCGATCCCCGGGCACAATCTGACCATCGGGGCGCTGGGCGTTTTTATTCTTTGGTTCTGTTGGTATGGGTTCAACGGGGCCGCAGCGGCAGATATTTCGCAGCTGGCGCAGATCCTTGTAGTGACTACCGTTGCGACGGCTTCCGCAACTTGCGCAACGATGATCTTTACCTGGATTCGCAATAAAAAACCGGACGTTTCGATGACGCTGAATGGTTCCTTGGCTGGCTTGGTAGCCGTGACAGCGGGGTGTGCGGTTGTCGATGTAATCGGCGCTTTTTGGATCGGCGTCGTTGCGGGAATTCTCGTGGTCGTTGCGGTGGAATTGATTGATAAGAAACTGCATGTTGACGATCCGGTCGGGGCTATCGCCGTACATGGCTGCAATGGGTTATGGGGTACGATCGCCTGCGGGTTGTTCTCTGTTTCGACGGGGCTCTTTTACACAGGGAATTTTGCGCAATTGATCGTACAGTTCATCGGAATTGCCTGTATTTCCGCCTGGACGATCGTATGCATGATCGTACTGTTCCAGGTATTGAAACACACCTGTGGCCTGCGTGCTTCTCGCACGGAAGAGATCGAAGGGTTAGACAAGCACGAACACGGTCTGCCCAGTGCTTATGCCGATTTTGTTGCTGCGCCGCTGGCTGCTGAAATGCTGGCGCCGGAAGGGATTCCGGCGGAACAGACACAAGAAATGATTCCGCCGGTCGTTGCCGCTCTGCCTGGCGAGCGGACGAAAGAGAAACTGACCAAGGTGGTGATTTTGACCAAGCAGTCCAAGTTTGAAGATCTCAAACAAGCGCTGAACGCGATTGGCGTGACAGGCGTAACGGTCACGCAAGTTCTCGGGTGTGGCGTGCAGAAAGGCGCCAGCGAATATTACCGAGGCGTCAAGATCGATATGGATCTCTTGCCGAAAGTCAAAGTCGAAGTGGTCGTCAGTAAAGTTCCGGTTGAACAGGTCGTGGCCGCGGCGCGTAAAGCGCTGTATACCGGGCATATCGGTGACGGAAAGATTTTTGTTTACGATGTAGAAAACGTCGTGCGCGTACGTACGGGTGAATCGGGTTACGACGCATTGCAAGACGAGGAATGAGGTCGCGCGAGCAATCGCTTCGACGGTAGCATCGATCGCTTACACATCGCTTTCTCATAAGACAGGAAGGGCTCTCGCGCATGCGGGGGCTCTTTCTTCAGGAATGCTTATGGCTGCTATAGAAAAAATTAAACCTCGGCTTTGCTTATAGAATGTATCAAAAATCGCGAAAGAACGACCTTAAGTCTCTCGCTTGACGCTCCAATGCTTGCGCGCTATAATAAAAATTGTTTTGAAAAGCAAATGATTTTGATCAAAGAGGAATCGAGTATGTTGCAGGAAGGACAGTTTAGAAATCCGTCGGGGTGTGCGGTGACAGGCGTCATCGATCGCAGCGGCAAGGGCATGAGCGGAGAAGGAATGATCGAGGCGATCGCCGTCATGCACGATCGCTCCAATGGTTTGGGCGGTGGATTTGCGGGGTATGGGATTTACCCGCATTATCGTGAATTTTATGCGTTCCATTTGTTCTATAGCGGCGCGGCGGCGCAATCGGAAACCGAGGCTTTTATCGGGCGGCATTTTGAGATCGTCTATTCTTCGGAGATTCAGACGAGGAAAATTTCGACGATTACGGACGAACCCTTAATCTATCGGTATTTTTTGGCGCCTCTTCCGCGCAAATTGGCCAACAGTCATTTGAACGAAAGAGAATATGTCGCACGATGCGTCAATCGAATCAATGTTGAGATCGCGGGCGCGTATGTTTTTTCCAGCGGCAAAGATATGGGGATCTTTAAGGGCGTCGGATATCCGGAAGACATCGGACGGTTTTATCGTTTGGAAGAATATGAGGGATACGCATGGACCTGCCATGGTCGATATCCGACCAATACGCCGGGCTGGTGGGGCGGCTCGCATCCGTTTGGGTTGCTGGATTTTTCGGTCGTGCACAACGGAGAGATCTCCTCGTATGATGCGAATCGGCGCTATATCGAGATGTTCGGCTATCGCTGTACTTTACAGACGGATACCGAGGTGATCACTTATATTTTGGATTATTTGGTCCGGAAGCAAGGGTTGTCTTTGCAAGAAACGGCTCAGGTGATAGCCGCTTCGTTTTGGGCGACGATTTCGGAAAAGAAGGAGGAGGCGCGCGCCCAGGAAACGTTGTTGCGCCGCATGTTTCCCTCGCTTTTGATCACCGGGCCGTTTTCGATCATTGTCGGCTATACGGGTGGGTTGATGGCCCTAAACGATCGGTTGAAACTGCGTTCGATGGTCTGTGCGGAAAAGGGCGATCGCGCATA
>CALVHT010000126.1 GCA_944328645.1 uncultured Clostridia bacterium
CATGATGGTGGAAGCTGGCGCGAAAGAAATTTCGGACGAAGAAATGGTCGGCGCGATTTTGTTCGGACATGAAGAGATCAAAAAACAATGCGCCTTTATTGAGACCATTCAAAAGGAGATCGGAAAGCCCAAACGCGTGATGGAACTGTATCATGTTCCGGAAGATATCGACGCCGCGGTGCGTGCGTACGCATCTGCAAAATTGGATGCAGCTTTGGAAGAATACGATCGCCAAAAGCGCGAAGAAAAACAGGCGGAAGTCGAAGCGGATGTGTTGGCGCATTTCGCGGAAACATACCCGGAAAAAACGCGCGAGATGAAAGATTCGCTATATTATCTGACCAAAGAAAAGGTTCGTGCTAAGATTTTGGACAAAGGCATTCGTCCGGACGGCCGTTCTTTGAAAGAGATCCGTCCTATTTGGTGCGAAGCGGGAATTTTGCCCCGTGTACACGGTTCAGCGGTCTTTACCAGAGGGCAGACGCAGGTTCTGAGTACCTGCACACTCGGGACGTTGAGCGAGGTACAGAAATTAGACGGCTTGGATGACGAGGTTTCCAAGCGCTATATGCACCAATACAATTTCCCGGGCTATTCCACCGGAGAAGCAAAGGGTTTGAAGAGCCCTGGCCGCCGTGAAATCGGTCATGGGGCATTGGCGGAACGGGCATTGGAGCCGGTTGTTCCGAGTGCGGAAGAGTTCCCGTATGCGATCCGGATGGTTTCGGATGTTATGAGTTCCAACGGTTCGACATCGCAGGCAAGCGTTTGCGGGTCCACCTTGGCATTGATGGATGCGGGTGTTCCCATCAAAGCTCCGGTAGCCGGTTGTGCAATGGGGTTGATCAAAGATGCGGAAAGCGATCGCGTTGCGATTTTGACGGATATTCAGGGATTGGAAGATTTCCTCGGCGATATGGATTTTAAGGTTGCCGGAACAGAAAAAGGGATCACAGCCATTCAAATGGATATCAAGATCAAAGGCATCTCCGAAGATATTTTGCGGCGTGCAATTGCGCAGGCAAACGAAGGGCGTCAATTTATTTTGCATAAGATGCTGGAGGTCTTGCCGCAACCGCGCAAAGATTTATCGAAATATGCGCCGAAGATTATTTCCTTTAACATTGATCCGGATAAAATCCGTGAGGTTATCGGTAGCGGCGGCAAGGTCATAAACAAGATTATCGAGGAGACAGGCGTCAAAATCGATATCGATGACGACGGAAAAGTTTGCATCGCAACGTACGGAGAAAATACGGACAATGCTGAGCAAGCAAAGGCGATCATCCTTTCGATTGCACGGGATCCCGAGGTCGGCGACATGTTCATCGGTTCGGTCGTACGCATCTTGTCTAAGGTCGGAGCATTTGTCGAGCTGGCTCCCGGAAAGGATGGAATGATCCACATTTCCAAGATGAGCGATAAGCGGATCGGTCAGGTAGAAGATATCTTGAACATTGGCGATACGGTCAAGGTTGAGATCATCAAGATCGGCGAAAAGGGGATTGATTTAAAACTTCTCGAAAAAATCGAGGCATAAATTGTTGAAATAATCCGGGCATTCGCATGGCGAATGCCCGGATTGATTATTGTGATTTATTTGTTTTTGTCAGAAAAACGAATTTGACTTTTCGCAAAGACAAAGCAGACCATTGGTACAAGATTGATTGATGTTGACGGATGTGCGTCAACGTTCCTTGGGGGGCAGGAAATATGTGATTTTGCGGAAGAGGATGCCGAACAGGGTTTCAGGGCTTTTCGATCCGGAAAGCCGATTTTTGCGCGCCGCAAACAGGACATACCCAGTCGGCGGGCAGGGAGTCGAAATTTTCTGCATAGACATAACCGCAGACGGAACAGACAGCGCGAGATGCCGCGGAATCAGCGCCATCTTCTGCAATGTATGTCGGTGCATTTTTTGCTGTTTTACCTTTGATGACCGTATGATAATACGCATACGTCATCGGGGGATGGTCGTTGCGTGTATCTGCCCCGATCACTTCACCCAAAAAGACCGTATGGGTGGGGGTATCCATCGTGTCGATTACACGGCAGACGATATAGGCGCAACAATCCTTTAAGACAGGCAGGGTATCGCATATGTCATACGCGGTAGAAGAAAACTTGTCGTACTCTTTCCCGCTGCGAAAACCGAAGGTACCGATCAACGCGGGATCACTTTTTTCGGATAGAACCGAGATGGCAAAATGCCCGCAATCCGCAATGCATCGGTTGGTATAATTTTCTTTATTGATACTGACGATCATGGTAGCCGGCGTGGCGGTAATTTGGACGGCGCAGTTGGCGGTGCAACCGGTCGGCCTACCATTGTCCCAAGTCGATACGATGTAAACGCCGTACGAGAGGGCGTAAAAAGCTTTTAAATTCATATAGAACTCCCTATCAATGGATTGGATAAGATTGATCCGGTCACAGAAAACAGGCGAGCGGGCCTACCTCGGGTGACCGTTCGCCTGTTTTCTCGTTTTGGATCGTCTTAATAGTTTTCGGCTTTAAGTTGGAAATATGCCTGCGGATGCGAACAGACAGGGCAGACCTCGGGTGCCTGCTTGCCGATCACGATATGACCGCAGTTCGAGCATTGCCAAATGCACTCTTCATCGCGCGAAAAGACCAACCCGTTTTTAACGTTGTCGAGCAGTGCAAGATAGCGTTTTTCGTGTTCTTTTTCGATTTCTGCCACTTTTTCAAACAAAAATGCGATATGATCAAACCCTTCTTCTTTGGCTTCTTTGGCAAATGTAGCGTACATATCCGTCCATTCGTAATTTTCGCCGGCAGCGGCATCGAGCAGATTTGCCTCAGTCGAAGGGACATCGCCGCCATGCAGCAACTTGAACCAGATTTTTGCATGTTCTTTTTCGTTGTTGGCCGTTTCCTCAAAGAGATTTGCGATTTGAACAAATCCGTCCTTTTTCGCTTTGCTTGCATAATACGTATATTTGTTGCGCGCCTGCGATTCTCCGGCGAAAGCCGCCAACAAATTTGCCTCAGTCTTTGAGCCTTTTAATTCTTTTGCCATTTTTGTTTCCTCCAAATGATTTATTGTTTGCAATCGGGGCACAGCCCGATAAACTCGATGGAATGGGATTCGACCAGAAAGCCGCCCGTATCCCCCAAGCGATCTTCCAGCCTTTCGAAGGGCGGGAGGGGCGCGTCGAAAATTTTTCCGCAACTGCGGCAACGCATATGGTAGTGCGCGATGGTCCGACTGTCGAAACGGTCAGCCTGCCCCGTGTCAATCCGGATTAGTTCGCCTTGTTCCGTAAGCTGACTCAAATTGCGATAAACGGTTGCCTTGCTGATATGCGGGCGACGCTGCCGCACCGCTTCGTAGACCTCCTCGGCGTCCGGGTGATTTAAGCATTGCACGGCATTCCGAACCAAATTTTTTTGAATTGTATTGCGTTGCTTACTTTTATTCTTATTAGGAATCATTCTTATTAATAATTATATTCAGAAACAAAAATTTGTCAAGAATTTTCGAAAACTTTTTTGAAATATTGACAAAGCGGTCGGATCTGATTTATAATATTATCAATGATAGGAGGGCGGGGTCGATTCGGCATGATAAAATATGAGGATACCGATTTATATTTTCTGAAGCGTGATGCGTTGCGTGCTTTTGGGGAGGAGGAAGGGATTCGGATCTATCAACGTTCTTCGAAATTGTATGCCGAGTTGGTCGTTACGACCGATAATCAAAACAGCGCGACTTTGGAATTACAGCTAAAGCGTTTGGAT
>CALVHT010000127.1 GCA_944328645.1 uncultured Clostridia bacterium
ATCTGGTGCGCGAATTTTCCGAGGAATTGAAAAAAACGCCGGCATATCGCGGGGCGGTACACACGCTTTCGGTTTTGACGATAACCTCGAATGTCGTCTATGGCAAAAAGACGGGCGCTACGCCGGACGGCAGGGCGGCGGGAGAACCGTTTGCGCCCGGGGCCAATCCCATGCACAATCGTGACAGGAACGGCGCGCTGGCTTCGCTCAATTCTGTCGCCAAAATTCCGTACGAATATTGCCGCGACGGAATATCCAATACATTTTCGATTGTGCCCTCTGCGCTCGGGGAAACCCGCGAAGATCGTGCCGAAAATTTGACGGATTTGTTGGACGGCTACTTTGGCCAGGGAGCGCATCATCTCAATGTCAATGTGTTTGACCGGGAAAAATTGGTGGCGGCGATGGAACATCCTGAATTATATCCCAACGTGACCATTCGTGTTTCCGGATATGCCGTTAACTTTCATAAACTTTCTCGCGCGCACCAACTGGAAGTGCTGAAACGCACGTATCACGGTCGGGTATGACGGAGCGCGGTTGTCTCGGGCGGATCGACTCCGTCTACTGCGGTTCCGGCGTCGACGGCCCGGGTCTGCGGTGTGTTGTCTTTTTTAGCGGCTGTAATTTGCGATGTCCCTTTTGCCATAATCCGGAAACGCTGTATAAGGAAGGTACTTTGTCTGACGTAGATGGGTTGATTGAGCGTCTTCGGCGGTATCGCGGCTATTTTCGGCGCGGCGGAGTCACCTTATCGGGCGGCGAGCCTTTTTTGCAAAAGGAATTTTCGCTCGCTCTGGCAAACTCTTTACGCACAGAGGGGATCCGCGTCTGTTTTGAGACGAACGGTCATATTGCGGATCCGGAGTTGATCGCGGCGGGGGATCTTGTTTGTGATATAAAAAATCAGCAGACGAAAGACCTGACAGCGTATCGTCGATTTTTTGAGGAATGTGTCCGTCAGAACAAAACGCCGCGGATCACCAATGTGTTAGTTCCCGGCGTCAATGACGAGGAGGAAAGTCTGCATGAGCTTGCCCGATTGGTGCGCAGCTTTTTTCCGGAAGAGAAAATTCATTTTTTGCCTTTTCGCAAATTGTGCGAGGAGAAATATCAAGCGCTCGGGATCGAATTTCCATATCGTTCGATACGGGAGGCCGAGGAAGCGGATATTGTACGTGCAGAGGTGTTGCTGAAGGGGGCGAAGTAGCGGAGCCGAGAGCGCTGCGACGGCAAAAGAAAATTTTTAGATTTTCCTCCCCGAAAACGAGAATCAAAGGTGATTTGCTGATTTAATTGATTCCATATAGAATACTATGTTACATATAAACACAAAGAAGCGCACCGCGGAGGGTCCGGCGGTGCGCTTCTTTGTATAGAAGGAGTATTAGGTGTGTGCCTTTAAAAATTTTAGAGCTTCCGTTCCGGCGATCATGCCGTCGTACACGGCTTTGGCGATCTGTTGCAGCCCGGCAACGCAATCGCCAGCGGCATAAATGCCCGGAATATTCGTTGCGCGTTTTTCATCGGTGACAATCTTGTTGTTGGCGGTCTCCAGCCCGAGTTTCCTGGAAAGCTCAAAGGCACCGGCGGAGCCGCAGGCAACGAACAATCCGTCGTACTGTTCGTACGATCCGTCAGAAAAAACGATCTGTTGCAATGTTTCCGCCCCTTCCAGTCGCAGTATTTTGGAATCGCGATGGGGGATTGCCGGATCGAAGCCGGCCTTTTCTCCATTGGTCAAGACAGTGACGTCTTGGATCACATTTTTTAAAACGCCGTATTCGTTGGCGGCATAAGCGCCGCTGCCGACGACGGCAACTTTTTTTCCGCGGAAGAAAAAAGCATCGCAAATGGCGCAGTAGCTTACGCCACGGCCCTCATACGTTTGGATATTTTCGATGGGCGGTACGTTGCGGGATATGCCGCAGGCAATGACGACCGCACCCGCCTCAAGCGTCGAGACAGACGTTTTGACCTCAAATCCGTTTGCTCCAAATTCAATACCAAACAGTTCGGCATCCGCAAAGCGTACGCCCAAATTTTTTGCTTGGCGAATTCCTTGATCGACAAGTTCTTTGCCGGAAACGCCGTTTTCAAATCCGTAGTAGTTTTGGATCATTTCCGCTTTGGCCAGTGCGCCGCTGTCTTTAGCCACGATGGTGACCGACGCGCCGCCGCGGATCGCGTAGAGGGCGGCAGAGATCCCGGCCGGACCTTGGCCGATGATGACAAGTTCTTTCATAAAAAATTACACTCCCGATCGTTTCGTTCGCACGGAATCGTTTACGGCGTTTGGCTCAATTTTGTCCCGAAACGCGCCGGTAACCCTTTTTCGGTTTATGTTCGGAACGTTTTCCTTTGTAGAGAAAGGGGGTTGCGATCAACAGGATCCCGGCCGCAATTACGGCGATCACCAGGTATGCCCAGCCAGGGATGGGTAAACCTTTGACTTCTTACCAAAGTTCGTTGACGGCTGCGTTTGTTTCGTCATCGAAGAAACGCATGACGGCGCTGCGCGCGACGATCGCCTCGTTTGGATATTGTGCGGAAATTTGGCGATTCACATTTTCTTGCGTCACATAAATGGTATAATCGCGGTTTTCGTCTTCGCCGGTTCCGGCAAAGAAGTAGTTCAAGTCGTACGCGACCAAATCGTCGGGATCGGCGTCTTCCGATTCGTCATACCAGTCGAGCATCTCATCAAACACGGCGTCGCCGGCGATGGCGCTGGTATATCCGATGAAATTCATATTGGCGACGGCATTTTCCGGATCGGAAAGAAAATCGATAAACTTTTGGGCCAATTCCACGTTTGCGCCCTTGGGCATGACCCATCCGTCGAACCAAATGTTGGAGCACTCCTCGGGGACTGCGTAATTTAAATAAACACCTTGCTTGAGTTCGCCTGTCTCCTCGTCAAGTTGCGGTTCGGCATCGTTCATGGCAGTGACCGCATCGCCGCTCCAGGCGAAGTTGATGGAGATTTTTCCGGTCACGATGTCCTGTTTCCCGCTGTCCACTTCAAATCCGTACAAATTTTCTTTCAAGGTAAGCAGGGCGTCTTTGACGGCGTCCAAAGTCTGTTCGTCCGTACGGTTCATGATCTCGGTCAATTGGTCATTGTATTCGGTATAGTTTTCGGAGGAAAGGTCAGTGACGCCGTATTGTTGCGCCAATGCGGCGAGTTCCTCTCGGTAGACGTAGGCGACGCCCAAAAAGTAAGAATCGCGTACGCTGTCTTTGATGGTCGATTTGCCGGCATTCGCTTCTTTCCAAATTCCGGCCCAGCTTTCCATGTCGTGGGGATCGACGAGTTCCGGATTATAAACGTATCCCATCGTACCCCACATGTAGGGTACAGAATATTCGGACCAATAGCGTTTTTCACCGTTGACTTCGGCATAGTTTCGATCAAATAGTTCGCGGATATAGGGAGACGCGTACTGTGCATAGTGGCTTTCCTGTAGGAATTCTTCCGTAAACGGCTCACACATGTCCTCCGCGATCATCTTCATGATCATATAATCGGACGGACAGACCAAGTCATAACCGCCTCCGCCGATTTTCAGTTCGTTGTACATGTTTTCGTTGGTCCCGAAAGTGGAGTACTCCACGCGGACGCCGGGGTTTTCCTCTTCAAATTTCGCGATCAAGTCAATGCTTTCGCCTTCATCGTCCGACGTGCTGATATAATCTTCCCAGTTGTATACGCGCAAGGTCTGAACATTTTCGGACGAGGAACAGCCGGCGA
>CALVHT010000128.1 GCA_944328645.1 uncultured Clostridia bacterium
ACTTCGGAACAGCCGCTCCACGTGACTGCCATCGTAAGAAGCATCATCACAACCAATAGAACCGCAACAAACCTTTGCATGATTTCCCCCCTTCCTCCTGCCGTTGCCGACGTTTTTTGTTTTCGGCAACTTGTTTCTTGCTTGTATTATAGCATTGAATCCAATAAAGAAAATGTCCTTTTTTTTCTATTTATTTATCAATTTTAAACTTCTTTATCAATAATTATAGAATTTTTTGTTAATATTCTAAACTTTTATGGCGTAATTGATTATTAAAAAAACAGATCCGTTGAAAATCGGATCTGTTTTTGAATTGTTGGTGCAGTTTTCGGCTTTGCCCCCTCGATCAATGCGATGTTTTTTCGTCAAAACAACGCTTTTTGCAGGCGCTGTATTTGCGCCGCGTCGCGTCCCCGCCTCGAATATGCCGTTCTGCCAAATTCTTCTCCAAAATTTTGCGAACGCGTCGATGCAAACCGGGATCGATTTCTCGCAGTCGTTCGGTCACGTCTTTGTGGACGGTAGATTTACTGATCCCCAAGATCGTCGCGCATTCGCGCACGGTCGCGCCCGTCTGTACAATGTATTCGGCGCACAGCATTGCCCGCCGTTCCATATACTCCCACACGCTGTAACATTCCCCCTTTTTTCGGCGATGTTACATTTTATGTCGAACGGTGGGGGATTATGCCTGTCACCGCGGCGATCGGCGCCGGGCGCCGCGGCAAAAACGCGCAAAAAGCAGGCGGGAAACTGCCGTTTCCCGCCCCTTGAACGAAATGAATTTTATCGATCCGCGAACCTCACGGGCACAAATCTTCGGTTCATTTGTTGCGATTATCCGAAACGTTCGTGCCTTGGATGGCCCCGCTGAAATTGCCGCTATTGATGACTACCAAACCGCCGTAATACCCGCCGTACGGATCATCTGCTTTGCCCGAACCGTCTACCTTGATCGTGCCTTGGATGGAATCGGTAAACGTGCCGCCGTTGATGATAATGCTTTGATATTCTTCGCTGTGTGCATAGAATGCACCGAAAAACGCATAATTGTTATCCACGTTCCGCGTAAACGTGCCGTCGTTGATTTCAATGACGCCGTAATCGGAAGTATATGCCATGCGGTAACAAGTGCTTGCCTCGCCATTCCCGAGCGTGTAGGTCCCGCCGTTGACGATCAATTTGCCGCCGTCCGCCGCCAAAACGCCGTTCATGTTCCCGTAAACGGTCGCATTCTGAATCGTCAAAACGGCATCCGGCGTATCCGTGTCGCCGTTTGCGATCGCATAGGCATACCCGCCGTTTACATAGTTATCGCAACAGGTAAAGATGCCGTCTTCAATGACCATCGTACCAAAATTGCGCACGGCGTTGCCGCGCTGTACGTCATTCGCGTCCGTCCGGTCTGTATTTTTGTCGCCATACACGCCGCCCTTGACGGTCATCGTTCCGTAATTGACGAGGGCATGGCGGCCCTGCGCGCTGACTTCCGTCGTATAGACGCAAGACGTTTCGTCTCCGATAATGGTCATGGTCCCATGGTTTTCGATGAGGAAGCCCGCATTCGTGCCCTGAATGTCATATCCCTGCAAATACAGCGTCACGGTCTTGCCTTCCGGAACATACAAAACCTGATCGGTCACGATGTCGGCCGTTAAATAGATTTGTCCGCCGCCGCTGAGCGCCTGTCGCAGAGACTGTGCATCGGGAATGTTTTTGTTGATCAGATCGGCGTTTTCCTGAACGTCGATGTCTGTAATCGTGCCGTTATTGACCAGCGTCGCGCTGCCGCTTTCCGCGATCAATTTGGCGATCGTCGCGCCCGCTTGCACCGTGATCGTGACCGCCGCATCTTCCGTTGCCGCCACGCGCAACGCTTCCACCGCCGCGCCCGCTTCCACGACCACATGACCGTTCGTCACTTGGACCGTGCCGACATTTCCGTACACATGCAGCGAATCGCCCGCCACGATGACCGGACCCAGCGTGCCTACGTCGTTGTACAGATAGACTGTGCCTTGCGGCGCATTGATCGACAATGTTCCGATCTTATATCCGCGCACGTAGATCGTTTTCGCATCACTGTATTCGATCGCCACGCTCGCATTTTCCCACGTCGCCGCGCTGCCGCCCAAAACGAGCGTCTCGCCGTTTTCCATCGCGGCTACGGTTTCGCTGACTTTGTCTGTCTCCGTCACAAAGTGTATCTGCGACGCCGCCGATTCATCCGTCGTCACCGCATTCCCCTGCACCGCTTCTACTGCCAGCGTCACCGCGCAGCTCTTATCCTGCGCGCTGTTCCCCGCATATTCCGGCAATTCGATCAACACGTACACCGTCTCCGTCGTCGCCGCGCTCACCGCGCTCTTTCCTTCCCACGCCGTCACCAGACTGCCGTAATATGTATAGTTTGTTCCGTCCGTGCTGTAACCGATCAACAGCTGACCGTACAGCTCCGCGTCTCCGCTCGCGCTCAGTTTGATCCGCTGCTGGTACGCCACGTTCGTCTCGCTCGTCACGTCGATCTCCAACACCGCTTTGTCCATCGGCGTCATCTTCTCCAACGTTACTTCCGCTCCGTTCTGCGTTGCAGTCCCTCCGTTTTCAAACGTTCCGCTCGCCTGCAACACATCTTTCGAATACGTCGTCAAGCTCTTCACGCTCGCTTCTACGCTGACTTTCCCGCTCGTGATCGCAATATTGACTTTGGACTCGCTCGTAAACAGCGCCATCGTCGCGCCCACGATCAGGCTTGCACACATTACAATCGTCATGATCGACGTCAGCAAAATCTTCTTCTTCATTGCATTCCTCCTCACTTCTTTTATTTCTGCTCCCGAAAGGTTAACATTTTATCGTTTTATGCCACATTGTAATAATAATATACCGGGCCGCTTTCACTATACTCCCAAATCCTTCCTTCCGAATTGTAAGTTTTAAAGCTAACCATTTCACAGCAATCCCCCTGCACAAACGCATATCCGGAGTCAAGCGCACCTTTCAGCGCCGAAGTGGCACTTGAATATAACCCCAACGCGTTAAACCATGTTCCGCCTGTGATGCTAATCGGCGCGTTTTGGTTGTAAAGATTTTTCAATGTTGCGTCTGACCCACAGGCAGAGGCCCCCGTCTCATCAATGTACGGACAATCAAAGAAACCGCCTGTTACGCTTAAAATACCATTTTGGTTGTAATTTATAAACGCACTTCCTCCTCCTTGAAAATAGCCGTCGGAAATTAGTTTTACGACCCCGGTGCTTCCATTGTACAGAGCATAGCCCTGAGCCCTCAATTCTCCAAGAAGCCCATTCGGGTGACCCAAATATCGACCTCCAACAATTTCTTCAATAACGCCGGTGTTGTAAATTGCCCCGGAACAAAGACTGCCGATTGCCGTCACATTCACGTTCAGCGTTCCGATTGTTCCGTTATTCCGAATCCCTGTACTCGTTCCCCCCAAAATATTTCCGTTTTCCAATACCGAAATGGTCCCGTTATTGAGGATTGCGCTGCTTTTAGAAACCGTAAGCGTATGACCGCCAAGATCAATGCTTAGGGTTACACCAGCCGGAACTTCAAGCGTTTGGGCTACTTCCATATCGGCCCCGACAAAAATCTCCCCGTCTTTTTGAAAAGCAGCGATCAGATTTTCCGCTGTCATAATCGGTTGGACGATCGATGCCCCGTCCTCGGTCACAATTTCCTCGATGGTGCCGCCGTTATTTACCAGCGTCGCGCTGCCGCTTTCCGCAA
>CALVHT010000129.1 GCA_944328645.1 uncultured Clostridia bacterium
AGGGCGAACGGCTGACGCGTTCTTTTTCTACCCGGACGGCGCCCCGCTCGATCAGCGCGTTGACCGCGCTTCGCCCGAATTGATCGCAAAGGCGCGGAACGGGAACGCGGCCCTGCTCCTGCAAAAAGCAGAGCGCCGCCGCCTGCGCCTTGGCGCGCGGCGGCAGGCAGACGTCCGCCCCCGTCGCAACTGCCACATTGCAGTACAGCTCGCGTACGGCGCCCTTGCGCATTTCCGCGGGCAAAAACAGCCGCAACGTAAGCGCCATGGGACAATGATAGCGCGCGCTGAGGGCGTGCGCCAGTGCGAGGCACTCGGGGGTCAGCGCATCGTCCACCACGCCCGCGATGGGTTTGAGCTTGGACGGATCATACTCGCTCCCCTCTTTCAAACGCATCACGTATCCGTCGACCGTGCGGTTCCCGAAAGGAACGCGCACGCGGCTGCCCGCATGCACCCCGTCGATCGCGGCATATTCGAATATTTTATCCACTTCGCTGTGCGCGATGTCTACGATCACCTCTGCGGTCATGGTTTTCTCCCGCCTCGTACTCCCGTAAAAAAACAGAATGCCCCGATCGGTTTCGGAGCAAATTCTGTGTGCCGTTGATCCGCCGGTCACAGATGCCGCCGGCGAAACTTTCGCGCCCGCCGTCGGCGGGCAAAAACGTCAGTCTTTGGTCATTGTCAGCTTGCCGGAAACAATTTCCTGACAGGCAAGCGCAATCTCCTTGACGTTGCCGGGCAGCTCGTGCAGGCCCTGGCTCTGCTCCTGGTCGATGATCTGCCGAGCGCGCTTGGCGACGACCACGCACAGCGCATAGCGCGATGCGGGATGGTCGGGCGAGCCGAGCTTCTCCACCAATTTGTCCACTACCGGTTCGTTAATCATATCCTTACCTCCTGCGAGATGTATTCCTCTTGCTTCGGTGCGCGTCACTCGACGTTTTGCACCTGTTCGCGAATCTTTTCGATCTCATTTTTCAGCGCAAGCCCCGCATTCGTGACGATCAGATCGTTGCTCTTGGAGCAGATCGTGTTCGCCTCGCGGTTAAATTCCTGGATGAGGAAATCCAGCTTGCGCCCCACCCGTTCTTCGCCGCAAATGGCGCGGAATTGCGCGATGTGCGAGCGCAGACGGGTCAGCTCCTCGTCAATGTTGGATTTGTCTGCAAAGACCGCCGCTTCCGTCAGAAGGCGCGCTTCATCATACTCGACACCCGCCAAAACTTCGCGAATGCGTTCGCGCATCCGTTCGCGGTAATTTTCCGCCACCGCCGGCGCACGTTCGGAGATCTTTTGCACCAATCGCTCCACTGCATCCATGCGCGAAAGCATGTCTGCCGCCAACTTTTGCCCCTCTTTCGCACGCATGGCATTCAGCCTTTCCAATGCCGCCGCCAGCGCCACGCGCAGGCCGGTCAGCAATTCCTCGTCCTCCCCCGCGCATTCTTCCGTCCGCACGACGTCGGGACTGCGCATCAACGCAGTGACGGTAAAATCATTCGCCAACGCCGGATACAGCGCTTTGATCCGTTGGGCCGCGGCATAATAGCCGGCCGCCGCATTTTCGTCTACATAGAGTTGTTTTGCCTTTTCGCGTTTATCGACCAAATTGATAAACAGATCGGCATGGCCGCGCGTCAATTTTTCGCGGACGGTCGAACGAACGATCTCTTCGTACCCGTTCAAGCTCTTCGGACTTTTGACGGAGACGTCTAAATAGCGGTTGTTCACCGTTTTGATCTCGACGGACAGCTCTACGCCGCCCTGCTTGTATTCGCCTTTGCCGTAACCGGTCATGCTGTACATGCGCTTTTTCCTCCCCGGCTTGCTGAAAAGCGGAAAAGCCTGTGCCGAACCGAACGGGCCTCCCTCCGAAAATCGTCCGCTTCCCCCTTTGTCGCGCAATATTATAGCAGAAATCGCACAAAATTACAAGCTATTTTGTCTCGATTCCTTGCTCCTCGAGAATTTTTACGAATTCTGTTTCGTCAATGACGCGTACGCCCAGCGCCCGCGCCTTATCCAACTTGCTCCCCGCATTCTCGCCCGCGATCACCAGCGTGGTCTTGGACGTGACCGCACTTTGGCAGGCGCCGCCCATCATCTCGATCTTTTGCTGCGCATCGCTGCGTTTGAAACGGGCAAGGGTGCCCGTCAGCACCACGTTTTCGCCCGTCATCGGCCCGCCGCCCGCGGCTTCTTTTCGATAAGGACGCACGCCTGCCGCAAGAAGGCGCTCCAACTCCGCACGATTTTCCGCATCCGCAAACCACCCGACAATGTTCGCCGCCGTCTTTTCGCCGATGTTTTCCATTTCGAGAAGCTGTTCGTGCGTCGCCGCGGCTACGGCCTCCCAACTGCCGAACCGCGCCGCCAGATCCTTGGAGGCAACCTTGCCGATCCCCCCGATGCCCAGCGCAAACAAAAAACGATCTAACGGCACCTGTTTGGCCGCTTCAATGGCGGAGAGCAGATTGCGGATCTTCTTTTCGCCGAATCCGTCTAACCGCGCGAGCGCCGCCGCATCCAGTTGGAACAGGTCCGAACAATGTGAAACGCCCAACACGTCGATGAGCTGGTACGCCGTCATCTCCGAAAAACCCTCGATGTCCATGGCGCCCTTGCTGGCAAAATTGGCCAGCTGTGCCGCAACGCGCGGCCGGCATTTTGCATTCGGACAAAATAAATTTGCCCCTTCTTCGACCAGCACGACCCCGCAATACGGACAGATGTCCGGGCGAGGGATCGCCGCGCTGACGCCCGTATGCTCGTACGCGCCCAAAATTTCGGGGATCACCTCGTTGCTGCGCCGAATCAAAACTTTGCTGCCGATGCGCACGTCTTTGCGGCGAATATCTCCCAAATTGTTCAAAGTCGCCTTGCGGACGGTCGCGCCTGCAAGTTCTACCGGGTCCACCTCCGCCAGGGGGGTCAGTTTACCCGTCCGCCCCACCTGCCAAACGACCTTTCGGACGGTCGTAACCGCCTCCTCCGCTTCAAATTTAAACGCGATCGCCCAGCGCGGGAACTTATCCGTATACCCCAACTGCTCGCGAAGCGAAAAATCGTTGACTTTGATCACCGCGCCGTCCGTCAAAACGTCCAGATCTTTGCGCTGCACGTCGATCGCCGCCACGGCGTCCTTGACTTCCTGGGGAGTCTTGCACAGCCATGTGTGGGGAAAGGTTTTAAACCCATGCCGCCGCAAAAATTCGATCGCCTCCGTCTGCGACGAAACGCCTCCGTCGGAGAGATAATTCACGTCATAAAACAAGATCTCCGGCTTGCGTGCCGCCGTAACGGCGGGATCGAGATTGCGAATCGCTCCTGCCGCAGCGTTCCGCGCGTTTTTCAGCGGTTCCGTCGCCGTCCGATTGTACGCGTCCAAAACGGATAAGCGAATGATCGCCTCTCCCTTGACCTCGAGCGTGCCCGGGTAATCGACGGTAAGCGGATAACTCTTGATCGTGAGGACCTGCGCCGTCACATCTTCGCCCTCCGCACCGTTTCCGCGCGTCGTGGCACGCACGAAACGCCCGTTTTCATAGGTGAGACACATGGTCAGGCCGTCAAATTTATACTCGACGGTATAGCCGACGTCTTGGCGCACCTTTGCAATGCGCGTGAAAAAGGCGTCCAGCTCGTCCTCGGTCACCGCCTTGTCCAAACT
>CALVHT010000130.1 GCA_944328645.1 uncultured Clostridia bacterium
CGGCAAATTCTTGCTCAACTCCCAGTGGACAACCATGGAAGAGCTGGAGAAAAATCTGCCCGCCAAAGTCAAACAACAAATCGCGAAAAAGCATTTGAAGTTCTACAACATCGACGCAATCAAGATCGCCTCGGACATCGGTCTCAACGGAAAAACCAGCACGATCATGCAGTCGGCGTTCTTCTTCATCAACGACTCGATCATGCCCTACGAGCAAGCATCCGATTACATGAAAAAAGCGGTTTACAAAAAGTTCTCCCGTAAGGGCGACGCGGTCGTCAACATGAACTACGCGGCGATCGATTCCGCAAAGAGCGGTCTGCAAGAGGTCGCTTACCCGGATAGCTGGGCTACGGCAACAGACGGCGCTCCGATGGTTGCCGTTGCTGACAACGAGTACTTTAAAAACGTTGTTCATCCCATCCTCGTGCTCGAGGGTGACAAATTGCCGACTTCGGCGTTCAATGCAGACGGTTCCGTTCCGACCGGCACGACCAAGTTCGAAAAACGCGGCGTTGCGGTCAAGGTGCCGAAATGGTTGCCGGAAAACTGCATCCAATGCAACCAGTGCTCTTTTGTGTGCCCGCATGCCTGCATCCGCCCTGCCGTCATCGACGATGCGACCGAAAAGCCTGCAACTTTTGTGACCAAGCCGACGACCGGTTTGAAAGGAACACAGTTCCGCATGCAGGTTTCGCCGCTGGATTGCATGGGTTGCGGCGTCTGTGCAAACGTTTGCCCCGGCATGAAAGGCAACAAGGCTCTCGTCATGGTCCCGTTGGAAGACGTGGTCGACGCCGACGCAAAGAACTGGGAATTTGCTCAAGAAGTCAAACAGGCAGATACCTCTTCCATTAAACGCACGACCGTGAAAGGCAGCCAATTCAACCAGCCGCTGTTCGAGTTCTCGGGCGCATGCGCCGGTTGCGGTGAGACCCCTTATGTCAAGGTCGTCACGCAGATGTTCGGCGATCGCATGATCGTCGCCAATGCGACGGGCTGCTCCTCCATTTATGGCGGCTCCTCTCCGACTTGCCCCTACACGGTCAACAAGGACGGCCATGGTCCCGCTTGGGCAAACAGCTTGTTCGAAGACAATGCCGAATTTGGCTTCGGCATCCATCTCGCCTACAAGGCACGCCGCGCAAAACTCGCTTCGGAGGTGAAAGCTCTCGAAGAAAAATGGGCGGATTATGCGGAAGGCAAGGCAGCTTGCGAAGAATGGCTCGCAAATATGGAAGACGCGGAAGGCAGCAAAATCGCGGCTGAAAAACTCTTGAAGGCATGCGAAGGCTGTGCCGACTGCGGCTGTGATTGCGATGCGCTGTGCACGGAAGTACTCAAAGCCAAAGATTGCCTCGTCAAGAAATCCATTTGGATCTTTGGCGGTGACGGTTGGGCTTATGATATCGGCTACGGCGGATTGGATCACGTTTTGGCTCAGAACGAAAACGTCAACGTCCTTGTTTTGGACACGGAGGTATACTCCAATACGGGCGGACAGGCATCCAAGTCAACCCCCACCGGCTCTGTGGCAAAATTCGCCTCCTCCGGAAAACGCGTCAAAAAGAAAGACCTCGGCATGATGGCAATGAGCTACGGTTACGTATATGTTGCCCAAGTGTCCATGGGTTCCAATAAACAACAGTTCCTGAACGCGCTGATCGAAGCCGAAAAATACGAAGGACCTTCCCTGATCATCGCTTATGCGCCCTGCATCAACCACGGCATCAACATGAGCAAGAGCCAAGAGGAAGAAAAACGCGCGGTCGATTGCGGATACTGGCAACTGTATCGTTATAATCCGGCCTTGGCAGAAGAGGGCAAAAACCCCTTCACGCTGGACAGCAAGGAGCCGACGGGCGATTACCAGGAATTCATTTTAGGCGAAACGCGTTATTCTTCATTGAAAAAGACTCAGCCGGAAGCAGCCGAAAAACTTTTCCAGGAAAATGAAGAAGAAAGCAAGGCTCGCTACGAAGGTTACAAAAAATTGGCAGAAAGAGAGTAATCTACCTGTCATATATCGGTAAAGCACCGGGGATCCGAAAATTTCGGATCCCCGGTTTTTATCATAACGCCCACGAATAAACAATGGATTAAAAAGCCCTGCCGATGAACAATCCAAAACACAAGCCCACAAGACGGATCTGCCAAAACGCTGCGCTCCGAACCAACGTTCCATGATCAATCAATCGAGTTCCCAAATCAGAATCCGAAAGATCTATGCGAGAGCACTTCATGCTTGAAGAATATCCGAAATTCCCGAATACAAACAACCGCCGCGCATCCGAGACAACCCGGTCTGTCTACATGCGGCCATACATACGCCAGCAAGCATTCGCAAAGATGAAATCAAAACGAACCTCCACCGGCAAAGGCGAAAAGCCGGTGGAGGTTCGTTTTGAGCATTGCGAACTCGCACAACTGCAATTATCGTGCGCGATCCTTTCGGATTTTTTTAACTACAGCTTCCCGATGGAACGGTCTGTCAGCATTGCTCGGCGATCGTGTACAACAGGTCTCTTGTATCCTCCCACCCCAAGCAGGGATCGGTTATGGATTTTCCGTACACGCGGTCGGCACAGATTGGCTGATTTCCTTCCACCAGGTAGCTTTCGATCATAAATCCTTTAATCAGTTTTTTTAAATCGGTATTGTATTTCCGGCTGTGCAAAACTTCGCCGGCAATGCGGATCTGTTCCTTAAATTTTTTATTGGAGTTGGAATGATTGACGTCAATTATGGCTGCCGGATTTTTCAAATCACGCTTTTGATACATTTCGCTCAACCGAACCAGATCCTCGTAATGATAGTTCGGAATGCATGTGCCGTATTTGTCTACGCCTCCCCGCAAAATAACGTGCGCAAGGTCGTTGCCGCAAGTAGAAACGTCGCACCCGCGATACAGAAAACGATGGCCTGACTGCGCGGCCTGCACCGAATTGAGCATCACCGAAAAATCGCCGCTGGTCGGATTTTTCATACCGACAGGGATATCCATACTGCTCGCCGTCAAACGATGCTGCTGATTTTCAACCGAGCGCGCCCCAACCGCTTCGTAAGAAAGAAGATCGTCCAAATAACTTCGATTTTCCGGATACAGCATCTCGTCTGCGGACGTCAAACCGCTCTCCTGCATGGCACGAATATGCATCTTTCGGATTGCAATGATACCGTGCAATAAATCGGGCGCCTTGTCTGGACTGGGTTGATGCAGCATTCCCTTGTACCCTTCCCCGGTCGTTCGCGGTTTATTTGTATAGATGCGCGGTATCAGCAACAATTTGTCTGACAGCTCCTCTTTCAGCTTTCCCAAACGCGAAACATATTCGCACACGGAGTCTTCATTATCTGCCGAACACGGCCCGACCAAAACAATAAATTTTTCGTTTTTTCCGGTAAATACGTCGCGGATCTCTTGGTCGCGGCGTTGTTTCAACGCACGCAACTCCTCCGTTAGCGGGTATGCCCGTTTCAACTCCTCCGGAGCCGGCAACGGGGAATTCAGAATCATCGTCATGCTCTCTTCTCCTGTTCTTCAAAACACCTGCGACGTTCTTGAAGGAATGGAGGCCCCTTCGATCACGTCGCCGTTTCCACTGCGAATTTGACGGGACCTGCA
>CALVHT010000131.1 GCA_944328645.1 uncultured Clostridia bacterium
GTTCCATCACGCGTTTGGGCTTTCCGATCTCCTTTTGAATGGTCTCAATAAAGGCGCATTGTTTTTTGATCTCTTCGTGACCGAACAGGATCGCGCCGACCATTTCCTCGTCGGGGACATAAACGAGGAAATGGAAATGCAGTCGGCCGTTCTTTTCGCCACGTTCCGGCACGCCCATAAAGAGCCAGCCGCGCCGCGTGTGCAAGTTTGAAAGACACTTGCGCAGCTTTTTACGGAAGGTCTCTTCTGTATGCTTTTTGCCGTTATAGGTGAATGTCACAAAATAATTCCAGCGATTCAAATACGCTTTACGGCGGAATCGCTTTTCACGCTTCCATGCGTTCCGCAGCTTCCGCTCGACGTTTTCGCGAACATATCCTTCCAAATCGGGATAATACGGATAATGATCTTCTAATCCCGTAAGCAGAAAATCGACGAGTTTTTCGACCTTTTCCGCTGTCGTCTTTTCTTTGCCGTCCAACACGCTTTGCATGGCTATTTTATAAAGTTCGTCGAAAAGTCCATCGATCTCCTGCGTCCGGCGAATGCGGCGCGGCTGCTTTCTGCCCCACACAGTCTCGCGTGCAATATAATGGCTGCCATCGCTGTATACCTTATAGAGCTTATCGAACGGACAATCGTTGCCGTAATAGGGTTGCAATGCTGCATTCATCTGCGATCTCCGTGTTTATAATCACCCCTGCGGGGAGCTTGTTTGCTAATAAGGGAAAGTTTTTCCTTTCGTTCATTTGCTTTATCGCGGTAACCGCACAACAGGCCTTTGGAGAATTGCTGACCTTCCCGCGCTCGAACTTTTGCAACGTTTACAAGAGCCTGTGTCAACATTTTTCCCTCTTCGTCGTGCTTCGGGTAATCTCGATAGAGCGATACGCCGTAACAATACCCCGATGAAAAAGAACCTTTGCGACACTTATTGTATTGACATTTTTCTTCCACAGTTCGTTTCATGCCTTTTATCTCCTTAAAATCTCGGCGGGATCGTAGCCGAGGTCGGGCCGGCGATCCGCCGAATCACGCGGAGCGGGAACGGAAAAGGATTCGACCGTCTGCTCGTCCGTAAGCTCGTCCACGCTCGTCATATCGCGCTGGAAGAAACTGTTTTGCTTTTGCAATTCCTCCCACGTCGCGCGCTCTCCGGCGTATTCGGGGAGATCGTCCAGCCCAACGGTGTTCTGCTCCGCCCTGCGTTCAAATATGCCGGCAAGACAATCGGTCGAATAACGGTTTGCATAGATCTTCTTCGGCATTTTATACCACTTCCGAGAAAGCTGTTCGCCGTCCTGCTTGCCGCTCTCCACCGTCAACGCCAGCGTGGCGCAGTCGAAAGTATTATGTACCCGCCGGTCATGCCGCTGCAAGACCGAGGCAAGACTTTTGAGTATGTACATCGTCAGGCAATCGTCGCCGCGGAGATACCGATACTCATAATATAGCCCGACAAACTTTTGCAGCACCCATTCGGACAGCATAGAACCGAACCAAAAAGGGGAGAAGAAAGGAAGCACGGGCGACAGCTCGCTTTGGCCTTCGATCGTGACCACTTCGCCCAGCTCTCGCACGTCGCCGCCCAAACTTCCGAACCGCTGCAAATCGGCGATCACCTTCACAAAAACGCGGTTTGCGATTACGCAGGCATGCCGCGACATCTTCAAAAGCACGTTAAAAAGGTCATTCTTTTGGTTACACTCATCCGTATTTCGCTTTACTTCTGCAAGCTCCGGCGTGTTTTTCCGCTCCTTATCGATCTCCGTAATCGCATACACACCAAAACCGAAAGCATTGCGGTTTGGATTATTTTGCAATAAAATTTTGCCAAGCCGCAGCATATCGAAGTCGTGGATATGCGCATGGCGCGAGATCGCTGCCTGCGTTCGGCTGTCTCGACTGAAAAAGTCGCTATCCCACACAGGGAAATGCCCGGCACTCTGCATGACGTTGTCCGTACGAATGGAATAGTTCGCCAAAATCAAAGACGACTGCACGGTATAAATGAAATACGCACACGCATAGTCTCCCAATACCTGCCAAACATCCGCAATTTTATGCCCGTCATCGTAAGTCAAACTATACCGCTCGTAATCGTAGCCGAACATCTTTTCACGACAGGGCGACTTTTGCCAGCGTAGCTTCTTCTTATTCAGCCAAGCCTTGCAGGACGGTACCGAATACACACCATGAAAGGCGATCGCGCGTTTCAACTCGCTTTCCAACGCAGACCATGGAAAAAATGGAAATTTAAGATCGCTCTCCACGATGATCTCAAACGCCTGATCGCGCAGCTGTACTTCCGCAGAGAGCGCCATATCGGTGATGAGCGCCGTCTTACCCGCGCCCATCACGCCGCCGACGATCGTCACGACGCCGCGCTCATTCAAGAATCCGCGATTGCGCCGCTCATTGCGGCGAAGACGTGCATACCCGCGCTTTTTCGCGATATGACCAAGCAGCAGCACCGTCGCAACGCCCCAGCACCACGCGGGGAAAAAGATCAAGCCCGGCCACAGGTCGAGCAGCAGCTTATACACCTGCCGATAAATGTTCAGGAAATCAAACGAAACGACGAAATACAGATAGAAGGCGATAAACTCCAAGCCGATGGCAAACACGTTGAAGTAGAACAGCCACAGCACAAGCCACAGTTTCCAATAAACACCGCGTTCGCGGAGAAAGACAAAGAAGGAAATGAGCCAATGTTTGACCGGGCGATAGGTGACCGCCGCAACGCGCTTAAACAGGCGCAGCGGCTTTGTCTCCTCGCCGTGGCGGTCGTTCCCCGTTTTCAGCAGCTTCTGCAAGGCGACATACAACACGATGATAAAGGGCAGGACGCACAGCACGAACATGGAGAGCCAGTACAAAAGATCGCCGAGGAAGGCGAGGTAGGCGAAGAAGTTTTCGCTCGTCGCCCAAGTCTGCCAGTAAACGCCCCAGCTTTCCTTGAACTCCTGCCACTCCTGCGGAATGGGGATCGCAGGGGCTTCCGTGCCGCCCATGAAGTCAAAAAACGAGATCTTCGGGAAGTCGTTCACGGTAGGCGTGATCGTGTGCGGAATGCGGAACAGCTCGCAAAAATAGTACGCCGCCGAAAGGCCGACGTCGCGGCAGCTCTCGATGAGCCGCCCGACCGAACCGAAAAACTTGAATATGCCGAGGACGACAAAGCCAAGCGTGACCGCGATACAGATGATGTGCCGATAGTCAAACTGCTTTTCTCTCGTCATAGCTGAAACCCCGTAAAAATAAAGTACCCGACAACGACCGCAACCGCAATAAAAAGTAATATCTTCAATATTCGCTTCAATGGTTTCATAGCCTTTCTATCCTAAAATCATTTGACAAATTATCGTTCTTGCCGTATAATGAAATACAGAAAGGGGATTCGCTGATTAAGTTCGGCTGAGCATTTTGCACATTTCTATGGATCGCAAATGCCTCTTTCTTTTTTTATCCCTCGCAATTATTTGCGAGGCTTTTTGTATATTAAAACCCGCGGATAGTCCGCGGGTAACGAAAAGCTTAAGCGATGAGTGATGAAATAAAAACTCC
>CALVHT010000132.1 GCA_944328645.1 uncultured Clostridia bacterium
GAAGAAAAGTGCTAAAATTTTCTTTTTTTGGATGCAAAACGTTTGACATTTCATTTTAGATGTATATAATATATAGTAAATTAGCACTCAGCCAATGAAAGTGCTAACTGATTCGGAAAAAATTTTGGAGGCATTCTATGAACATTAAACCTTTATTCGACAAAGTAGTCGTTGAAAGCGTTCAGACGGAAGAAAAAACAAAAAGCGGTTTTATTCTTCCTTCTTCCGCGCAAGAAAAGCCGCAAACGGCACGCGTTGTCGCAGTCGGCCCCGGCGGAACGGTAGACGGAAAAGATATAAAGATGGTCGTAAAAGTCGGTGACACCGTGCTATTCTCGAAATATTCGGGCAGCGAATTTAAGGTGGACGGGAAAGAGTTTACCATCATCAAACAAAGCGATATTCTTGCGATCGTAGAATAAGGATTTTTGAGGAGGACTTTTTATTATGGCAAAACAAATTAAATACGGAGACGAAGCCAGAAAGGCTCTGGAAAAGGGCGTCAATACTTTGGCTGATACTGTAAAAATTACGCTCGGTCCCAAAGGACGGAATGTCGTTTTGGATAAAAAATTCGGCGCGCCCCTGATCACCAACGACGGTGTAACGATCGCCAAAGAAATCGAGTTGGAAGACCCTTTTGAAAATATGGGCGCTCAGCTCGTGAAGGAAGTTTCGACAAAGACCAACGACGTTGCCGGCGACGGAACCACCACGGCGGTCGTTTTGGCCCAGGCGATCATTCGCGAAGGATTGAAAAACCTCGCCGCAGGCGCCAACCCCATTATTCTGCGCAAAGGCATTGACAAAGCCGTCGATACAGCCGTCGGAGAAATCAAAAAGATTTCGAAAACGGTAGACAGTAAGTTGGCGATTGCCCAAGTCGCTTCCATTTCCGCTGGCGATGAAACGGTCGGACAACTTATTTCCGATGCAATGGAGAAAGTCGGTAAAGACGGCGTGATCACGGTCGAGGAAGGAAAAACCATGAACACCGAACTGACCACCGTAGAAGGTATGCAGTTTGATCGCGGTTATGCTTCCGCTTATATGGTAACGAACACGGATAAAATGGAAGCTGTGCTCGATTCCCCTTATATTTTGATCACAGACAAGAAGATTTCGAATTTGCAAGAAATTCTGCCGATCATCGAACCGTTAGCACAACAAGGAGCGCGTCTGCTCATCATTGCTGAGGATGTGGAAGGCGATGCTTTGGCCGCACTCATTGTCAATAAACTGAAAGGCGTATTCAACTGCGTGGCCGTCAAAGCGCCTGGCTTCGGCGATCGCAGAAAGGCAATGTTGGAGGATATCGCTATTTTGACAGGCGGCACGGTCGTCTCTTCGGATTTAGGTTATGAATTTAAGGACGTGACGCAGGATATGCTCGGCAGAGCAAGCCAGGTCAAAGTCGACAAAGACAATACAACGATCGTCAGCGGCGCAGGTGAGCCTGAAAATATCAAAGCACGCGTCAATGCCATCAAGGCACAAATTGCTGAAACGACCTCTGATTATGACAGAGAAAAGTTGCAGGAACGTCTTGCCAAATTGGCTGGCGGCGTTGCCGTCATCAATGTCGGTGCAGCCACCGAAGTCGAGATGAAGGAAAAGAAACTGCGCATCGAGGACGCTTTGGCCGCGACTCGCGCAGCCGTCGAAGAAGGAATTGTTCCGGGCGGCGGCGTAGCACTTCTCTCTACCGCGGAAGCGTTAAAAGAATTGGTTTCCTCTTTGGAAGGCGATGAAAAAACTGGCGCACAGATTATCTTGAAAGCGATTGAAGAACCGATTCGCCAAATCGCTGCCAACGCCGGTTTGGACGGCTCGGTCATTGTCGACAAAATTGTTTCCGCCAAAAAAGCGAATTTCGGCTTCGACGCATTAAAGAATCAATATACGGATATGGTTGAAAGCGGTATCATTGACCCGACCAAAGTTTCCCGCAGCGCATTGCAGAATGCAGCTTCGGTTGCGGCAACTTTGCTCACAACGGAAAGTGTTGTGACCGACATCCCCGCACCCGAACCCCCTGCACCGGCAGGCGGCGGTATGGGCGGCGGCATGTATTAATCAAAAAATAAAATCAATAAAATCAATAAAAAAGCTTCGGCGTTACCGCCGAAGCTTTTTTATTGACAAAGAAACAAGGAAGAACTTGAAAATATAAAATCCGAAGCCGCTATTCTCTGGATTCAATACGGCCGCCGATTTTTTCTAAGATCAAAGACAATGCATACTTACAATGCTCATAAGTCAGTCCGCCCTGAAAGTACGCGATAAACGGCTCTTTAATCGGTGCATCTGCCGAAAGTTCAATCGAGGCGCCCTGCACAAAACATCCTGCCGCCATAATAACTTGGTCTTCATATCCAGGCATATCCCAAGGTTCAAGTTGAACAAAGCTATCAATCGGAGAAGCCTCCTGCACAGCCTGTATAAATCCGATCAATTCCTCCGCCGTATGAAATTGAATGGCACGCGTAATGTCGTACGGCACCTGATCGATTGCGGGAGAAGTCGTATAACCCAACTTCTGCAAACAAGCTCCGATCAGCAGGCCTCCTTTCAACGCTTGTGCCACAACATGCGGCGCAAGAAAAACCCCTTGATAAAAATATTGGTAACCAAAAGCGTACGACCCGACTTCAGCCCCGATGGATGGAGCAGTTAATCGACCAGCGATTTGATCGACGTAAAGCCGTTTTCCAACAATATAGCCGCCCGTCGGAGCAATCCCGCCGCCCGGATTTTTTATCAGCGAACCGACCACAATATCCGCTCCGTTTTCCGTCGGCTCACGCATTTCGACAAACTCGCCATAGCAATTATCGACAAAAATACATCCGGTAAAGCCACAACGACGCACAAAATCACATACTTCCGCAATTTTTGCCTCACTAAGCGCATCGCGCCAGGCATAACCGCGAGAACGTTGGATAAATACGACCTTGATCGATGGATCTTGCAAACCGGCCCGGATCGATGAAAAATCAAATTGACCATCCCACAAGTCACATTTTCGAAAACGAATTCCAAAATCTGCCAAAGATCCGATTCCTTGCCCCGCGATCACTTCGTGAAGCGTATCGTACGGCTCCCCGGAGATCGAAAAAAGCGTATCACCGGCACGCAACAGCCCGAATAAACCAACTGTCAATGCATGCGTTCCCGAGAGAATATTCGGCGATACTAATCCTGCTTCCGCCCCGAATATGTCCGCGAACAGCGTGCCCAGCGTGTCGCGCCCTTCATCCCCATATCCATATCCGCTTGACGCGGCAAAATGACGCAACGCAATTTTATTTTTTTTGAATGCCTTTAAAACTTTTCGTTGATTATGATAGGCGATCGCATCGATCGCCTCGAACTGACTCGCCAATGAGCGTTCGCTTTCAGCAATCAAAACAGAGATATCAACCATGGTTCATTTGCTCCTGAACGATCTCCGCATTGTATTTATTCAATGGATCCAACCAAACAATGCCGGGAAATTTTTTAAAAAACGTAATCTGCCTTTTGGCGTGATTACGAGTATTTTTCTTGATTATATCTGACAT
>CALVHT010000133.1 GCA_944328645.1 uncultured Clostridia bacterium
AAGTTCCCTTCGGGATCGCGCAGATCGGCAAGGCGTTCCGCAACGAGATCACGCCCGGCAACTTTATTTTCCGTACCATTGAATTCGAACAGATGGAACACCAGTGGTTCTGCAAGGAAGGCACCGACCTCGAATATTACGAAGAGTATAAACAAAAGGCCAAAAACTTTTTGTTGGGGCTGGGATTCCAAGAAGAACACCTGCGATTTAAAGACCACGACAAGCTGGCGCACTATGCAAAATCGGCGTGCGACATCCAATACCTGTTCCCGATCGGCTGGTCAGAACTTAACGGCATCCATGATCGGACGGACTATGACCTTTCGCGCCACCAGGAGTACTCGGGCAAAAACATGAACTATCTCGACCCGATGACCGGCGAACATTACATCCCCTACGTCGTCGAATACTCCATCGGCGCCGACCGCCTGATGCTGGCGGTCTTGTGCGAAGCATACGAGGAAGAAACTTTGGAAGGAGGCGACGTGCGTACCGTCATGCATTTCCACCCGGCGCTTGCTGCGTACAAAGCGGCCGTCTTGCCGCTGCAAAAAAGTCTCTCCGAAAAAGCGCGCGAAGTCTACAAAAAACTTTCGAAAAAATTTATGGTCACCTATGATGAGGCCGGCTCGATCGGCAAACGCTATCGCCGTCAAGACGAGATCGGGACCCCCTTCTGCATCACCATCGATTTCGATACGCTGGAAAACAACTCCGTGACGCTGCGCGACCGCGATACCATGGCACAGATCCGCTTGGATATCGACGAGATCGCCGCCTATATCGAAAAATCCATGGAGCACTGAACATAGCCCGACCGCAAAGCCGCCCTATCGACGATTTTTCAAACCATTCCAAAGGCTGCCAGCCGTACGCTGGCAGCCTTTTTTCGAGTCTTTTTTGCGGCGCGCTCACAATAATTGACGATATGCACGGATATACCTTTTTTTGACGACTGTCGCCAAGGCGATATATCCCGCGACGATTGCGGCAAGCCATCCGAAATACGATGCGGGCAATCGGAAGAAGCCCAACGCCCCGCCGATCGGCGTAAAAGGAACGGCCACCAGCAAACAAATTCCCGCGAGCGTGCCGATCGTAAGCGAAACGGACGGGCGACTGTGCAGGAACGGAAAAGACGCGCTGCGCAAAAGATAAATGACAAACGTTTGCGTCAGCGCGGATTCGATGAACCAACCCGTCTGAAAGACGGCCGCAAATTGCAGTTGGGCCGCACCATCCAGCGCGAAATACGGTCCGCCGCATACCGCCGGGCAGACGACCCAGAACAACAGCGCGTACGTGATCAGATCGAACAGCGAACTGACCGGCCCGAACCGTACCATGAACCGCGTAACCGAGCGAGCATCCCATGCAGCCGGCTTTTCCAAATATTCGCGATCGACATTGTCCCAAGGCAACGAGGTACAGGAAAGATCGTATACGAGGTTGAGTAAAACGATCTGCACCGCACGCATGGGCAAAAACGGGAGAAACGCGCTCGCCGCCAGGACCGAAAATACATTCCCGAAATTGGAGGATGCCGTGATTTTGATGTATTTCATCATGTTGGCATACGTCTTCCGCCCTTCGGCGACACCGTCGGCGACGACGGTAAGATCCTTTTCAAGCAGGATGACGCCCGCGGATTCCTTGGCTATGTCGGCGGCCGTATCGACCGAGATCCCTACGTCGGCAGCCCGCATGGCCGGCGCGTCGTTGATGCCGTCTCCCATGTATCCGACCGTGTGCCCCGCTTCGCGCAAAACCCGCACCACCCGCTCTTTTTGGGCGGGCGAAAGTTTGGCAAAAACCGCCGCCTCCTCCGCTTCGCGCGCCAACTGCTCGTCGTTCCAATTCTCCAAATCGCTCCCCAACAACACTCGGACGCAGTTCAACCCCACCTTGCGGCAAATGCAGGCGGTCACCTTTTCGTTGTCCCCGGTCAAGATCTTTACCGCTACGCCTGCCTTTTGCAGCCGCTCGATCGCCGCGGCGGTCGTCTCCTTGGGCGGATCGAGAAAGGCCAAATAACCGATCAGCACCATCTCCCGTTCGTCAGCCGCCGATACGGCGCGGCCGCAGTCCTTCTGCGCCACGGCCAAGACACGCATTCCCTGCTCATTCAATCCGTCTGTATGCCGCAGGACTGCTCGGCGCACCTCGTCCGTCAGAGGACGGATCTGCCCCCCGATTTGTGCATAGGCGGACACGGCAAGCATCTCTTCGACAGCTCCTTTGGTCAGCAGGACCGCCCTGCCGCTTGCATCCTCCACCGCCACGCTCATGCGCCGGCGCTCAAAATCGAAGGGGATCTCGTCAATCTTTCGGTATCCGGAAAACTGCGCGGCGTCCAACGCTCCGCGGCCACAAAGTTCGTCGGTACGCTCAATGACCGCCACGTCCATTAAATTTTTCAGGCCTGTTTGGTAAAAGCTGTTCAAATACGCGCATACCAAAACGCGCGCGTCCTCTTTGCCTTCCACGTCGAGGTGGTATTCCAAGACCACTCGATCTTGCGTCAGCGTGCCCGTCTTGTCCGTACAAAGGATGTCCATGGCGCCTAAATTTTGAATGGAGTGCATATTTTTGACTACCACTCGCTTTCCCGACAGCGCCACCGCGCCTTTGGCCAAACAAGTCGTGACGACCATCGGCAACATTTCGGGCGTCAGCCCGACGGCAATGCTTACCGCAAACAGCGCGGCATCCGCCCAATTCCCTTTGGTCAGTCCGTTGACAAAAAACACGACGGGAACCATGAGAAGCATGCAAAAAAGCAGGATGCGCGAGACCGCTTCCACGCCCTTTTCAAACGAGCTTTTGGGCGGTTTTTCCGTCAATGTCTTGGCGGTCTGACCCAGCATCGTATCTCCGCCTGTGGCGAGGACGACGCCCATGCCGCTGCCGCTGACGACATTCGTTCCCAAAAACGCCAGGCAGGCGCATTGCACGGGCGAGGAAGCGCCGGATGCCGCGGCAGAATTTTTTTCCACCGGCGCGCTCTCCCCCGTCAAGGCAGACTGCGAAACGAACAGATCTTTGGCCGCGAGGATGCGCATATCTGCCGGGATCATGTCGCCGGCAGCCAAACGCACGAGGTCGCCCACTACGATGTCTACCACGGGGATCTCCCGAGCGCCGGCCCCCGCCCGCTCCACACAGGCGGTTGCCGTGACCAGCGAAGATAGTTTAGCCGCCGCATTGCCACTGCGCGTCTCTTGGATCCAATGCAACAGTCCGGAAACCGTGACCATCGCGGCGATCACGCACACGGTTACATAATTTTTTTCGCCGGGCGCCGCGCCAGCGGTCCCCGTTTTTTTCCGACAGGCAAACGGTTTTCGCCGTATTCTTCACGGCGTGCCGCGACGGCAGCCGCATCCAGGCCGCCCGCCGGCGTCGAGGTCAGCGCAAGCACTTCTTCCTCCGCCGCACACGCCGCTTGCGCGACGCGCTCTTTGACCGCTGCCGCCCGCACGACATTTTCTGCCATGCGGGATAAAAACAAACGCTTAATTTTTTTGCCATAACCGCCTCCTTCGAGGATCTTCGAAGAGGC
>CALVHT010000134.1 GCA_944328645.1 uncultured Clostridia bacterium
AAAAGTACGGCGGGCCGGTGCTGTCTTCCTTTCCGCAATCGCCGATCGACTGCATCGTGGATGCCATCTTCGGCACAGGTTTTTCGGGCGTGCCGGGGGGCGCGTATGCCGCGGCGATCGAGGCGATCAATGCGAGCGGTGCACGGGTGGTTGCGGCGGATATTCCCAGCGGTTTAAACGGGGATAGCGGCACGGGCACGCTGTGCGTGCGCGCAGATGTGACCGTCGCGATCGGAGAATTGAAGCCGGGACTGCTGCTCGGCAGCGGTGCCGACGTCTGCGGTCGAATCGTTCGTTGTGATATCGGCATCCGTTTGCCCGAACCTGCGCGCGACTGGGCGAGCGAAGCATCGGATTTTTCGGGGCTGTTCCCGCCCCGCCGGAAAAACTCGCATAAAGGCAGCTATGGCTGCGCGGCGGTTTTGGGGGGGAGCGTCGTCTATTCGGGCGCCCCGCTCCTTTCGGCGGCGGCGGCGCTGCGGTGCGGGTGCGGGTATACGCGGCTGGCCGTGCCGGAACCGCTCTTTTTGCCGTATGTCGGAAAGATCCCGGAGGCGATCTTATCGGCGGCGCCGGCCGAGGCGGGCGCACTGCGTTGCGATCCCGCGTTTTTGCGCGAGCTGGCGCAGAGTGCGGATGCGATCGCCGTCGGCATGGGTTGCGGTGTTTCGCGGGGGGTATACGACTCGCTCGCGGTTTTGTTGGAAGAATATGCCGGGACGCTGATCGTGGATGCAGACGCGATCAATGCGGCGGCCGCGTACGGAAAAGACATTTTGCGCAAGCACCGCGGAGCGCTGATCTTGACGCCGCATCCCAAAGAATTTTCCCGCCTGAGCGGCGCCTCGATGGATGAGATCGCCGAAAGAGGCGGCGCCCTGGCAGAGCAATTTGCGGCCGCGTACGGCGCGGTCGTGCTTTTGAAGGGGAACACGAGCGCGATTACGGACGGGAAACGTATCTGTTACAATACGCGCGGCACGCCTGCGCTCGCCAAGGGCGGCAGCGGAGACGTTTTGGCCGGAATTCTCGCATCGTTGGCGGCCCGCGGGATCTCGGCCTTCGACGCGGCCTGTTGCGGGGCCTATCTGTTGGGCGCCGCCGGGTGTTTTGCCGCCGAGGCTGCCGGGGAATATGCGGTCGTGGCGACGGACGTCGTTGCGCAGTTGCCGCGCGCGATCGCCGAAATACAGGGGAGCAAAAATGCGGATGAAAGAGCAGTTTGAATGGGTGCAAAGTTGGTCGGACGAGGCGGACAAAGACGATCGGCCGCGCGTATTGCTGGTCGGCGATTCGATTACGCGCGGGTATGAGTCGTTTGTGCGGGAAGCGCTGCGCGGCGTCTGCTACGTCGATTATTTTGCGACGTCGTACGCCGCCGACACGGCGATGTACCGAACGTTGTTGCTCTCTTTTGCCGTCGACTGCCCATACGAACTGATCCACTTCAATCATGGTTTGCACGGAAAACATCTGACGCGGGAAGAATATGCGCAGGCGGTGGAGGGATTATTGCGGCAGTTGCATCCGCTCAAAGGCCTTCTCTTGGCTACGACCACGTTCGTGCGCAGGATGTATACCCAAGAACCGGACGAAACGTGGGCGGAAAAGGTGGCCGAACGCAACGCGGCGCTGCGGGAGATCGCAAAGCGGTTGGATTGCCCAGTCAACGATTTATATACCCTCAGCCGCGCGATGCCGCCGGAGGAATATTCCTTTGACGGCGTGCATTACGAGGCCGCGGGATATCGGCGGTTGGGAGAGCGCGTCGCGCAGTGCGTGCGCGAGCAGCTCGGCGGCTGCCGTTGACGGGCCGACGGCGGCGAAGAAAAAAGGTATAAAATGTTGGCGAACGGGCGATACTAAGCTCGGGAACGCCAGTATCCCGAACAGTCGTGCGGATTCGGTACATATACTGACAGGGAGGGGTGTTTCCGAAAGACAAAGAGCGAGGTCGCGCAACATGGATATCAAGAGGGGAGAACTGTATTATGCCGATCTGAGCCCCGTTGTGGGCAGCGAACAGGGCGGGGTTCGTCCCGTGCTGGTCGTGCAAAACGATATCGGCAACAAATATTCTCCGACCATTATCGCCGCCGCCGTCACCAGTCGCATGACCAAGGCAAAACTGCCCACGCACATCGAGATAGCGGGCCACACCTTCGGATTGCAAAAGGACTCGGTCATCTTGCTGGAACAGATTCGCACGCTGGATAAGCGCCGTCTGAAAGAACGAATCGGCGCTCTGTCGGAAACCACCATGCGCCAAGTAGACGGCGCTTTGTTGATCAGCCTCGGCTGCGGCCGCGGCGGCGCTTAAGGGAAGGAAACTTGCGCGTTCCCGGCCGGTCGGCCGGGAACGTTTTTCTATGCGCGCGGGTGCGCCGTGCGCGACGTTTGTGACAAAACGCGCCCTTTTTCCCCTCGGCGAGGAGCCGCCCGATATTCCTGCCCGAAAATTTCCTCGTCAATTTACTTTAATTTTTACGGCGGATATGATATAATACTAAAAAAATAAACGGTCGCTCGTTTCAACGCGGCGGCATCGGAGAAAAATCATGTGTTCATCTGCATTGCTTGCATTTGAAAATCCGCACTTCACAGTGTTCGGCATCAATATTTACTATTATGCGGTGATCATTGTCGCGGGCATCATCGTCGCCACGGTCGTCGTCGGTATCCTGTTCAAACATCGGAACATACCCGTCGATTGGACGATGGATCTGCTGCTCTGCATCTTGCCTCTCGGCATCATCGGTGCGCGCACGTTCTATTGTCTGACGGATCCGGACGTCTCCATGGCGGAATGGTTCACCAGCTTTCGCGATGGCGGCTTGTCCATCCTCGGCGGCGTGATCGGCGGCGCGATCGGCGTAGTGCTGTTCAGCCTTATCCACAAAATCAGCTTTTTCCGCACGGCGGACTGTTTGGTCCCGGGGCTGATCATTGCCCAAAGCATCGGGCGCTGGGGCAATTTCGTCAATCAGGAGGTGTTCGGCCATGCGGTGGAAAACCCGGATCTTTGGTGGTTTCCGCTTGCGGTCTATATCGACAACGGACGCGTGCCGGAAGGGTGGTATTATGCCTTCTTCTTTTATGAGAGCATGCTCAATCTGTTCATGTTCGGAGTATTGTTCTTTTTTATGTGGAAGTATACGAAAAAGCCGAGCGGCTTAGGTCTGTGCGCGTATTTGGTTTGGTACGGAGTCGTGCGCAGCATCATGGAACCGTTGCGCCACGAGAGCTTTCAGTTGGGCTCGGAAGTGGCGGTCTCGAAGGTCGCGGCGATCATCATGATGATCATTGGGATCGTGGCGGCGATCTGCCTGCTCCTTTGGAATTACAAAAAGCACGGAAAGTTCTTCGGCGCCGCCGAAGGGGAGCCTTCGGCGATCCTGCCTGTATACTATACACGCGAACAGCGCCGAAAAATGGAAGAAGACCGCCTTGCCAAATTAAAGGCGGCAGAGCCGGAAAATACCGCAGCCGAAACGGCAGAAGACGCGGCAGAGCCGGAAAGTTCCGCAGCCGAAGCGGCAGAAGATGCGGCG
>CALVHT010000135.1 GCA_944328645.1 uncultured Clostridia bacterium
GCGACTGCGAGGGCGCAGGCGCAATGTTTCAAGTGACCACGCTGGATTTGGACAAGATGCAGGGGGCGGCGGATTACAAGAAAGATTTTTTTGGCAAAAAGGCGAGCCTGACGGTTTCGGGACAGCTGAACGTCGAACCGTTTGCGATGGCGTTTTCCAATGTCTATACTTTTGGCCCCACCTTCCGCGCCGAGCGCTCCAATACCACTCGCCACGCGGCGGAGTTTTGGATGATCGAGCCGGAGATGTCGTTTGCCGATCTTTCGGATGATATGGACGTCGCGGAGGCGATGGTCAAATACGTGATCGGCTATGTCATGGAAACCTGCAAAGAAGAGATCGAATTTTTGAATAATTTTGTGGACAAAGGGCTGATCGAGCGGCTGAAGAACGTCGCGGAAAGCGAATTTGTCCGCCTGACGTATACGGAGGCGATCGGAATTTTGGAGCAGGTCAAGGATCCGTTCGAATTCCCCGTCTATTGGGGTTGCGACTTGCAGAGCGAACACGAGCGGTATCTGACCGAACAGGTCTACCGCAAGCCGGTCTTTCTCACCGATTACCCCAAGGAGATCAAGGCCTTTTATATGCGCCTCAACGACGACAAGAAGACGGTCGCCGCGGCCGATTTGCTGGTGCCGGGCATCGGGGAATTGATCGGCGGCTCGCAGCGAGAGGAACGCGAGGACGTATTGCTTGCGCGGATGAAGGAGCTGCATTTGGATCCGGCCGAGTATGGTTTTTATCTCAACCTGCGAAAATACGGCGGAACGGTGCATTCGGGGTTTGGCCTGGGATTTGAACGGATGATCATGTATTTGACGGGCATTTCCAATATTCGCGACGTGTTGCCGTACCCGCGCACGGTGGGTAATTTGGAGTATTAAAGGGCGGAGTCGGATCGGCGGCGGATGTGTGCTCGGCGGCGGAACGCGGCAGGGCGCGCCGGTCTTGTCATACGGAAAAAAGAAGGAGGAAATGCAATGAAAATTATCGTAGACGCGATGGGCGGCGACAACGCGCCGCAGGAGATCGTAAAAGGCGCCCTTGCGGCGCTGGCGCAGGACAAGGACCTAAACATCGTTTTGACGGGGGATGAAGAGAAAATTCGCGCTTGTCTGCAAGGGGAACAAGCGGACGAGGCGCGCTTGCAGATCGTGCATTGCAGCGAGGTGATCACCAATGACGACGCTCCCACGCTTGCGATCCGCCAGAAGAAGGATTCTTCGCTCGTCGTTGCGCTGAAGATGCTCAAAGAGGACGAGGAGGCGAAGGGTTTCGTTTCTGCGGGCTCGACGGGCGCGGTGCTGACGGGTGCGCTGTTGCGCGTCGGCCGGATCCGCGGCATTTCCCGTCCGGCGGTTTGCCCGGCGCTGCCCACGGCGAAAGAGGGGAAGGTTCTCATTATCGATGCGGGTGCAAACGCCGAGTGTAAGCCGGTGAATCTTTGCCATTTTGCCATCATGGGCACGGCATACGCGCGTACGATGGGCGTGGCGGAACCGCGCGTCGGGCTGGTGACCAACGGCACAGAGGATCACAAAGGTGACCCGTTGCACCAGGAAAGTTTTCAACTTCTGAAAAAGTTGCCGGGGATCCGGTTTGTGGGGAACGTCGAGGGGCGCGACATTATGAGCGGCGACATCGACGTAGCCGTATGCGATGGTTTTTCGGGCAATATCGCTCTCAAGACGGCGGAAGGTACGGCGCTGGCGGTGATGAGCGTCATCAAACACAACATCAAGTCGTCGCTGGCGGCCAAAATCGGTTATGCGCTGTTTATGGGCAAGGCCTTCAAAAAGATCAAGAAGGTGTTGGACTACAATAAATACGGCGGCGCCGTGCTGTTGGGCATCGACAAAGTGGTCGTCAAATCGCACGGGACCAGCAAGGCGGAGTCGATTTGTGCCTCTGTGTTGCAGGCGCGCGATGCCGCGGCGAGCGGATTGACGGAAAATATCAAATCCATGCTGGAAAATGTCGATTTGGAGATCGAAACGGATGCATGAGGATTGGGACGCGGCCGAGCGTAAGCTCGGCTATGTCTTTCAAGACAAAAAACTGCTGCGCACCTGCTTTACTCATTCGTCATACGCGCGCGAGCACGGCGGAGAGGACAACGAGCGTTTAGAATTTTTGGGGGACGCGCTGCTCGGTTTTTTGGTTGCGGAAGAACTCTACGGCGCGGGAGGCGACGAGGGCGAAATGACGGCGCTGCGCATCCGATTGGTTTCGGCAAAGCCGCTGGCGACGGCGGTACGCGCGGCGGGATTAGACGCGCATCTGCGCGCGGCGGATGTGCGCAGCGTGGGCGAAAAGGCGGTATCGAGTCTGTTCGAGGCGCTGACGGCCGGAATTTATTTGGATGGCGGACTGGAGGCGGCCCGGGCGTTCGTGCGCGCAAAATTGCCGCGCGCGCAGGATCGGGAGCCAAATTATAAGGGCGATTTGCAGGAATGGCTGCAAGCGCGCGGCCAGGAACGGGCGGATTATATTTTGATCTCGCGGGAAGGGGAGGTGCACGCGCCTTCCTTTACCGTGCGGGCAACGGCGGGCGGCTTCTCGGCAGAGGGGCGGGGCGGCAGCGTGCGCGAGGCGCAAAAGCATGCCGCGAAAGAGTTGTTGCGCCGCCTAAAAGCGGGAGCGGGAGGCGAACATTGAATTTTAAAAAGGTGGAACTCAACGGCTTTAAGTCGTTTGCAGATAAAACGGAGATCAAATTCGATAACGGCGTGACGTGCATCGTCGGCCCGAATGGCTGCGGAAAAAGCAACGTGGCGGACGCGATCCGCTGGGTGTTCGGCGAGCAGTCGGCCAAGACCATGCGCGGATCGAACATGCAAGACGTTATTTTCGGCGGAACGCAGCAGCGCAAGAGCCAGTCTTTTTGTGAGGTCACTCTCACGTTCGACAATTCGACGCACATGTTTGCGGACCTCGATTATGCGGAAGTGGCGATGACTCGTCGCCTGTTCCGCAGCGGGGAGAGCGAATACTTGATCAACAAACAGCCCTGCCGCATGAAAGACATCGTCGATCGTTTGCATGCCGTCGGCTTGGGCAAAGAAGGTTATTCCATCATCGGGCAGGGAAAGATCGAACAGATCATGAATGCCAAGCCGGAGGATCGGCGGGCCATTTTTGAGGAAGCGACCGGCATTCTCGTGTTCAAGTCGCGCCGGCAGGAAATTGAGCGGCGCTTGTCCAATTCTTACAACAACCTCAATATCTTTTTGCAGCGCATGGGCGAAGTGGAACACATGCTTACCCCCCTTGCGCGCCAGGCGGAAAAGACCAAAAAATACCGCGAACTGTACGAGCAACTCAAGCAAAACGAGATCAAC
>CALVHT010000136.1 GCA_944328645.1 uncultured Clostridia bacterium
CTTTGCTTTATTGTATCAGTGCCCCTACCTCCAATCGGATTGCACCGGGAATCCGAACCTGCGCAGTGAACACATTTTCTTTTCCGAAAACCGCTCCCATTTCCGCAACATACGCGGACACTTCGTCTTCCGCCAAATACGCCAAGACCGTCCCCGCAAAACCACCGCCGTGAATGCGTGCCGCTCCGTTGCGAATGATCCGTTCCGACATATGGAGCGCCAAACTAACAGGCTGCTCGGCACTGCCCGGAACAAAGCAGTTCTGCAAACAATTTTGGCTGCTCACCCCCGAAGCAGCTATAGCCGCCAAAAATGCCGAAACGTTTTTTTCTCGCAGCGCTGCCGCCGCAGCGTCTACGCGCGCATTCTCTTCATAAAAATGAAACGCTCGCAGTATCGCACGCTCCGAAAGCGATTGGCGTAAACGCGGAATGGCTTCCCAGAATGCGGCCTGTTCAACTTCTCGCAAGACGCTCTTTCCAAAATAACCGGCAACCGCCCGCATCTCCGATTGGATAGCAGCATAATGTTCGGTCAAGGCGGCATGCGATCCGCCCGTATTGGTGATCACAATGGAATACCCCTCGGGCGGAATCAACCGCTCCGTGATTGGGGCTGAGGGGGTGCAAAAATCGATCGCATGGATCCCGCCCAAAGCAATTCCCGACTGATCGAGCAAACCGCACGGTTTTCCAAAATAAACATTTTCAGAATACTGTGCGATAATCGCCTTCGAAATCGGATCCAATGTTCCGTTTAAGTACAATACGTTACAAATTTCACAGATCAACAGCTCAAACGCCGCAGAAGACGAAACACCCGCCCCGCGAAAGATATTGCTTTCCGAGCAGACGTCAAATCCGCCCACTTTGTAACCGCGATCGGCAATTCCTTTTACGATGCCACGGACCAGCGCAATACTCTGCCCATACTCGCTCGGATGAACCGACAAATCGCTAAGATCCAACACAAACGGGGAAAAACCTTCCGAAAAAACGCGTATGACTCCGTCGTCTCTCCTTTTCACCGCCGCCAAAATATCGCAACTGATCGCCGCGACCAGCACCTTTCCGTGATTGTGATCTGTATGGTTGCCGCAGATCTCCGCACGCCCCGAAGAAGAAAACCATTCCTGTGGACGCCCCCCGATCGCGCGAATAAACAATTCTTCCAACCTTTTTACTCGCGCAGAAAATTTGCTTCGATCCGCTCCCACTCCATATAATTCCTGCAACTGCATCCAAGCCCACTCCTGTATTGGATTTCTTTAAAAAGTACACACTTTTACGCGAAAAAATAGAGGGAAAAACTACTTCTCTCCCTCTATTATACCATTAAAAAATGTCTTTGTAAATGATTTTTCTCGATTTAATCCACTTAATTATTTTGCGGAATAGCGGGAATGCTGGCAAACCCTTTCGCAAGCTCTTCATCGGTAGGTACTGTGTCTGTCATTGTGCCGTCGTTATATTGTTTATAGGCAGCCATGTCAAAATAACCGGTACCGGTCAAACCGAACAAAATCGTCTTCTTTTCTCCCGTCTCCTTGCATTTCAGCGCCTCGTCAATCGCTGCACGAATGGCATGACTGGACTCGGGAGCCGGCAAAATACCCTCCGTGCGAGCGAAAAATTCCGCTGCCTCGAAAACTTTTGTCTGCTCTACCGCGACGGCACGCATAAGACCCTCGTGATAAAGCGCGGATACAATCGGGCTCATACCGTGATATCGTAGTCCGCCTGCATGACTGGCTGAAGGCATAAAGCCACAACCGAGCGTATACATTTTGGCAAGCGGGGTTATCTTGGCGCTGTCGCAGAAATCGTATACATATTTTCCGCGTGTCAGCGACGGGCAGCTCGCCGGCTCCACACCGATAAATTCGATGTTGTTCTTTCCCTGAATTTTTTCTCCCATAAACGGGGCAATCAGACCGCCAAAGTTGGATCCGCCGCCAACGCAACCGATAACGATATCCGGTTGAACCCCATACTTTTCCATGGCAACTTTGCTCTCCAATCCGATGACAGATTGATGCAATACGACGTGATCCAAAACGCTGCCCAACACATAGCGGCATGAGGGAGAAGATACGGCACATTCAACCGCCTCGCTAATGGCGCACCCCAAAGACCCGCCCGTTCCGGGAAATTCTTTTAAAATTTTGCGTCCCGCTTCCGTCGAATCCGAGGGAGAAGGAATGACTGTAGCGCCATAGGTACGCATCACTTCCTTGCGATACGGCTTTTGCTCGCTGGAAACCTTTACCATATACACGCGCAAATCCAAACCGTAAAATGCACACGCCATGGACAAAGCCGTTCCCCATTGACCGGCGCCCGTTTCCGTCGTAACAGATTTTAGCCCCTGCTTCTTCGCATAATATGCCTGCGCCACGGCTGAATTCAGTTTATGTGAACCAGAAGTATTGTTCCCCTCAAATTTGTAATAGATCTCCGCAGGCGTATCCAACGCTTTTTCTAAGACATATGCACGCACCAACGGAGACGGGCGATACATTTTGTAAAAAGCACGAATATCTTCCGGAATATCGATATACAAATCCTTGTCATTTAATTCCTGTTCCACACATTCCGCACAGAAAACCTGGCTCAACTCCGCCGCCGAACAGGGCTGCAACGTTGCAGGGTTCAAAAACGGAGCATGTTTTACTTTCATTGCAGCATTCAAATTATACCATTGCTTCGGAATCTCCTCTTCCGAAAGATAAATCTTGTACGGGACTGGTTTCTTTGTCATAATGATTACCTCCTAAAAAAATTTTAGACAAAAAAAACACGACGTATCCGTTTTGGGACGAATACACCGTGTTGCCACCCAATTTCGCAGCATTTTGAAAATGCTACCTCCTACAGGTACTGTCATACCCTCTTCCTGTAACGTGAAAGCCACGTCGAAAGCTACTCAATACTCTTTTCGCCTCCGCCCTCGGTAATCCATTCACACTGCGTCAAACCGTCTTCATTCCACCGCCGAAGACTCTCTGGAGATTTGCGTTAGCAGGCTACTACTCTACCTCATCGGTTTTCTTAATCATAGCACACCCAAACAAAACTTGTCAACTGTTTTTCAATAAAATTTTTCGTCATTTTTTGACACGCAACAACTCCACCCGTTCGACGGATTTCCCTCATTTCTCTTCCTTGCTTCACAAAATCAACCCTTTGTCTTCAGGTCCGCCATAGGTTTGTACAAAAAATCGAATCGAACGAAACAAAAACGCACACACTGCCTATATGCGAAGAATTATTACGTTCCTATTGCTCGGCACCGGCCTTCTCTGCCTTTTCCCGAACAGCGCCGCCCTTTCT
>CALVHT010000137.1 GCA_944328645.1 uncultured Clostridia bacterium
AAACTCACCGAGCTTGCAGCCCACCATGTCCTCCGTGATATAGACGGGAACATGCTTTCTGCCGTCGTGCACCGCGATCGTGTGTCCTACCATTTGGGGGAAGATCGTCGAGGCTCTCGACCAGGTTTTCAAAACTTTTTTATCGTTCGCCGCGTTGAGCGCTTCGACCCTCTGCAAGAGTCTCGCTTCAACATACGGCCCTTTCTTTACGCTTCTGCTCATTTTGGTGGATCCTCCCTTAATTGATGCGTTTCAGAATGAACTTGCCGGTAACATTCTTCTTCTTTCTCGTCTTATAACCGAGAGCGGGTTTGCCCCACGGCGTCATCGGGCCGGCATGGCCGACCGGGCTCTTGCCTTCGCCGCCGCCGTGCGGGTGATCGCAAGGGTTCATGACCGCGCCGCGAACGGTCGGCCGCGTTCCCATGTGACGCGTTTTTCCGGCTTTGCCGATCGAAACGATCTCGTGCTCGACGTTGCCGACCTGACCGATGCTCGCACGGCAGGCCACGGGAACGAGGCGCATTTCGCCGCTGGGCATCTTTAAGGTCGCATAGACGCCCTCTTTCGCCATCAGCTGCGCCGAAATCCCTGCGGCACGGGCGATCTGGCCGCCCCTGCCCGGTTTCAGCTCGATGTTGTGGACCATCGTGCCGACGGGAATGGCTTCGAGCGGGAGGCAGTTGCCCGCCTTGATGTCCGCATTTGCGCCGGAAAGCACCGTGTCGCCCACGTTGAGGCCCACGGGCGCGAGAATATACGTCTTCACGCCGTCCGCATACTGCAGGAGCGCGATGTTCGCACTGCGGTTCGGATCGTATTGGATGCTCTTGACTTTGGCGGGGATCCCGTCCTTGTTGCGCTTGAAGTCGATGATGCGGTACTTTCTTCTGTTTCCGCCGCCGATGTGACGAACGGTGATCTTACCCTGATTGTTCCGGCCGCCGCTCTTTCGCATGTCCTCGACGAGACTCTTTTCCGGTTTGGTTTCGGTGATCTCTTCGTAGGTGTGCACCGTCATAAACCGGCGCGCGGCGGATGTGGGTTTATATCTCTTGATAGCCATTTTTTAACTTTCCTCCGATGATTCTTGTTAAGACAGCGAATTGAAGTAATCGATCGGCTTGCTCTTTTCGGTCAGCTGCACGATCGCCTTCTTATAGGAGGAAGTCATTCCTTCGTTCCTGCCCATTCTCTTCAACTTGCCGCGCACGTTGGATGTGTTGACGCTCGCCACCTGTACGCCGAAGAGTGTTTCGACCGCGAGCTTGATCTGCGTCTTGTTTACGCCCTTTGCCACCTGAAAGATGTATTTCTTGGACTCGATGCCGTCGTATCCCTTTTCCGTGAGGATGGGCTTAATAATGATGTCTTCCGCTCTCATTATGCTCCATAGACCTCCTGTATTTTTTCGACCGCGCCCTTGGTCAGCACGACTTTTTGATTGGAAACGATTTCATAGGTGCTGATCTGTGCGACCGGCAGCGTGCTCAGACGCTGAATGTTGCGGCCGGCGAGGATGACGTTCGCATCGTCGCTGTCCGTCACCAAGACCGTGCGCTTGTCCAGCTTCAGCGCGTCGAGAAATTTAACCATCTCTTTGGTCTTCGCCTGGCTCAGTTCGATCTTTTCCACGACGATCAACTCGCCGTCTGCCACCTTCTTGGAAAGCGCAGAGAACAGGGCGCCTCGCTTGGCTTCCACGTTCATTTTTTTGGAAAAGTCGCGGCTCTTCGGGGCAAACACCACGCCGCCTTTTGTCCACTGCGGAGCGCGGATGGAACCCTGGCGGGCGCGGCCCGTCCCTTTTTGACGCCACGGCTTCGCGCCGCCGCCGCGCACTTCCGTGCGGGTCAACGTGCTCTTCGTGCCCTGGCGCTCGTTCGCGAGGCGCGTCACGACCGCCTGATGAATCAGCGGTTCATTGTATTCGGCGCCGAATATCTTGTCGGAAAGCTGCATTTCGCCCGCTTCCGAACCGTCCATTTTATAGATTTTTACGATAGGCATTTCAGTTTTTCTCCTTATTTGGACTTGACGCTGTCGCTGACGGTGACGATGCTGCCCTTCGGTCCGGGAATCGCGCCCTTGATGAGCAATGCGTTTCTCGCCGCGTCTACCTTGACGACTTCGAGGTTCTGCACGGTCACCCTCTCATGGCCGTACTGCCCGGGCATGTGCTTTTGCTTAAAGACCCTGCTCGGGGTGGAGTTCGCGCTCATGGAACCGACTTCCCTGTGTACGGGGCCGACGCCGTGCGTCTCTTTCAAGCGGCGCTGGTTCCATCTCTTGATGACACCGGAAAAACCGTGGCCCTTCGTCGTTCCGACGACGTCTACCTTGTCGCCCGCTTTGAATGTTTCCACCGTGACTTCCTTGCCCACTTCGTAGGACGAAAGATCGGCCAAACGGAATTCTTTGAGTACTTTCTGCGGCTTGACGCCCGCCTTTTTGAACTGGCCGAGTTCCGGCTTATTGATGCGTTTCTCGCTCGTTTCGTCAAAACCGAGTTTCAAAGCGGCATACCCGTCTTTTTCCACCGTTTTGATCTGCACCACGGGGCAGGGGCCCGCTTCCACTACCGTAACGGGAACGACCTTCCCGTCCGGAGTAAAGATCTGCGTCATGCCGACTTTGCGGCCGATGATTGCTTTATTCATTGATAAAGTTCACTCCTTAAAAAATATTTATTTGGCAATACCTTGCTCCTGCAAAGTATTTTTGGCAAACGTTCGCTGTTACAGCTTGATCTTGATGTCTACGCCCGCGGGAAGGTGCACGCTGTCCAACAATTTCGCGTTGGGGCTGTAAATGTCGATGATCCTCTTGTGCGTGCGGATCTCAAATTGTTCCCGGCTGTCTTTGTCTTTATGCGGCGACCGCAGAATGGTCACCACTTCTTTTTCCGTAGGCAACGGAATCGGGCCGGCGATCTTTGCGCCCGCTTTCTGCATCGCGTCTACAATGCGCTGCGCCGCCAAATCGACGAGTTCGTGGTCGTACGCGGCGAGTTTGATTCTGATTTTCTGTCCTGCCATTTTTGAATGATTCCTCCGTTTTTATACTAACTTTCTGTCAACTGGGCCGTGTGTGTCGGAGTGTCACAGAAAAATAAATGCCATTCGATAGGATCTATTGAATGGCTGTACTCCGGTTAGTCGCAGGGGTCTGGCCCCCACATTTGTCGGTATAAATTATCTTCGTTTCGGGCGCAATTTTGCTGCATTTATCCTCGCAACCCAAAACGATTGAAGTAACTTTATACCTCAACCCTATTACACAGCTTAAATATAATACCA
>CALVHT010000138.1 GCA_944328645.1 uncultured Clostridia bacterium
ATAGTGTTCTTTACAAAGAATGCCTCCGCCGCGCGGGCCGCGCAGCGTTTTGTGCGTCGTCGTCGTCACGACGTCCGCATACGGCACGGGCGAAGGGTGCAACCCCGCCGCGACCAGCCCCGCAATGTGGGCGATGTCTACCATCAAATACGCGCCGACTTTGTCCGCAATCGCGCGCAGACGGGGAAAATCGATGATGCGCGGATAGGCGGACGCCCCCGCGACGATCATTTTCGGTTTGTTTTCTACGGCAAGCGCTTCCAATGCGTCGTAGTCGATGCGCTCGTCCGTGCGGGAAACGCCGTAAGGAACAATTTTAAAGTACTTGCCCGAGATGTTGACGGGCGAACCATGCGTGAGATGCCCGCCGTGCGAGAGATTCATGCCCAAAATCGTATCGCCCGGGTTGAGCAGCGCAAAATATACCGCCGTATTCGCCTGCGCGCCGCTGTGCGGCTGAACGTTGGCATGGTCACAGCCAAAAAGCTGTTTGCACCGCGCAATGGCAAGATTTTCGACGATGTCTACGTACTGGCATCCGCCGTAATATCGCTTACCGGGCAGACCTTCCGCATATTTATTGGTCAGGTGCGAGCCGACCGCCGCCATCACCGCGGGCGAAACAAAGTTTTCGCTGGCGATCAGTTCGATGTTGCCGCGCTGGCGCGAAAGTTCGAGCTTCATCGCCTCGTATACTTCGACGTCGGCGTTTTGGATCGTGGTCATGTCAATCATACTTTTTTCTCCGTCGTAATTTTTCGTTCTGTATCATTATAGCGCAAACGGACGGTTTTTTCAAGAAAAACAACGGGGCGGAACGCAAAGATTTTTGCATTCCGCCCCGTTTTCGGGCCTCTTTCCCCGTATCCCGGAAAAAACGAGCGTTCCGCTCGAGGACCCCGCCCTTATCGGCAAAGGCTTCGAAAGTATGCCACCAGCTTTTTATGCCCGAACGGAACAAGAAACAGATAATTCTGCCCGCCGTACGAAAAGTACAATTTTTTTTGCAAACCCAAAAACCCGTTTTTGACCTTGACGCCGGAAAGCTCCTCTTTTTTTGCCGTAAGAATGTTGCAAGACCAGGAATTGTCGATCTTTGCGTCAAACACGCGCAAAACGTCCTCTTTTTCGCAAAGCAAAACCAAATTCTGCGCCGCGCCGAACGCTCCGCCCAGCGCGGAAGGCTTTTGCCCGTACGCGTAGACCTCGCCGTCATCAATCAATCCGCACTCCTTCATCCGCAGAAGAGCTTCTCTCGCTTTCATCCCTTACTTCCTCCCTTGGGACCCTTTGGATCTTGTTCTTGTTCGCCGCCGCATCCTCGCAGCCGCCCAAATCGTACGCAACGCCAAAAAGCGTGCCGCATTTCCGGCGCGCTTGCCGCGTTTTATTCCTGCATCAAAGATTTTTTTCGATAAATTCCTGCAACGCGGCTTTCGGAACGAAGCCGAGGTTTTTGCCCGAAGCCTTGCCGTCCTTAAAGACCATCACGCACGGAATGCTCATGATGGAATACTCGCGGGCCAATTCGGGATTGTCGTCTACATCGACCTTCACAAATTCCGCCCGGCCTTCCAGCTCTTCGGAGACTTGCTCCATGACGGGCGCCAGCATGCGGCACGGGCCGCACCATTCCGCCCAAAAATCGACGACCAGCGTCTTCCCCTCCGCTAACGCGGCGCGAAACGCCGCCGTGTCCACTGCTTTAACCATCGGTTGATTCCTCCTTGTTCTCTCCTTGCGATTCGATTATTTCAACGACTTCCATGCCGAAGCCGCTTTTTTTCGCCAAACGCCGATCGATGGCCCAAACGGCCAAAAAACCCAGCGCCAACCCCGCCAAACACAACAGGGCAATGCAGAGCTGCTCCGCAAAGCACACAAATCCGACCGCCACTCCGGCGCCCCCAAACAGGACAGGCAAAATATAGGCGATAAACGAGGCAAGCGCGCGTCGGTCTTTTTCCGCGCGTACGATCACCCGATCGCCCGCGCGCGCGCCCGCCGCATTCAGGGCCTTTACCTTGACGCGGCTCTTTCCGTTGCGAAAAGCACAGATCTTGCAGCCCTCGCAGGCAGGCGTCTTTTCGATCACCAAAACGGCGATCTTTCCCGCCGTTTTGACCACCGTTGCCACTTCTTTCATGAGAGTTTTTGCGCCAAATACGCCGCCGCGTCTTCCGCGCGCACCGTTTCCGACGTCGAATCGGCCATGTTTTTGACCGTATACTCGCCGCTTTCCAATTCGTTGGAACCGATGACGACGACATATTGCGCCCCCACCTTTCCCGCATATTTGAATTGCGCCTTGATCGAACGGCCGGCATGATCGATGTCCGCCGCGACTCCGCGCGCGCGCAGTTGGTCGGCAAGCGCGAAGGCGGCGCGGCGACCAACATCGTCCAGGCCCGCCACATATACGCCCAGCGGCCGCTCCGCGGGGATCTGCTTGCCCGTGTTTTCCAAGACCAGCAGCATGCGTTCAATGCCGCTGCCAAATCCAACCGCCGGCACGGAAGGCCCGCCCAAATTTTCAATCAGCGTATCGTACCGCCCGCCGCCCAATACGGTACCCTGCGCACCGATGCGCGTGGAAATAAACTCGAACACCGTCTTGGAATAATAGTCCAGCCCACGCACCAACTTGGGGTTCAATCGGTACGAAACGCCGCAAGCGGTAAGTATTTGCTGCAGTTTTTCGAAATGTTCGCGGCACTCGTCGCACAAATAATCCAGCGTGCGCGGCGCGTTTTCGTTGATCTTCGCGCAGGCCTCCTCCTTGCAGTCGAGGATGCGCAGCGGATTTTTTTCAAACCGCGCATTGCAGGTTTCGCACATTTCCGCCAGGTGCGGCCGCAAATATTCTTTGAGCGCCTCGTTGAAACGCGGACGGCAATGCTTGCAACCGATGGAATTGAGGTTAAGTTCCACCCCCTCCACGCCCAGTGCGGCGATATAGTCGCGCGCGAGCAAGATCACTTCCGCATCCGTCTCCGGGCCGCGGCCGCCGAAGATCTCTACCCCGAACTGGTGGTGTTCGCGCAGCCGGCCGGCCTGCGGGCGCTCGTAACGAAATACCGGCGTGAGATAGTACATCTTTAGGGGCATGACGCCGCCCGTCAGCCCGTTTTCGATGCACGAACGGACTACCCCTGCCGTGCCTTCCGGCTTGAGCGTGATCGAGCGGCCGCCCTTGTCGAGAAAAGTGTACATTTCCTTGTTGACCATGTCCGTCGTGTCTCCCACGCCGCGCAAAAACATCTCCGTATGCT
>CALVHT010000139.1 GCA_944328645.1 uncultured Clostridia bacterium
GTACTGCCCCTTCGGATAGAGCGAGAACTGTGCATAAAACGTCGCCACGCCGTACACTTCCGCCACCGAAACGCCCAACTCTTCCGCAATGATCGCTTGCACGGCTTCGGGCAGATAGCCGTAAATTTCCTGCGCTTTTTGCAGCGAGGCGATCATCAAGCCTTTGCCGCCGTACGCTGTTTTCAGCTCTCCCAGCGCCGCGCGAAGCTTTTCTTCCTGTTCCTTTGTACCGTTAAAAGGAACGTCGATTTTTTTAGCCAATGCAACCTACCTCCGACTGTAATCGGGCAGAGGGCATACCCCTGCCTATTTTAGAATATCAACGCATCTATTTTATCACAACATAAAAAATATTTCAATAAATCCCGGCGTTTATTTGCAAGAAATTTTTGCCGGTTCGCGGGGAAAACCATGCCTTTGTCCGCGTTTCCGACAATTTTTGAGGCGAGAACCAGCCTGCTTGACTTTCTTTCGCTTTTATGATAAAATATTTTTATATTTTTTCATCGATCAGAGAATTTTGTAAAAAGGAGGTTAAATCATGGATCTCAACGAACTGAAAGACCGGGTCGAATATCGCTTTTCCAAATACGCACAAGATATTTCGGAATTGACTAAAATGGCAAAAAAGAGCGACATCATCAATCCGAAACTGTATGAAAAATACGACGTTAAACGCGGGTTGCGCGACATCAACGGCAACGGCGTTGTCTGCGGACTGACAGAAATTTCCGAAATTCAGGCATTCGGCAAGGACGCGGCCGGCAACAAAATCCCCATCGACGGACAGCTCTATTACCGCGGCATCAGCATCCGCGATCTGGTACAAGGAGAACGCGACCGTCGTTTTGCCTTTGAAGAGGCCTCTTTTCTGCTCTTGTTCGGCCATCTTCCCACCCGGCGGCAGTTAGACCGATTCTGCGAAATCCTTGCCGACTTCCGTTTCCTGCCCCCTTCCTTTGTGCGCGACATCATTATGAAAGCGCCCTCCAAAGACATGATGAACATGTTGGCCCGATGCGTTCTTTCCCTGTATTCGTACGATCCCAAGCCGGACGATATTTCCAAAAAGAATGTGCTGCGGCAGTCGCTGCAACTCATCGCGCAGTTCCCGCTTCTCGCCGTTTACAGTCAAAAGGCCTACAGTTATTACCATACGGATTCCTCGCTGTTTATCCATAATCCCCAAAAGGATCTTTCCACTGCGGAAAATATCCTGTACATGCTGCGCGAAAACCGCCAGTTCAGCGACCTCGAGGCCAAGGTGCTCGACCTGTGCCTGGTCCTGCACGCAGAACACGGCGGCGGCAACAACTCTTCGTTTACCACGCATGTGGTCACCTCCTCCGGAACGGATACTTATTCTTCGGTGGCGGCATCTCTCGGCTCGCTCAAAGGGCCAAAACACGGCGGCGCCAATAGCAAGGTCTGCGAAATGTTTGACAACATCAAGGAAAACGTTCCCGATTTCGACCGCGGCAAACTCAAAGACTACGTCGCCCGCATTCTCGACAAAGATGCGTTCGATCATACCGGACTGGTATACGGAATGGGGCACGCCGTCTATTCGCTGTCTGACCCTCGCGCCGATATTCTCAAATCTTTTGCGGAAAAGCTGGCCAGCGAAAAGCACAAAGAAGAAGAGTACGAAATGCGCAAGTATGTGGCCCAGACGGCGGCGGAACTGATTGCCGAAAAGCGCAAAATCTACAAGGGCGTCAGCCCCAACGTCGATTTCTACTCCGGATTTGTTTACGATATGCTCGACCTGCCCCGCGAATTGTACACCCCGTTTTTCGCGGTATCGCGCATCGTGGGTTGGTCGGCGCACCGCATGGAAGAAATCACCAACGGCGGCAAGATCATCCGCCCGGGCTATCAGGCCGTTGCCAAACGCAGAAGCTATATTCCCATCGACGAACGCGTCGAAGAAGATTGACGATCCCGTTCCTTTCGGCGGCAGGCGAAAAGCCTGCCGCCGTACGTTTGTCCGCCGTTCGGCAGCAAAACCCCCGCGGGGAAAGACGTCTTGTCTTTCCCCGCGGGGGTTTACATCTGCATTACAAAAAACAAACGATGTCGTTGAGACTGCGAGCGATCGCCTCCGGCCGATCCGAAGCGGGAACCGCCGCCGCTTTGGCGGCGTCCGTCTCGCCGCTGAGCACCAACAACGTTCCAAATCCGTTGTTGTTCCCGAAACGAATATCCGTATGCGGGCGATCCCCTACCATCGTTATCGCGTCGGGAGATACATGCAGGCGCGCCGCCAGCCGCTCTCCCATAATCGTGTACGGCTTGCCGCAGATCACATCCGGCATTTTGCCGCTCGAACACGCAAGCAGGCGGATAAAGGATCCGACGTCCGGAGGGTATACGCCCTCGGCGGGGCAAACGTCGTCCGGATGGGTGGCAATGTACAACTTTCCCTCCACGATCATCCGGTTGATACGGACCAGCTTCGCATAGGTCAGCTGGGTATCATACGCGAGAACGGCAATGTCTGCATCCTCATCGCACAGGCGTACCCCGCCGGCAGAAAACTCCGCCCGCACGGCGTCTGTTCCGACCAAATAGACGGAGGCGTCGGGATATTTTTCGCGCAGATATTCTGCCGTGGCCATACCGGAAGTATATACGGTGTCTCCGTCCCCGAACAAACCGATCCGTTCCAGTTTTCGCACGTATTCGTTTGCGGTCTTGGAGGAATTGTTGGTACAATATACGATCTTCCGCCCGGAAGCGCGAATGGCGGCGAGGGTGTTTTTCATGTCGCCGATGGGCGTCTCTCCCAAATAGATCGTCCCGTCCATGTCCAACAAAAATATCTTTGTACGCGCAACCAAAGCGCGCAGTTTCTGTTCGTTTTCTGTGTGCATCTTCTGTACTCCGATCCTCTTTTTTGCCCTATTGCTACGCGGGGCGGGGCGCGTCGATTTCCGTCGGGTTCGGCAGCAGCCCAAACTCGCGCTCGAGCGCGGCTGCCCCCAACAAAGGGGAAAACTCTGCAGAAAGTTCATATGCGCGCGCAAGATCCTCTTCCGCCGGCCGTTCTGCCCGGCCGCCCGCGGCGGCGAACGCCTCGCCGACCGTCTGCGCGTATGCGGCGAGCATCTCCGCCGAGCCGAGCAGTTTTTGGCGGGCTTCCCGAAAAATCTGCGCGAGCAGAAAGCTCTGTTCGCCCGTCGGAACGCGCACGTTTTCAAACAGCGTGCGGG
>CALVHT010000140.1 GCA_944328645.1 uncultured Clostridia bacterium
GGAAGTGATCCTGGAAGACACCCAAAAGTATGCGGACGAGCACAAAAACGACGAAAAATATGTGACCTATAACGCACAATTCGAAAAGTTGGAAGAAGAGCGCCGCGCGCGGGAAGAGGAAGCAGCCAAAGAGGCGCAGAAGGCAGCGAAGAAGCGCAAGAAAAAGGGCGCGTCCGATGCGGACGGCGGAGAAGAGCAATGAACGGCGCGTACACGTCGTTGGCCGAATGGTTTGAATATCTCAATGCAGACTGCGACTATGAAAAATGGTCGCAGTACTTATATGAACGGTTGCAATCGCTGGGCGTGACGGGCGGCCGCGGGATCGATGTCGGGTGCGGCAGCGGCGCGTTTACGCGTGCATTCGCGCGATTTGGCTTTGACATGTTTGGCTTTGACAACAGTCCGGCGATGTTGGCAAAGGCGGAGCAGCTTTCTCGCGGCGTGCCGCGCGTTCGATACGGCCTGTCAGACGCGGCCAAGATCCGCGTGCCGGGCGGAAAAGTGGATTTTGCGCTGTGCGTGAACGACTGTTTAAACTACATTCCGCCTTCCTCCGTGTGCGCTTTTTTTCGGCGGATGCACGCCTGTCTGCGGCCGGGCGGCGCCTTTTTGTTCGACGTTTCATCGGCTTACAAACTGCGCGAGATCCTTGCCGACAACGTATTTTGTGAAGATCGCGAAGAGGTCGCCTATCTTTGGTTCAATCACCGAGAGGCGGATCGGGTGGAAATGGATATCACGTTGTTCGTACGCGGAACCGATGGCCGTTTTGATCGCACGGACGAACACCATACCCAATATATCTATGAACAGCAGACGCTGTGCGCCGCGGCACAGGAGGCCGGGTTTGCGGTGCGCGGTTGCGAGGGCACGTTTGGAGACGCGGCGGATCGAACGCGCGTCAATTTTTTGTGTGTGCGTGCGTAATGCCGCCGGGGAGACGCTATGGAAAAGAGAGATGTTATTTTGCGCGGATTGGTATTTGACGGGGAGGTTTCCCTGGCCGTCGTGGATGCGACCCGTCTCGTCAACGAAGCGATCCGCATTCACGATTTGTCCGCCCTTTCGGCCGCGGCGCTCGGCCGCACGCTCATCGTCGCGTCCTATCTTTGTTCGGCGCTGAAAGAAGAGCGCGGCGCCCTCTCGGTCACCGTCAAGGGCGGCGGCGTGGGGGGCAATCTCTATGTGAGCGGCGACAAAGCGCTGCACATGCGCGGATATATCGACAATCCGCACGCGCAGCTTCCGCCCAACGCGGCGGGCAAGCTGGACGTGGGCGGATGCGTCGGAAAGGACGGGTATCTCTCGGTCGTGCGCGATGACGGGGACGGACAGCCCTTCGTGGGGACGACGCCGCTGGTCAGCGGCGAGATCGGCGAGGATTTCGCGGCATATTTTGCCTATAGCGAACAGCTTCCGACGGCGATCGCGGTCGGCGTGAAAATGGGAACGGAAGGGACCTGCTTGGGGGCAGGCGGCGTCTTTTTGCAGCCGCTTCCCGGAGCGAGCGAGGGGAGCATGCAAAAGATCGATCGAATGATCCCGCGTTTTTCGGCGATCAGTTCTCAATTGGAAGAAAAAACGGCACAAGAGATTTGGCGAGACTTCTTCGGCGCGGATAATTTTTACACATTGTTTCCCGAATATAAGTGCAATTGCAGCAAAAATTATATAGAGGGAATGCTGATGGGCATGGGCGCGGCGGAGCTGCGTTCGATCGTGGCCGAACAGGGCAAGATCTCCGTGCATTGTCATTACTGCAACACCGATTATGTGTTTGAGGGAAAAGAGGCCGAGGATCTGATTGCCCGATCGGGCGGGGGGAATGCATAGCAGAGGTTACGATGGAAGAAAAGGTGATACAATTTGACCTGAGTGCAGACAGATTGCTTGACTTGGCAGAAGCGAAGCTGGATCGGGGAGAATATCTCGCCGCGGCGCGGCTGTTGCACAAATCGTTGGAGCTGTACGGGCCGGGGGCAGACGAATATGCCGACCTGGCAGAGGTGTACGACGAGATGGAGCTGTTTGAACTGGCTGCGATGAACTGGTTCCGCTTTCTCGATGTCTGCGAGGAAAGCGAGCGCGTAGATGCGTATGAAGGCCTGGCGGCGTGCTATTATAACATGGGGAATACCGCGCAGGCAATGTTCTATTATAAAAAGATGCGCATGGACAAAAACTTTTCGCCCGAGCGGGAATGGAACTGGGGAGACATGGCGCAGCCCGCAGCGGGTTCCCCGTTCAAGATCAGTTGGCCGCCCGAACATGCCGACTACTCCGAAGAGATCGACGAAGGGCTGCAGGCGATCAAGCGCGGCGAATATGCAAAAGCGCAAAAACAGTTTTTGCGCGTGCATCCCGATTCGGAATATCGCGCGACGGCGATGAATTACTTAGCCGTAACCTATTTGCTGGCCGGAGCGTCGGATAAAGCGGAAAAGGTCTGTATAGAGTTGCTCGGGCGAAACCCGGACGACGTGCAGGCACTTTCGACGTATGCGGCCGTACTGACCGAACAGGATCGGAAGGCGGAAAGTCGTACGGTGGCGGAACGTTTGGCGGCGATTCCGACGGAAAATCCGGACGATTTATATAAAATAGCAACCGTCTGTTGCGAAAACGGTCTGTATGAACAGGCGTATTCCAAGTTTTGTAAGCTGGAAACGCGGGTCAGTTATGACCGCACGTTGCTGTATTTTAAGGCGGTGGCGGCATTCCGTTGCGGAAAATACAAGGAAAGTTTATCATCTCTCGGCAAATTGTTGGATATTTACCCGAATGCCGCGGTTGCGCGCTACTATTATCAAGCCATCCGGCGGTATGTTGAATCGGGCGGTGCGGTACCGGAAACCAGCTTCTTTTATTGTGTGCCGCAAAAGGAGCGCGAAGATCAGGTTTCGCGGCTGCTGTTTATGACCAATCTGAACCTGCATGATCTGAAAACGGTCGCTGCGGAGGGAGCAGTATTCGAGACGTTGGAATGGTGCTTTGACGAGCGGGAGGGCCAGGAGGCCATCTTGCAGAAGCTGGCGCTGCGCGTCGCGATCCGCGCAGACTTGCGCTCGTTTTGGAGCGGTATTTTGCTCGATGTGACGGTGGACGATATGATCAAGGTCGACGCAGTGCGCAGCCTGTGCGAGCGCAACCGCGATTTTGAATGCGGCATCGTAATTGCGGACATCTACGGGCGGATCT
>CALVHT010000141.1 GCA_944328645.1 uncultured Clostridia bacterium
CGGCGAGTTATGGTAGAATAGGATTAGCAAAAACGGAGTAGAATTGAATGAAAGTTTTGATTACGAGCGATTTTTACCGACCGACCGTCAACGGGGTCGTGACGTCGCTGCTCAATCTGAAGAAAGGTTTGGAGGCCTTGGGGCACGAAGTGCGGATCTTGACCCTTCGCCAACGCGACGGAGAGCCGGAAGAGGGGGTTTGGTATCTGCCTTCCGTGGGTTTGGATGCCTTGGTAGCGCCGTGCGTACGTCTGCGGGTGGGGTTTGCGATTCGCATCTGCGAAGAAGTGATTCGGTGGGGACCGGATGTCGTGCATTCGCAATGTGAGTTTTGTACGTTTGGAATTGCCCGAAAGATCGCGGCGCGTCGGAACGTTCCGCTGATTCAAACCTATCACACGGTCTATGAAGACTACGCGCATTATTTGGTGCCGTTCAGCGACCGGGCAGGGCGATATGCGGCCAAAAAATTTACGCAAGAACGGCTGCGTCATGCGGATGCGGTCATCGTTCCGACGGATAAAACCGCGCGGTTGTTGAACGGGTATGGTCTGACGGAGCAAATTTATACCGTTCCGTCCGGGTTGGATCTGACTTTTTTCCGTGCAGCGCAAACCGGGGCGATGTATGAAAAAATTCGCTCGATCGCGGCTGGCCGGCGGGTCTTGCTGTTTCTCGGAAGGCTGGCGCCCGAAAAAAATGTTGCGGAATTGATTTCCTATTTCCGTCGGATCAATGATCCGGATTTTGCATTGGTGATCGTAGGAGACGGACCGTCGCGGCAGGCGTTGGAAGAGTCTGCGCGCGATATGGCGGGGCGAGTTTATTTTTTGGGGATGGTTTCCCCCAAAGAAGTGCCGGCCTGTTATGCCGCTTCGGATATCTTTTGGAGCGCTTCCACCAGCGAAACACAGGGCTTGACATATATCGAGGCATTGGCGAGCGGGAAGCCCGTCCTCTGTCGGGCAGACGAATGTTTGCAGGGGGTCGTGTTGAATTCCTTCAACGGATGGCTCTATCGCGATTATGATGCGTGTGTGCAGGGGCTGTATGAGTTGACGGCTGGCTGTGGCAGCGGCGAACTTGCACAACAATGCCGTCTGTCGGCCGATCGATATTCGATCGAAAATTTTGCAAAAAGCGCAGAAAAGATCTATCTGCATTGCCGCACGGTCAAGACCGCACGCCTGTGCGAACGAAAAAATTTGCGGGCATAGCCGGTCGCGAAACGGAACTAAAAACGGGCGGGTATTGTAAAAAAAATCCGCTCTTTTTTGTTGACAAAATTTTTTTGTTCGAGTATACTATACACAGAAAAAACAAGCGTTACACAACATGTTGTGTGAACAAAAAACGGCTTTTCGCAACTGGTGGTATGGCAGAAAAACTGCAGGGGAGCGAAAGGCGGCATGGCCGACCACCTGGGCAGCGATTTTTTTGGCTGCGCAGGTTTTTTTTGTTCAAAAAACAAAAAAGGAGAAAAAAATGGAAAAGCGGTTTCAGCCGGGAGTGTACGAACAGACCATAGACGTGCGCGATTTTATCCAAAAAAATTATACGCCGTACGAAGGGGGGCCGGAGTTTTTGTGTCCGCCAACCGAGAGGACGGTCTCTTTGACGCAAACCATGAACGATCTGTTGCGCCGGGAGAGCGAAAAAGGCGGCGTATTAGACATTGATACCGAGCGCGTATCCTCGCTTTTGACATATCCGGCCGGGTATCTCGATCGCGAGCGGGAGATTATCGTCGGCTTGCAGACGGACGCACCGCTCAAGCGCGGCGTCAACCCATTCGGGGGGATCCGCATGGCGCGCCAGGCCTGCGAGGCTTATGGGTATCGTCTGTCCGATTTGGTGGAAACCGAATTCAGCTATAAAACAACCCACAACGATGCGGTCTTTCATGTCTATACGGACGAGATGAAGGCGGTTCGTCATGCCGGGCTGTTGACCGGCCTTCCGGACGCTTACGGACGAGGTCGGATTATCGGCGACTATCGGCGGGTGGCGCTCTACGGCGTCGATCGATTGATCGAGGAGAAACAAAAAGATAAACGCGCCTATAGCGAGCGGATAATGGACGAATCGACGATTCGTACGTTGGAAGAACTCTACAAGCAGATCGATTTTCTGCAAAAGCTGAAGGATATGGCCTTGCTGTATGGGATTGACATTTCCGGGCCTGCTCAAAATGCACGCGAAGCGATTCAATGGACGTATTTCGCTTATTTGGCGGCGATCAAGGAACAAAACGGCGCGGCGATGAGCTTGGGTCGGGTTTCCACGTTCTTCGATATTTATATTGAACGCGACATTGCAGCCGGGCGATTGACCGAGTCGGCCGCGCAGGAGCTGATCGACGATTTTGTCATCAAATTGCGTCTGACCCGGCAATTACGGACTCCGGAATACAACGATTTGTTTGGCGGGGATCCGACTTGGACGACGGAGAGTGTTGGCGGAATGGGGGAAGACGGTCGTACCCTCGTAACCAAAACATCCTACCGAATCCTGCATACATTGTACAACCTCGGTGCGGCGCCGGAACCGAATTTAACGGTTCTTTGGTCCGAACGCCTGCCGGCTTCTTTTAAAACATTCTGTGCGAAAGTTTCCATCGATACCGATTCCATTCAATACGAGAACGACGATTGCATGCGGCCGATTTACGGCGACGATTATGGCATTGCCTGCTGTGTTTCCGCGATGAAGATCGGGAAGCAAATGCAATTTTTTGGCGCGCGATGCAATTTGGCAAAGCTGCTGTTGTTGGCGCTCAATGGCGGAAAAGATGAAAAGAGCGGAAAGCAGCTCGGTCCGCAGGGGGAAAGCCTTTCGGGCCCGCTCGATTACGAAACTGTACGCCGCGTCTACCACCGCTATATGGAATGGCTGTGTCGGCTGTATGTCAATACGCTCAACGTCATTCACTTTATGCATGACAAATACGCATACGAGAAGATTCAGATGGCGTTGCACGATACAAAAGTTGAACGCTTTTTGGCCTGCGGAGTTGCGGGTTTGTCCGTTGTCGTCGATTCGCTCTCCGCCATCAAATATGCGCGCGTGACGCCTGTCTACAATTCCGAAGGCATCATCCACGATTTTCATATTGAAGGTGATTTTCCGAAATACGGAAATGACGACGATCGAGTCGATCAA
>CALVHT010000142.1 GCA_944328645.1 uncultured Clostridia bacterium
GTGACGGCTCTGCTGGCCTATCATGTGGGGATCTGCCGCATTTGGCTGCCGCAAGGCGGCGGACGGGCGATCCTGTGGTCGTTGCCTGCCCTGGCGGTTGCCGTGAACAATTTTCCCCTCGTTGCGCTCGCCAACGGCACGGCGCAGATCACCGGCTCGCCGGCGGCCCTGGCGGTGTTTGCCTTGGAATGCGTCGGCGTCGGGCTGTTTGAAGAGATCGCGTTCCGCGGCATACTCTTTCCGTTTGTTCTGGGCAAGACCGGAACGGATCAAAAAGGCCGCTTTTGGGCGGTCGTGCTTTCCGCGGCGCTGTTCGGGGCGCTGCATCTGATCAATTTGTTCAACGGTTTCAGCGGGGCTGTTTTTTTGCAGGTGGGGTACTCTTTTTTGATCGGGAGCATGCTCGCGATCTGCCTGTTCCGCGGTGCGGGGGTGTTTTGGTGTGCGTTCGTGCATGCGCTGTTCAATTTCGGCGGGAACGTGATCTCTTCCGCGCGCGGGCTGGGGAGTGGTAGTTTTGCGGATATATGGTGCCCGGCAGAAATTGTGCTGACGGCGCTCGTCGGCCTGGCTGCGGCCGCATATTTTGTCGTACTGCTGCTTCGAAGCCGCCCGGATGTCGCCGATTCCTTCGCGGTTTTTCCGCCTGCGGACAGCTCCGCCGGCGCGTTGCCGGGCGAGGGAGCGGAGACAGACAAAGACGAATCGGAAAACGACGCGGGGCACAGATCGGACGGCGAGGGATAGACGGCCGGTTCACGCCGCGCGCCGCATTACGATTCGCGCGGCCGAAAGGCGTTGGAAGCGGGGTCGTAAGTATAGCCGGCAGCCCCGAGCGTGCGTCGGATTTCGTCTTCGTCGGCATCCAGGTCCTCGCAAAGGTCGGCGAGCGAGGCATAGCGATTGCGCAGCTTCATGTTGATCAAGCTGAGCAGAATGGCGGGATCTTGCGGTAACATAAAAACCTCCCAAAGCAGTGTGTGCGGCGCAAACGCGCGCAATAAGCGTAAAAAACGAGCGGGAAACCGCTCGTTTTTTTAAAAGATGCTGGTCAATAGAGTCAAAAAGTACGCAAAGTGATTGTCTGCCGAGCAATCCATCCGCAGGTAATACGTGACCTCGCCGTATGTCACGCAGGCGAGATAAAGTCCGTCCGTTTCCGAATACAAAACGGGGAGAGAATCGTCCTCGCGCAGATTGATCTTTTCGGGCAGATTGGTGTAGGAGCGGAACAGATCGATGGTGTCTTCGGGATCGATCTGCATATACAGATCCAGCGTCGCGCTGCTGTAGGAGACGGATTGGCGCAGCAAAACGTCGACGCGTCCGGCCTCATACAGATAGCAGGTGCTGGAAAAATTGTTCTCCATCGCCTCGGTGGGCGTCGAAAAGCAGAAGTTTGTTTGGTTCTCCTCGTTATAGGCGGCGATCGACTCGATCTTGGTTTCGCGCAGATCGCGGAACTGGTAGGAGTCCGGCCCGGGGCTGGTCGGCTCGGGAACGAGCAAAAGGATCAGCGCCAGGGCGATCGCGCACACCAGCACGGCAGCCAGGACGATGACGAGCGTACGTCGTTGCGCCGCGGGATCAAACTTGCCGCGGCGGGCGGCCGCAGCCGGAGCTTCCGCCGCGGCGGGCGTATCCGCCCGATGTTCGTCGGGGGCAGGCTGCGCTGCCGGCGAAGAGGGATTGTTCGAATTTTTTTGCGAATTGCTCATAATAGATTCCTTTGGCGGAAGCGTTTGCCCCGCACGAAAAAAGCGGCCCCGGCCGAAAACGTACCGGGGCTCCGAGTTATTCTCCTTTGAAGGGGAGCAGAGCTACGATGCGCGCCTTTTTGATGGCGTTGGAAAGCTCTCTCTGGTGCATGGCGCATACGCCGCTCATGCGACGGGGCAGGATCTTGCCGCCCTCGGTGATGAATTTTTTCAGACGATTGACGTCTTTATAGTCTATGACTTCCACTTTCTCCTGGCAGAAAGCGCAAACTTTCCGGCGGGAAGTTCTTTTCATAGGCTTTCTTACGGGTTTTTCTTCCATAATAAACTCCTAAAATGAAATGGTTTGCCGAATCCGGCGAAGGTGGCTCGCTGTCTGCGTCCGGCGGCCGATCAGAACGGAATGTCTGAATCGTCGTCGAAGGCTTCGAGGGCCGGTTTTTTCTTGGGCGCGGCGGGCGCATAGTCCTCGGTCCCCGCCGATTTCGGAGTCAAAAACTCCACGTCGTCTGCGATAATATCCACAAACGTGCGGCGTTGCCCGGAATTGTCGTCCACGTTCCGAATCTGAATGCTGCCCGTGATGGCGACTTTGTTTCCCTTTTTGGTATAGCGGGCGACCGTTTCCGCCAGATTGCGCCAGGCCGTCACGCTGAAAAAGTCAGTCTGCTGCTCACCGCCCTGCGAAGAGAAGCGGCGATTGACCGCGATGGAGAAGCGGCAGACGGGGATCCCGCTGTTCGTTTCGGAAAGTTCGGGGTCGCGCGTCAGATTTCCGATCAAGAATACTTTGTTCATGTCCGCACCTGCCTTAAATCGCTTTGGTAATCATGCGGCGCATCACGTTTTCGGTAATGCCCGCAATACGGTCCAGCTCCTTGATGGCACTGCCTTCCGCTTCAAAGGTCATCAGAACATAGAACGCGTCGTTCTTGTACTGAATGGGATAAGCGAGCTTGCGCACGCCCCATTTGTCCGTCGAAAGCACGGTGCCGCCCAAATTTTTGACGATGTCTTCAAATTTGGCGATCAACGCGTCGCGCGCCTCGTCGGCCACGGCAGAGTCGATCAGATAAAGCATCTCGTATTTCATTGTTTCACCTCCCGGTCTTATTCGGCGTATCACACGGATACGCAAGGAATCGCGCTTTTTTGCGCATAGAACAGTATATCGGTTTTTTTTAAAAAAGTCAACGCTTTTTGCCCGCGCGCGACCAAAAAAAACGCAAAAACGCCTTCCTGCCGCGAAAATCAGCCGCGGCGCACGACGAAGGCGCAGGCGCCGTTCACCTCGTACTCGCCCGCGCCCTCAACGCGGATGGATTCGCCCGCGCAAAACGCCGTTTCGCCGCGCGCCCATTTGATGTGGCCGGTCCCTTCCAAGAACAACAGCGTGTCAACGCCGTCGGCATA
>CALVHT010000143.1 GCA_944328645.1 uncultured Clostridia bacterium
GGACGGAAAATACGTCCTGCCCGAAGAGGGGGAGCTTGTTATCCGTGCCGAGGCCGCAGGGGTGCAGGACGAACTGCGCACACAGGTATTCGGGCTTCCCGGCGCGCGCGTAGCGGATGCGGCGGCACTGCCCGAAGGAGAGGGATATCTTGTCCGAGAGGATGCGTTCGGGGCGTATGCGGAGATCGCGTCGGAGCAGGTTTCCTTCCCCGCCGACCTTGCGGCGGCGGCAAATTACGAAAACGCGCAGATCCTCTTGTGCGCGGAAGGGGATGCGTATTTGTCCGACGGCAGCAAGATCCCGTCCGCCTGGGCGGTGCAAGAGATCGCTGACATCGTCACCGCCTTCGGAGATCCCGAACGCAAAGAAACGCTCGACCTTTCGTTTACGATGGAAGAAGGGGCAAAAGTGTTTGTGCGGTGCGTCGCGTTTTGCGACGAATGCGAAGTTGCGGACATCGAGGTGCGTGACTATGCGGAAATGCGCGTGGGGGAAACCTTCCGCATTCTGCCCGCGTACGCGCTGTTGTCCAACGGCGTCAAGCTGTATGCGGATATACGGGCGGAGTTTAACGGCGCACCCGTTGAGGGCAGCGTTATAACCTTTGAAAGCGCGGGCGAACTTGTCGTTATCTATACGGTGGAGCGCCCGTACCTGGAAGAGGCGTTGACAAAGATGTGCATCGTGCGCGTGACCGAATAAAAAAGAGGGGAAAAGACAGTGGCAAAGAAGAGCAGTATCAAGGCGATCAAACGGGGACAGACGTTGTTTTTGTGCGTCATGCTTGCCATCCCCATTCTGCATTGGTTTGTGTTTTGGCTATACGTAAACATCAACTCAATCCTGTTGGGATTTCAGAACAAAATCGGGAACTGGACGCTTGACAACTTCCAGCAGTTTTTCAGGGAGCTGACGGTGGATGGTTCCACCATCTCGATCGCGATAAAAAACACCTTTATCTATTTTTTCAACGCCCTGTGCGTCATCATGCCGCTGGCGCTGTTCATCAGCTATTTTTTGTACAGACAGATCCTCGGAACAAAGTTTTTCCGCATCGTCTTTTATTTACCGGGCATCATCAGCGCGGTCGCGCTGACCACGGCGTATATGAATTTTCTTGATCCCGAGGGGCCGTTCGGGGTAATCTGCGAAAAGTTGGGCATATCGCCCATTCCCGAATTGTTCGCCAACTCGGAATACGCCACCAAAACCATCGTCTTTTACTGTATTTGGACGGGGTTCGGCACAAACATTTTACTGTTCAGCGGCGCCATGAGCCGCATCCCGATGGAGATCATCGAATCGGCGCGCATGGACGGCTGTACCACGCTGACAGAAGTATTCCGCATCGTCCTGCCGCTTATCTGGCCCACTCTTTCCACACTCATCATTTTCCAGTGTACGGGACTGTTCAGCGCGTCGGGGCCGATTCTGCTGTTCACGAAAGGAAAGTACGATACCACGACCATCGGCTACTGGATCTTCGACATGGTCTATCAGTACCACAACTACAACATCGTTTCCAGCGCGGGCCTGGTGTTTACCTGCGTTGGCGTGCCGTTTATCCTGCTTGTCCGAAAATTGGTGGAAAAAGTTCCCTCCGTGGAATATTGAGGAGGAACGCGGCATGAAAGAAAAGACTATTTTAAATCACAGGACAAAGCGGGAACGCGTCATCTTCTCGCTCATCTTCTTGTTCATGGCATTGTATGCGCTGTCGCTGATCGTTCCGTTTCTCTGGGTGTTCATGAGCTCGCTGAAGGATAGCCTGGAATATTCCAGCGGCAATGCGTTTGCTCTGCCCACGGGCTGGCTGTTTTCCAACTATGCCGCCGCGCTGGACTTGCTCACGCTGGACGACGGTACGAGCTTTTTGGGCATGATCTTCAACAGTGTGTGGTACACGGTGATCGCAACGGGGCTGAGCGTGTTCATGTCGTCGGTGACGGGTTACTGCATGGCAAAGTACACCTTCAAGGCGCGCGGCATCATCTATGCCATCGCCATTTTCTGCATGACCATCCCCATTGTCGGCAACATGGCGTCCTATTATAAACTCATCTATGAGCTGAATATTTACGATACGCCCGTCTATGTGGTCGTTACCCACCTGGGCGCGTGGGGGTTCAACTTTCTCGTCATGTACGCCACTTTTAAAAACATCAGCTGGAGCTATGCCGAAGCGGTGTTTATCGACGGCGGAAATCATTTTACCGTCTTTTTCAAAATCATGCTGCCGCAGGCGGCGGGGCCCATCGCCACGCTCTGCATCATGAGCGCCATCGGTTCGTGGAACGACTACATGCCCATGATCCTGTACCTGCCCAGCTATCCCACGCTTGCAAGCGGATTGTACACCTATCAGGCGAACGCCATCCGCGGCGTCAATTATCCCGTCTATTTCGCGGGCGTGATCATATCGCTGATGCCTGTCATCGCAATTTTTGCTTGTTTTTCCGACCTGATGATGAAAAATATGAGCGTTGGCGGTTTAAAAGGTTAATAAGGAGGAATGTATGTCTAAAAAGAAACTTGCTGTTTTTGTCTCCGTGCTGCTGTCTTTGTTCCTGGTGTTTGCGGGGTGCAACAGACGGGACAACAGTGTAGACACGCTGGAGATCTATGTGGCAAACTTCGGTTACGGCTACGACTGGCTGCAGCCGCTGATGGATGATTTCGCGCAGCAGGACTGGGTGCGCGAAAAGTACCCTAACCTCAAATTCGAAGAGGTCAGCAAGAACTCCGAGCGCACGTATGCCGTCGATCAGATCAAATCGGGAAAGACGACGGTGGATCTGTTTATTTCCTGCTCGTCGGGTGCGGACAGCTTTGAAAGCAAGGATTCCAAGGGCAATCCCTATTTTGAAGAGTTGACCGACGTGTACGAGAGCGAGGTCCCGGGCGAAGGCGTGCTCTTCAAAGATAAGATGCAGGATGAGTTTCTTACCATGAGCACTTACGAAACGTACGGCGGCGAGTACAAATACTACTGCGTGCCGTGGGTGACCGGAATGCAGGGAATGGTGTATAACCGTACCATGTTCGAGGAATATGGCTGGGAAGTTTTTTTTTTCAAGCAGAAGACGGCATACGAGATTTGAC
>CALVHT010000144.1 GCA_944328645.1 uncultured Clostridia bacterium
AAGGCAGCGCGTAAATACTCTTTCGATCGATATGGGGAAGGGCGTTTTCGCATCGTCACGTTGAAAAATTCCTTCCACGGGCGAACAATCGCAACGTTGTCGGCGACCGGCCAAGACGGAATGCATCGTTTCTTTATGCCTTTTTTGGATGGGTTTTCGTATGCGGAACCGACGGCGGCGAGCATCCGAAAAAATTGTACAAGCGACACGTGCGCAGTTCTTTTGGAGTTGGTGCAAGGAGAGGGCGGGGTGCTTCCTTTGGATCGCGACGAAGTGACTGCGATCGAGCGGTTCTGTAAAAAACAGGATATTCTATTGATGATTGATGAAGTCCAAACGGGCAATGGTCGCACGGGCACGTTATATGTTTACGAGCAATATGGTATCCATCCAGACATTATAACGACGGCGAAAGGGCTGGCAGGCGGTTTGCCGTTGGGTGCAACTTTGTTTTTTGAAAAATGCGGTCAGGTGCTTGGTGCCGGTGATCACGGTTCGACTTTTGGCGGCAATCCGGTTGCCTGTGCGGGTGCATGCAGTATTCTGCGTCGAATAGATCGCGAATTGTTGTTGGAAGTACAAGGCAAATCGGCTTATCTTTTTACGCACCTGGGAAGAATTAAAAATGTCTTAAGCGTTACAGGGCTGGGTTTGATGATTGGCTTGGAAACGACGAAGAACGCGCGCGAGATCGCCGAAAAATGTTTGGAGCGCGGCCTGATTGTTCTGACGGCAAAGAATAAAGTACGCTTGTTGCCGCCGTTAACGATCGGCAAAGCGGAATTGGATTTTGGATTGAAAATCTTAAATGAGGTAATTTCGGAATGAAACATCTGTTAAAGCTGTCCGATCTGACATCGGAGGAAATCTTTGGGATCCTTAATTTAGCGGATCAACTGAAGTACGAGCGTAAGAACAACATACGGCATCACTACTTAGAGGGAAAAACGCTGGGCATGATTTTTCAGAAATCGTCTACGCGTACGCGCGTGAGCTTCGAGGTCGGAATGAACGAGTTGGGAGGGTATGCGCTCTTTCTGTCTGATCGTGATCTTCAGATCGGGCGCGGGGAGCCTATTAAAGATACCGTTCGGGTCCTGTCTCGTTATTTGGATGGTATTATGATCCGGACATTTGCGCAGCAGGACGTGGAGGATTTGGCGCGGTACGGCAGCATTCCGATCATCAACGGACTGACCGATTATTGCCATCCTTGCCAAGTTTTGGCGGATCTGATGACGATTCGAGAATATAAGGGCAGCCTGAAAGGGTTAAAGCTCTGTTTTGTGGGCGACGGAAACAATATGGCGAACTCGCTCATTGTGGGCGGCATTAAGACAGGAATGGAAGTTGCCGTTGCCTGTCCGTTGGAATATCAGCCGGATGAAAAAATTGTTGCCTGGGCGCGCGAAACAGGCAAGTTGACGATCACAGCAGACATTCGAAGTGCCGCAGAGGGCGCAGATGTCCTTTATACCGATGTATGGGCTTCGATGGGGCAGGAAGCGGAAAAGGCGGAGCGTGAAAAGGCGTTTCGCGGCTATTGCATCGATACAGAGCTGATGTCTTTGGCTAAACCGGATGCGATGGTTTTGCACTGTTTGCCGGCGCATCGGGGCGAAGAAATAACCGACGAAATATTTGAGGCTCATGCGGATGATATATTCGACGAAGCAGAAAACCGTTTGCATGCGCAAAAGGCCGTGTTGGTCAAGCTGCTTAAGCGATAAATAATTTTCGGTAAGGATTGCATATGAAGGCAGAAAAAGTTTATTTGACATTACAAAACGGGCAGGTGTTTGAAGGAAAGCGTTTCGGTGCCGACGGAGAAGTCGTGGGAGAACTCGTATTCACAACGGGAATGACGGGTTATATCGAAACACTTACCGATCCGAGTTATTTCGGGCAAATCGTGATCCAAACTTTTCCCTTGATTGGAAATTATGGAATGATTGACTCGGACAACGAAAGTAAAAGGCCGTATCTTTCTGCATATATTGTGCGGGAATACTGCGAAAAACCTTCCAATTTTCGTTGCCAAGAAAAAATAGACGATTATTTGCGGCGCAAAAACGTCGTGGGGATTTATGGGATCGATACGCGAGAATTGACCAAAACGGTCCGAGAGGCAGGGGTCATGAACGCGGCGATTTCAAATAAACCGCTGACCGATTTGACCGAGGTCCGAAATTATATGATTTGCGATGCTGTCCGCAATTGCACTTGTTCGGGCGTATATGAATACGGCGCCGAAAATGCTTCGCGCAAGGTCGTTTTGTGGGATTTCGGTGCCAAGGAAAATATTGTTCGGGAGCTGGTCAATCGCGGCAACCGTGTTATTCGCGTGCCTTCTTGGTATACGGCGGAGCAAATTCTTGCGCTTGCTCCGGACGGGTTGATGTTGACAAACGGGCCGGGCGATCCCGCTGAAAATACTGAAATTATTGAAAACATTCGCAAACTAGCAGGAAAACTTCCCATTTTTGGAATTTGTTTGGGGCACCAGTTATTTGCATTGGCGATGGGCGGAAAGACGAAAAAAATGAAGTACGGTCACCGCGGGGCAAACCAGCCGGTGAAAGAATTACGAACGGGAATCGTCTATATCTCCAGCCAAAATCACGGCTATGAGGTGCTTGCGGACTCTATCAGCGGCGTGGGTGAACTTAGCTTTATCAACGTTAACGACGGTACTTGCGAGGGGGTCGAATATCCGGATCTGCGCGCGTTTACCGTGCAATTCCATCCGGAGGCTTGCGCCGGTCCCCAGGACGCGCGGGATTTGTTCGATCGGTTTATGGATGCGATGGACGGAGGAAAGGATCATGCCTAAAAGAAGCGATATTAAAAAAGTACTCGTGATCGGGTCCGGCCCGATCGTAATTGGACAGGCAGCCGAATTTGACTATGCCGGAGCACAGGCGTGTCGCGTTTTGAAAGATGCGGGCGTCAATGTCGTTCTTTGCAACTCCAACCCGGCGACCATCATGACGGATCGGGCTTTGGCCGATGAAATTTATTTGGAACCGCTTACTTTAGAATCGATCAAACGTATCATCATTAAAGAGCGGCCGGACAGCCTTTTGGCGTC
>CALVHT010000145.1 GCA_944328645.1 uncultured Clostridia bacterium
TACCCGTTGACGGGTACGCCGGCAACAAACCCTTTTAGGGTATGTGCAAACCACCAGTTCACTGGTGGTTTTGAATTGCCTTCGAAGAAACAAGCATACGGATTTCGGCGAAACCGATTCAAAAAAAGAAGTTTTCTGTTGTCGGTACGCGTTCGATGGGGGGAATACGTGTTCTAATGCTCTATATCGGTGGAATATGCTTTTGCGAAAAAGAACGCGATACTCGAAAAGTTTGGGGGAGCATGTTTTTTGAAAATCTTAGCCTACGTTGCCCCGATGAAAACAGGAGAGGGGAAAGGCTGCCAAAGCAAAAAGCGATTTACTATGTTTCGGACAGAGAGGACGAAAGCCGTACTGCATTTTATTTTGCGATTGCGGCGCAGATGTTCGCTTGCAGGGTTTGTTGTAGAAAAGACCTGGATGCAGACACTTTGCGGGCGCTAAGAAGGCCAAAATTACAAAATAAGCAAAAAAAGAGTACTATGTTTGAAAAAGACCGCCGTTTTAGAAGGACGGTCTTTCATTTAATACAATGCTTAGATGGTCTCCAACTTTCCGATGCCGTAAGTTATCTGCATCAGGCGTCGATTCATGGGGGTAGGGGCAAGCTGGATGAGGTATTCTCCGTTACGGAAGGTCGTCATTCCCATACTCCAGCCGGCTTGCAGGGTATCTGTATTATAAGTGATCAACATGGGAACGCGTTCCCAGGGGCCTTCCCCGTAATGATAGTTGACGTGGTAATAACCGGGGTCGCGCATTCCAATATGCTCGCCTTCCCGTTTGGCGGTGACGATTACGGTCCCGTTTTCGCCGCCTTGCGGTACCCAGATCACATAAGGCATGCTGCCCAGGCACAACCCGTCCGCGGTCTCCACGCGTTTTCCTTCCAAAAGCGGATCCCCCCAATCCACACCGTCGTCGGAAAGTTTAAAATAGATGTCGCAGGAAGGATATCCGACGATCTCGTAGACCATGATAAACTTTCCGTTTCCCATCGGCGCAACGATGGGCATTCCCGGCCGCAGACTGCGGTTGGGGATGGATACGGTATAGCGTACCTCGTTCCAGGTTTTTCCGCCGTCGTCGGAGGTGACGAGGGCAAGCGTTTGGTTAAAACGCGGATCGGTATGCGGCCGCTCGTCGGTAAATGCGACGGTCAGCTGCCCGTAACGGTTGATATAAAGGTTGGGTTCCCATACGGGCCCCAAGGCATCGAAATTTTGTTCGATGGGCGGGCCGCCTTGAACGATGGACGAGCGGAATTCCCATGTTTTTCCGTGGTCACGGCTGATATAAAAGGATAGCTCGGTGGAGGTAAAGTCGAGCGGAACGGAATTTCCCGCGAATACGATCGTACCGGCCGGCAGATCGCCGCATGCTTGCGGCAGTTCGAGCATTACAGGCTGAAATCGAATGCCATACCCGTTCTGTGTGTCTTCGACCTGGCTGTATTTTTCCCAAGTGACTCCGCCGTCCGTGCTGCACATGACGGGCACAACGGGCGGTTCCAAAAGGGTGGAATGGTCAAACATCGCCAAGAGAGTTCCGTTTTGTTCGCCGGCGTGTTGCAATTCAATGACGCGCGGATATAGGACGCCGGAACTGTTTTTGTAGACTTCTTCATCGCGCGGTGTGAAGACAACCCCCATGTTTTCGCGCGTGATCTTGATAGCCATAGTATGTCCCTCCTTATCTGTATAAAAACAGTATATCATATTTTTGGACGGATTTCAAGAGAGAATCAAAAATAATTGGGCGAAATATGCGGGAATTCGTTCAATGTTTTCTTTTTGAGGGGGTTGGCCGCGTGAAGATTTATTTGGCTTCCGGCCGGAAAATTCGTCTGCTTGGTTGCTATTTTCACAGGGCCGTGTTATAATAGTAGCTATGATAGACTGGAATCAAATCCGAGCCGTTGTATTCGATTTGGACGGTACCCTGATCGACAGTTATGAAATTTGGCGGGCAGTCGATGAGGCATTTTTTGCGCAGCGAGGCATGCCTGTGCCCGACGGGTATCAGGAGGAGATCGCGCATTTAGGATTTCATGAAAGTGCGGCATATACCGTGCGGCGCTATCTTCCGGATGAACGGGAAGAGGATATCATACAGGAGTGGCGCGCGCTTTCTTTGGCGCAATATGCTTCGAAAGACGGAGCGCAATACTTTAAAGCAGGGGCTATCGAGTTGGTGCGCTGCCTGTATTCCGCCGGATTAAAACTTTGCGTGGCAACAGCGTCGTTGCCGGAGTTTTTCTTGCCCATTTTGCGTGCCGGCGGCGTGCAGGAACTGTTTGATGCCTGCATCACTGTCTCGGAAGTGGGCAAAAGCAAAGGCTTTCCGGATATTTTTTTGCGCAGTGCGCAGGCGCTTGGCGTTGCGCCGAGCGCCTGCGTCGTATTCGAAGACAACCGGATGGCGCTTGCTTCCGCCCGGTTGGCGGGGATGCGCACGGCGGCGGTATATGATCGACAGGAGCCGGCGCAATGGAAGGAAATAACGCGTGCGGCGGATTTGGCTGTACAAAATTTTGATGAAGTCTTACACGATTTTTGTACGGTGCGTCGCCCGAATGTAGAAAACGCATGAAATTCAAGAAATGAGGTTTCGCATGTATACTTCAAAATTGACATTGATCCAAACAGAAAAGGCTTTGAAAGAGATTAAAACGGTTTTTGAAGCCGAGCTGTCGCAGGCACTCAATTTGACGCGCATCAGTGCGCCGTTGTTTGTCACGCGTGACAGCGGCTTGAATGACAATCTGAACGGCGTAGAACGGCCGGTTGCATTTGAAGTCAAAGCAACGGGAGAGACGGCAGAGGTTGTGCATTCGTTAGCAAAATGGAAGCGCTATGCGCTGGGCAAGTATCGATTCGGAATACGATTCGGGCTATACACCGACATGAATGCGATCCGGCGCGACGAGGATATGGATAACCTGCATTCCATCTATGTGGATCAGTGGGACTGG
>CALVHT010000146.1 GCA_944328645.1 uncultured Clostridia bacterium
AGCGAGGTCTGCGGGCGGAGGAAGGTCGTAAACCGACGCAACCGAAAACGTACCTACGATCTTGTTGCCGTAAGGAAAGCGGCTTATTCGTTCAATGGCAGCGCGCCCCGCTTTTGCGGGGCGCCTGTCGCTGTACAAAAAAACCGCCGGTCAAATCCTTGACCGGCAGTTTAAGGTCGCGTTTATCCGAAAGATCGCCTTTGCAGGCGAAGCCAAAGCCGCGAGCGTTTGAAAATGTTATTGGATTGGATTTCGGAACGCTTTGCGCGCCGCGCAAGCTCCGCTTCCAAAAGCTGGGGAAAGGAGGGCCGGGCAATGCTTGAAACGCGATTTATTTTATACAAACAAATATTCCGAAATTTGCTTTGGTCGCGGGCGTCTTTTGCAGATCCGCGTAGCATTGTATGCTTTGGAACCCGGCTTGTTTCAAAATTTTCTTCAGCGCTGCCAGTGAAAATGCTCGCTGCTTCTCTCGAAATTCCTTGACGTCTCCGCTCGATTTATCGATTAAAATGCACACTTCTTCCCTGTATCCGTCCTGGATCTTTTTATCGACGAGGACAAACAGGTCATCGGTTTCTTGCCAATCGCGAAAGGGCGAGGGGGTTTTTCCGCAAAGTTTCGGGCCTGCCATTTCAAACAAAAAAACACCGCCGGGTTTTAAACATTCGTAAATCCGATAAAAGTGCAACGGCAGCTCGTCGTCGGGCAAAAATCCGATGCTGTGGTGGTAAGCCAACGCAAAATCAAACTCATTGCATTGTTGTAATTGGCTTGCTCGCATGCGTTGATATTGCACGGAAAGATGTTCGTTTTTGGCGTTTTTTTGCGCTTCGGCTAAAAATCGTTCCGAAATATCGATTCCCCAAACCTCATATCCAAAGCGTGCAAAAATTTGCGTCTGCCTGCCGTTCCCACAGCCGATGTCGATCATTTTGCACGGCTGTAGAGCCAACATTTTTTCGATCTGTTTTACCTGCGCGTAGGACTTTTCTGCTCCGTCCAGGCCAACGGTTTTCACAAAGACTTCCTGCGATTCGTCGGAATCCCAAGACCATTGACAGGTTAAACGACTTGGCATAGTGGTTCTCCTTTTGTATTTTATTATAGATTAACACAAATTGCACGCTTTTGCAACGGATCGGGCGCAACTTTTTGGGGATTGCGAGGAGATTTATCGAGTTTCTGAGCAAAAAAAATAAATTACGGGCGTAGTTTTTTGTGGGGCGAAACGGCCGCGATATTTTACGGAAAGCGCCGCGGGGCCGGAACGAAGCGGTTAAAAACTTATGATACCTTTCATGCATAGCCGACCATAAAATTTAAGCATTAGACATTCGAAGGGAGAGATGTTATAATACTGGCGAAGGCAGGGAACGGGCACAAAAATTCCGATCATCGTCGTTGGGAAGGGCGTTTCGACCAGTTTTGATCGTTGATTCGATTATCTCAAGTTTGCAGATAAAAGCAAAATTCTTGCAAAGGGCGGCGGCGCGGTGTGCGGAGGTCCGAAGTCCGTTGCAGGCAGGCTTATGCGCTTGGCGCTAACATTGGGAGGTGAAAAAGTGAACAGGATCGAAAGGACGGAAGAAAAATTCAAAGAGTTGTTTGGCGGCAGACCGGTACAAAACGAAGGAACAGACCCCGAATTCATGCGAATTTTACAGCGATTTATATTCGGAGAGGTGTGTTATGTCGGTTCGTTAGATAACCGTCTGCGAGAACTGATCACAATTACGGTGCTTGCCGTCAATCAAACATTGCCGCAGCTTGCCGCGCATGTCGGCGCTTGTCTGAATGTCGGGCTTTCTCCGCTGGAAATACGGGAGACGATCTATCAATGTGCGCCCCTGATCGGCTTTCCGAAAACCTTGAACGCGATCGCCGCAATGAACGAAGCGTTCGCCTCCAAAGGCATTTCGTTGCCGCTGGAAAGCGCGGAGACGATAGCCGAAGAGACGCGCTATGAAACGGGGCTTTCGATTCAATCGCCCGTTTACGGCGAGGAGATTGCCGAACGATACGCATGGCTTCCCGGAAACTTTTCCAAAGAAATTCCAAAATGGCTGACGGAACTTTGTTTTGCTGATTTTTTTACGAGAAAAAATCTCGACGGAAAAACAAGGGAATTGCTCATGGTGGTGATGCTTGCGGCAATGGGCGGCGCAGAAGCGCAGGTGCGCTCTCATATGATCGGCGCGCTGCGAGTAGGGAATACGGCCGAAGAAATTGTCTGCGCGCTCGCGCATGCTTTGCCCTATATGGGCTTCCCGCGGGTATTCAATGCGTTGAACAGTGCAAAAGAGATCTTGATCGGAGGAAAATAAGAGATGCAAGAAATTCAATTTGAAGAACAAAACATATTTGGCAAAGGTGCGGCGAATACGGCTTACGCGGATTATTTTGTCGGAAAGTCTTACCTGCATCCCCTGACATCGCCGGAGAACAAGCCTTTTTTTGCCAATGTCACGTTTGAGCCGGGGTGCCGCAATCACTGGCACATTCACCGGGCGGAAAAGGGCGGCGGACAAATTCTTTTATGCGTTGCAGGCAGCGGCTGGTATCAGGAATGGGGAAACCCGGCACGGAGTCTGAACCCCGGTGACGTAGTGGAAATTTTGGCAAACGTCAAGCACTGGCACGGGGCAAAGAAAAACAGCTGGTTTTCGCATATCGCCGTGGAGATGCCCGGCGAAAATACATCCAGCGAATGGCTGGAAGCCGTTACCGACGAGGAGTACAACGCATTGCATGGATAAGACCAGGAATGCATCATGTCGGAGTGACCGGATTTGAAAAAATGTGCGATAAAGCATTTTTAAATGCGACAGTCAATGGAGACGAAAAGGCTTGCAGAGCAACTGCAAGCCTTTTTTGATTGGCGCTTTAGCATGAATAAACCCCCAGTTATACTGGGGGAGGCAAAAGAACTTCAGTAAATAAAAACCTCTGTGT
>CALVHT010000147.1 GCA_944328645.1 uncultured Clostridia bacterium
AGGCGTGGATACGGATGTCTGTCTTTTGCGCCGAAACCAGCGTTCCCGTAACGTGAATCCACGCCTTATCATTCGTGTCCACACTTTGGTTGCGCGGCTGCGGAACCTCGCCGTCATATTCCAGCAGAAAACCGATGATCGTATCGTTCCCGCATTGGCATCCGTACCCGGAAGAACATTTGCGCACGCCGCATACATAGACATTCCCCTCTATGTCCGTCAGATGATACACAAAACAGTCGTAGGCGATCTCTTTCCCGAGATATTGCTCGGGATAATATTGCATGTTGGTCATAAACAAAAAGAATGTTTCTTCGTTCAGCCGGTAACTGTCGGCACTGCACGCACTCAGTGTAAGCGCCATGAACATACCAAAAATGATCGCCGCGATCCGCCGTCGCATTCTATTCATGCCGCCGCCCTCCTGTTTATGATCTTTCCGACACAATAAAACACTGCAAAAGCTACGATATCCGCTGCAACGATGGTCGAACCGACCGGCGTTCCGCCAACGATCGAAACGAGAATGCCCAGCACCGCGCAGCTTACAGAGACCGCCGCCGAACAAATAACGACCGAACGAAACCGCTGGAAAACGCGCATGGCTGCCAGCGCGGGAAAGATCACCAGCGCGGAGATCAGCAACGACCCGACCAAATTCATCGCCAACACAATGATCACCGCGATGATAACGGCAATGACGAGTTTATAAATACCCGTCCGAACGCCAGTGGCCCGCGCAAAATTTTCGTCAAAGGTAACGGCAAAAATTTTATTGTAAAAAAAGATGTACAGCGCAATGACCGCCGCAGATATTCCCGTACACAGCCAAACTTCGACTTGCGTCAAGGTCAAGATAGAGGTCGTTCCGAACAGGGTCGTGCAGACATCCCCCGCCAAATTGGAAGATGTGGAAAAAACATTCAACAATAAATACCCGACGGCCAACGCACCGACCGAAATCATGGCCACTGCCGCGTCTCCTTGGATCTTTGCATTTTTCCCCTCGCGCAACAAAAGCACCGCGCAAGCTATCGTGATCGGCAGAACGATCAACATATCATTGGTCAGACCCACCACGCCGGCGACCGCCATCGCGCCAAAAGCCACATGCGAAAGTCCGTCGCCAATAAAAGAATACCGCTTTAGCACGAGGGTAACCCCAAGCAAGGAGGAACAGAGGGCGATCAAGACGCCCACGATGAGCGCATAGCGAACAAACGGAAATTGAAAATAGGTGACAAGTTTTTCAAAAATACTCATAAGGCCCCTCCGAATGCAGTTTTGGCCAGCTCGCCATCCAAAAATTCTTGTTTTCCGCCAAAGAAAATCTCTTTTCCGACAAACAGGATCTTATTCGCATACTCGATCGCCGCATGAAGATCGTGCGAGATCATGATGATCGTGACGCCCTTGGTACGGTTTAATTGCAAAATCAGTTCGTACAACTCTTTGGTCGCGATCACATCCAACCCGGCGACCGGCTCGTCCAGCAGCAACATCTTTTGGGATGCACACAATGCACGCGCCAACAATACGCGTTGTTGCTGCCCGCCCGAAAGCATGCGGTAACACCGAGAAGCCAGATCTTCTATGTGCATCTGGCGCATTGCTTCGTCGGCGCGGCGCTTTTGTTCTTTGGTATAGAACGGATGCCAGCCGCTCCCATTCAGGCAACCCGACAGAACGACTTCCCGCACGGACGCCGGAAAATCGCGCTGTACCTGTGTCTGTTGCGGCAGATAGCCGATTTCATTGTTTTTCAGCCCTTCCAAACGGATCTTTCCGCCGACCGGCGCCAGCAAACGCAGCAACGTCTTCAGCAGCGTGCTTTTGCCCGCCCCATTTTCACCAAGTACGCACAGATAGTCCCCCGACTGTACCGAAAAATTGAGATGCTCGGCAACCACCTTGCCCTCATATCCGATCGATAGGTCATGGCAAATCAATTGCTCCATACGCGTACCTCACCCGATCTCCACGCCCAGTGCCTTGGATAACACGACGAGGTTGGACTGCATTGCCGCAAGGTACGTCGCCCCGTCAGCAATGCTTTGCCGATTCACCGCCTGCAAAGAATCCATGGACAAGATCGCCTGATCCTTGCTTGCCGTATTGTCTCGAATGGTCTGCGCTATGTTGCTCGCGCTTCCTTCGATCGTCAAAATCGCGGGCAATGCGTATTCGTCTACTTTTCCGGCCAAAAACACGATGGTTTCGAAACTTGCCTCTGACTCCGCCGAGCATCCCGAAAACGCCGCATAATAACGCAGACCGTAATCATTCATCAGATAGAGGAACGGGAATCGATCGCCGAAAACTACGGCATCGTATACAGCTGCTTCGGCGGTTGCCGCATACTCGGCATCTAAGGCAGCCAACTGCGCACAATATGTATCCGCGTTTGCCGCATAGACGCTTGCATAGTCCGGATCGATCGCGCCCAATGCTTTTGCGATCGAACGAACTGCGAGCTGCGCGTTGGACAGCGACAACCAGACGTGCTCGTCCTGTTCGTGCTCGTGTTCCTCTTCGTCCGCGTGATCCGTTCCCTCAAGCTCCTCTTCCTCCAATAAACGTCCCTCCAACTCCTCCATCAACGAAATGGTCTGCTGCTGCCCGTTTTGTACATTGGACAACGCGCCGTCTACCCAAGTATCCGATTCTCCTCCGACATAGATAAACAGATCGCACGTGGAAATGGCCGCAATATCCGAAACCGATGGCTGGTAACTATGCATATCGACCCCGCTGTCTTGCAATAAGGTGATACTGAACCGCTCCTCCTCTTCCCCTAAAACTTCTCGCACCCAGTCGTATTCGGCAAATATCGTACATACAACCGAACGATTATCCTTTGCCGACGCGCCCGCGCAGCCGGAGAACGCAACCATGCCAAAAAGCAACAGCATCGCGCCCATCCGAAAAAATATTTTTTTCATGAATCTT
>CALVHT010000148.1 GCA_944328645.1 uncultured Clostridia bacterium
CAGTCGCTCGTCGCCGCGGCAGAAAGCATGAATGACACCGCAACGCCCTCGCTCGACGCTTCGGAAATCGCGCCGACAGCGGTGCCGCTCGTCGTTCCCGCATAACTTGCAAGCACTTGGATCGTTTGGTCCGTCGGATAAATGCCCATCTCGTTATTCGAGACCGCAATGGCGACGTTTCGGATCTCATACGCGCATGCAAACGTACCCGAAAACAGTTCCGAGCGAATCGCGTTGTTCATGTCGGAAACCGAATAGGACGAGTTATTGGTTCCACCGTCTTGATTGAACTTCGTATCGGCTTCATAGCGGTACACCAAAACGCCATCGCGGTAGAAGGAGATGCTCCCGTCCCCGTGCAATGTAATCGTGGCGCGGGCAAAATCCTCCGTAAAGAACGCCTGGTGCGGATAAGGTGCAAACTGCGCATAATCGCCCGCCGTTGCCTGGTTTTCATACAGAGTAAGGGCCTGGCTCGTACCCGTGTTGTATTCGAGAACGCCGAGATTGAGCCGGAAGTTCTCTCCCGAAAAAATCTCGGCCCAGTCATCCGAATAAAGGTTGTAATCAAAGGACAGCGAGATCTCGCCGCCTGTAAGCGCTAACGGAACGACCTTTTTGCCGGCCGAGAGCACGTCAAACTCCGCGCAGTTGCCCGCAACCGTTACGCTCCCGACCGTGTACCCCTTGTTCATCGAGTTCACGCCGTCTGAAACAGTAATGGTATACACCCCCGCCGATTTACTCGCGGTGAGCGTTGCGTCATACCAAAAATCGAGCTGTTCCGTGTAAGAATCCCGCAGGACGGATAGATCCGCGCGATCTGGAACAGAAAACTGATTCATCGCATAGGACGCGGCCGTTTCCTCCGTCGGATAACGGTAGCCCCAATAGGTATATTGAGAAACGGAAGAGCCTTCCGTGCTCACGACCGTAAAGACAAGGGTCCGAATGTTGGTACCCTCCAAATTTTGGTACAGCAGATAACCGTTGTGCGCGTAACCGGAGGAAATCCGGATGCGGAACGCGCCTGTTTCGGCATTATAAGTCCAAGATCCCGCATACGCCCCCGAAAGCGACCCGTCAGCCGAAAAAGAAACCTCCGCTTCCGTACAGGGAGAACCATAGGCGCCGTTGTTGCGCGTCATATATAGCACGCCATACGTTCCCGCGATCTCTTCCGACGTCAGCCCCGTCGCCACTGCGTCACTCGCGAGCGATTCAAACGGCGCGGTGGCGAGCCATCCGTCTGTATTGACGAACAGCTGATGCACCTTCATGACATGGAAAATCGTACCGTCCATAAATTTATTGTGATAGATCAGGTACGCCTTCCCGTCGTCATCCACAAACGCGGAATTATGCCCCTGCGCGACATAGGAATGCTCCCACCAGCTCCAGGTGTAGCCCGTCATGACGCGAAGCCCCACGGACCCCGTCGTGTTGTTTTCATAGACGGATTTGATCGCCTTGTTTCCCGCCGCGTCTACGTATTCTCCGTCGATCGAAGCACTGCGGAATATACGCATATTGTATCCCCCATCCGGCGCGTAGCCGCCGTAGGAGAGGAATAGATAGTAATAGTCTTCGATGCGCACGATATAGGATCCCTCACCCGAAGAGTGATGCCCGCCGGCAATGTGGATCCCGAGATATTCGTCCGAATAGACGGTATACGTCCCGTCCGAAGAGAGCGTGTCTGGATCGATCGCGGTTGCGTTCGCGTCCACGACATTGGTCTCATACGTGTAATCGTAGTCGCGCAACCCTGTATTCCGATCGATTTTCAAAAGAAAGATCCCGCCGAACCAAGAACCGTAGCTCATCCAAAGCTCGCCGTTTTCGTCATAAGTGACCGCCGCGTCGATAGCATTTACGTCATAGACCAAATTTCCGTTTCTGTTCAGCGCATAACGCGAGGCGATCGTTTGGCTGCCCGTCACCTTTGTATAATCCGTTTGGGCAAGCGTGCTGCTCGTGATCCCCGAGAACACCACCGGCCCCACGTAGGACCAAACCCCGTTGAGATCGTCCGCGATGAGCAAGACGATGCTGGAATTATTGTGCGGCCCGTTGACGGAAAGATACATGCACCATTTGCCCATCGTCTCGTTCCATATGACGTCGGGCGCCCAACAATTTTCGATGATCGTGTCTTGCGTCAGTCCGGAATACGCGGCTTCTTTGGAAAGCATGGTATAGATATTTGCCGCAATATTGAGATTGTTGGTGAAACTTGTCCAGTTTACGAGATCGTAAGATTTTGCCTGTGCGATCTGCGTTCCAAACACAAAGTAAACCTTTGTCCTGCCCTCTCCCGGCTCGGGATAGGTTTTCCCCTCCGCATCCTCGTAAGCAAGCACGATGGACGGATCGTGCACCGCAACCGTACTATACTGCGCGTTTTGCGCATCTTCATCTGCACGCGCCGCAAGCGGAAGCATGCCGATCAGGACAAACGCCAAACACGCCGCGAACAATGAGCTTAACAAGGACAGCAAACAAATTCTGATGCGTTTTGTCATAAATCCCCCTTATAACAAGATAGAATCCACTGTTTTTATTTTATCACGAACCAACCGCGATGTCAATACAGCGTTCAAAAATCTCGCGAGTTCCGACGCGAAAAATGACGGGCTTTTGCGTTTTTTCCTGCCATCTTCATTTTGCATCCAACAAAAAAAATCCCTTCTTGCAATCGTTTTCGCACGCTGAACGAGCACCGTGCAGCAGCGGCGTGAAATGATGAAAAGCGGAAATGTATTGCGGTAAAAAATTAAAACGTTCAAAAGATTTTGCACAAATAACCGCATGTACTTTGCTCGTTTTGAGGCCCGAAAAGCAGCTTCTGTAAACAATAAACATCCACCGGCTAAGCCGGTGGTTTTTCAGTTTCGGGCTATTAGCCCTAATACTACCAGCGGCGCGCAAGC
>CALVHT010000149.1 GCA_944328645.1 uncultured Clostridia bacterium
GGAAGACGGCGCCGTTCTTGCCCAAATGGGCGTTCCGTCCATGGAACTTCCCATTCAGTTGGCGCTGACGTATCCGCAGCGGCTGGATTGCGGACTGCCGCGCGTGGATTTTACGGCTTTGGGCGCCCTGCATTTCGAGGCGGTGGAGGAAGACCGCTATCCCTGCTTTGTCTTGGCCAAGGAATGCGCCCGTCGCGGCGGGGCGGCCCCTTGCGTACTCAATGCTGCAGGGGAGGTCGCCGTCGACGCTTTTTTGCGCGGACAAATAAAATATCCGCAAATTGCAGAAATTATAGAAAAAGCTCTCGCCCTGCCCGTTGCGGCCGCAAACGGCTATGCCGCGCTGGAAGAGCTGGATACTGCGGTGCGCGCCCGTACAAGGGCGCTGTTGCCCTAAAACGGAGATTATATGTCGCTGAATCTGCTTTCTGCGTCCGACGTGCTTCGCACCGTCGGTTCGGTTGTATTGGCGCTGCTCATTTTGCTCGCCATGATCACCGTACATGAGTTCGGGCATTACCTGGCCGGAAAAATCTTAAAATTTAAGATCAACGAATTTGCTATAGGGTTCGGACCGAAATTGTACAGTCACACAAAAAAGAACGGCGAAGTTTTTTCCGTGCGGCTGTTGCCGCTCGGCGGTTTTTGCGCATTCGAAGGGGAGGACGAGGATCGTCCGGAGCCGAACGCGTTTCACAACAAACCACCGTGGCAGCGCATAATCGTTTTGGTTGCCGGCGCATTTATGAATTATGTGCTGGCGCTGCTTCTCCTGCTGGTTTCTTTTTTCGCCTGCGGGCAGCTTCTTTTGATGACTTACCGCGTAGCGCCGGCACAGGATGCGCTGCAAGCGGCTTATTCCTTTCAAGATGAGGATATCATTCTCGCGTGTGAAGGAAAGAATATTTACCTGACCGCGGATTTGATGGACGCGTTGCAGGGGAAACAGGCGGGCGATCGGGTGGCTTTTACCGTTTCGCGCCGCGGTACGGAGGGACGTTCGGTCGAAGAGATTTCCGTAGTACTGCGCGCGGACGCGCAGTTTGCGAACCTGACGGACACCCAACCCTTGTGGGAGGCTCTCGGCATCGAATACTCGGCGGAACAACAGACCTATATGGTGGCTTCTGCATCCTACCGCGGTTTTGGCTTTTTTTCGACGATCGGGCGCAGCTTTGCCTACTCTGTTCAGATCGGCGGCACGATTTTTCAGGTGCTTGGTCAACTCCTGACGGGGCATTTGGGTCTGTCTGCGTTTGGCGGCCCCATCACGACTGTCGTGCTCACCTCGCAGATCGCCTCGCGCAGTTTGCAGCAATTTTTGGAGATCTCGGCTTTTATCGGCGTCAATCTCGCCGTGTTCAATCTGCTTCCTATTCCGGCGCTGGACGGGTCGAAGGTCGTATTTACGCTGATCGAATGGGTCCGCGGCAAGCCGGTCAATCGCCGCGTAGAGGCGGTGATCCATGCGGTGGGTTTCGTGCTGTTGCTCGGCTTTGCCGTGCTGGTAGATCTGTTGCAACTGTTTTAGCTAAGATACCGAGTTCGGCAATGCAAAAAAAGACCGCAAGGCGAATTTTCATCGTCGAGCGGTCTTTTTAAAAATGCGGTTCTTGAAAAGAATTTACCAGTCCTGGCGTTTTCGAGACGGGCTTTTCACGTCGTCATAATAGTCGAAGTAGCGTTCTTTGAAATTGGTTGCCGGCTGTTCCGCTTGTCCGCGCAGCAATTCTTCCAGCTCAGCCGGCGTAAAGTCCGACAGGTTGATCTCTCCGTCGTAAGCGGAAAATAACTTATATAGATCGGCTTGTGACATGGATCCCTCCGAAAGATTATTGTTTTTTGTTGCGGTACAGGTACATGGTCGTGCCGTCCGATTCGGTGCCGATGCTGTATTTTTTTAGGTAAGGTGTCAATTTTTCCATCAGTTTTTTAAAGGAATTGCATCCGAAGTTTTTGGGCAAAAAGTCCGAATATTTTTGCTTCATTTCCGAGGAAATTTGGGCATAGAACGCTTTGCCATTGTTGTCGATCATGCGGTCGATGATGTTGTGCAAGTCGCTTTTGCGCTTATTGTCGATCATCTCTTCCGCTACCGGCGACGGTTGGGTTGCCGCCTGCGACGGTTGGAGGACCTTTCCTTTGGATTTGACGTTTTTTTGGACAGGTGTTTTATTTTCTTCGCCGCCGTCGAGATAGATGAATTCATTGAATGCGTTGACATAGCTTTGATTGACGTTGCGTCCGCCCAGCCCGATGACGGTTTTGTCGCGTTCGCGCAACTCGCGCACGAGCCGCGTATAATCAGAATCACCCGCCGCGATGCAAAACACGTCTACATCTTTCTCAAACAAGATGACGAGAGCCTGAATGATGAGCGCGATATCGGTGGTATTTTTGCGTGCCTGTACTTCGAATTGCTGTACAGCGGTCATCGAATAGCGGTTCACCTCTTCTTTCCAGCCGCGGACGGAGGATTTGGACCAATCCGCAAAGATACGTTTGATCATGATATTTCCGTAGTTGGACGCCTCGTCGAAGATTTGTTTTGCGCTTTGCGCGCCCACGTTTTCGGCATCGATCAAGACGGCGACATTGGTAACTTTTTCCATAAAGCAGCCCCTTAGGCGGATCCGCTGGAAACTTGGCGGCCGCACCATTTTCTGGCATTATTATACCGCGAAAAGATCTGTCTGTCAAGCAGGGGGATTCGGCGGGAGCGCCTTGCCGAAAAAAGAATATTTATAAAAAATTAAAAAAAATATGATTTCCGGCATAAAAACGATTGAAAAATTTTTGAAAATATTCTATACTATTAAAGCATTCGATACGGGGATGTAGCTCACCCGGTAGAGCGATACGTTCGCAACGTATAGGTAGTCAGTTCGAGTCTGATCATCTCCACCA
>CALVHT010000150.1 GCA_944328645.1 uncultured Clostridia bacterium
CGGCGCACTACGCCGACAGCGCCGGCAGCGGCAGCCGTCGTTTCAGAAGCCATGATCGAACCGACAAACACGCCGTTTTCCCAATCTCGGCTCTGGTAAACCAGCGGAGCCGTTTTCGCACGGCGGCCGCCGAATACGATCGCCGACAGAGGAACACCCTTCGGATTGTCGAATTCCTTGCTGATGCACGGGCAGTTTTTGGCGGGCGCTGTGAACCGAGAATTCGGATGCGCGCCTTTGACCCCCGCCGCTTTGGCGGCATCGTCCCAAGGATTGCCCTTCCAATCGATCGCGTTATGGGGCGGATTTTTGTCCAATCCCTCCCACCAAACGGTATTGTTTTCCAAATTGTGTACGACGTTGGTAAAAATCGTGCCCTTCTGCGTGGTATGCAATGCGTTGGGGTTGGATTTTTCGTTGGTGCCGGGCGCCACGCCGAAGAAACCGTTTTCGGGGTTCATCGCCCACAGCCTACCGTCCGCGCCCACGCGGATCCAGGCGATGTCGTCGCCGACGCACCAAACTTTGTAGCCCTTGCGGCGGTAGCTTTCGGGCGGAATGAGCATGGCCAGGTTGGTCTTGCCGCAGGCGGAAGGAAACGCCGCCGCGATGTACTTGACCTCTCCGTCCGGCTTTTCAAATCCCAAAATGAGCATGTGCTCCGCCATCCAGCCTTCGTTTTTGCCCAAATAGGACGCGATCCGCAGCGCAAAACATTTTTTGCCCAGCAAAACGTTCCCGCCGTAACCGGAGTTGACCGACCAAATCGCATTGTCCTCCGGAAAATGCAGAATGTAACGCTTGCTCTCGTCCAACTGAACTTTGGAGTGCAGCCCCTTCACGAAGTCGCCGTCTTTGCCCAGCGCCTCGAGCACGTCGGTGCCTACGCGCGTCATGATCTCCATATTCAAAACGACGTAGATGCTGTCCGTCAGTTCGATCCCGATCTTGGAAAACGCGCTGCCCACGATCCCCATCGAATAGGGAATGACATACATCGTTCGGCCTTTCATCGCTCCTTTGAGAATGCCGGAAGCCATCTTGTACGCTTCCTGCGGATCCATCCAGTTGTTGATGGGGCCGGCGTCGTTTTTATCGCGGCAACAAATAAACGTCCTGTCTTCGACGCGGGCAACGTCGTTGACCGCGGTACGATGCAGGTAACATTCGGGCAAAAGATCTTCGTTGAGTTTGATCATTTCGCCGGTAGAGCAGGCTTGGGCGCGCAACGCATCGCGCTGCGCTTTGCTTCCGTCGATCCAAACGATCTCGTCCGGCTGGCACAGAGCGGCACTTTCGTCGATAAACTGCAGCACTTTTTGATTTTCCGTCATATTCATATGCTTCTACTCTCCTTATTCGAGATACTTGACACATTCGGCGGGCATTTTTGCCCATAGTTTCATTATACCCTACTTTTTTTAAAAAGTAAACTTTTTTATTCATCTTTTTTGTGCGCGCGGCGGGGCAGAACGCGCTTTTCACACGCTTTTCGCAAAATCCGCCCGCCGCGTGCCGCACGGACAGACAAACATTCCTGCCCTGTCTTCGGCCCTCGCCAAGCCGCGGGTTTCGCCTCTTTTTTTTCTTTTCCGACAAAAGCGTATATTTTCACAATCCCGCGAATAGCTATAATTATTCCGTAACCCTGAAAAAGCAATACCGCGAAAATCCAAACGCGCCGCGCCGCCGGGCGGCGCGGCCGAGGTCTGCCATGAATTACGTCAAAAAACTGTGCATTTTAAAACAAATCGCCTCCGGCTTCGCCGCAAACGGACGCGCGGTTTCCGCCCTTCTCACCGCGGAAAAGCTCGGCGGGCGACTGACGCTGGCGCTCGCGCCCATCGGCTTTGCGCCGCTCTCCGCCGGGCGATACCGCTGGCTGGTCTGCGACGCCGCGGGAACGCAGGAGGTGTTTGACTTGCCGGATTTGGCCGGCTGCACCGTCAAAAAGACGAGCGATCTGAACATTGCCGACGGATTTTGCTGCGCCGTCTGCTTTGTCAGCGGCAAGGCGACGCCCGTTGCGTTTGGAAAATGCGGCGAAAAGACGTACGATCTGCGCGCGCTGTGCGCGCCGCTGACCGACTCGGAAGCCGGCCCGCCCGCCGAAACCCCGCCGGCGGAAGAAGCCTCGGCCGGCGAGCCGCCGCCCTACGACGACGAGCTGCTCGCCACCGAAAACTACTTCGAATTTGCAGACGCGGATCCCGTCTCCCGGCAAATATATCCTCCCGAAAAAGACGAAACGGCCGCGACCGCGCCTCCCAACGATGCGGACGCGCCTGCCGGCGATGCGACCGCGTCTTCCAACGATGCGGACGCGCCTGCCGACAGCGCGGGCGAAGAAACGGATTCGCCGGTGCAGGATCTGTTTCGCCGGGCGAGCGCCGAACAGACAAGCGGCGCGCCGACCTATTACGAACAAGTCAAGGCTGACCTTTCGGCCCTGTTCGACAAACACCCCGCCGAACGCGAGCTGGCGGAGTGCATCCCCTACTCGCGGTGGGCAAAAGTCACCTTTTCGCGCAACAAATTCTATACGGTTGGCGTCATCAGCGACGAACAAAAGCCCAAATATATCTGCTACGGCGTACCGTCTTCCTCCCGCGGAGAGCCGCCCGCCGCCCTGAAAGGTTTTTGTTCGTATCTGCCTCTGTCCGTTTTTGACCTAAACGGAAAAGGCTATTGGATGATGTTCCAAGACGCCGAGACGGGGCAGTGCGTTCGCATTCGCGAAACATAGTTCGGCCGTCGGCGCGGCAAATCGTTTCAGCCCCGAAAAGAGACGGCGCAGGCCGCGGCAGAATTGCCGCGGCCTGCGCCGTCTGTCTCTTTTTATTCCAAAACCGCTTTAATGCGGCGGATGCCGCTCGCGGAAGATTGCTCTTTCACGATC
>CALVHT010000151.1 GCA_944328645.1 uncultured Clostridia bacterium
AGAGCACGATTGCAAATGTTCCGCCGCAGGGAGGGCGTAAGCACCCGCAACAAGAATGTATGCGCATTGACACGACAAATATTCTGTTTATCTGCGGCGGCGCTTTTGTTGGGCTGGATAAGATCGTTCAGGCTCGTAAAGACGATACTTCGTTAGGATTCGGAGGAAAAGTAAAGAGCTCAGACGAGATGGATTACGAATTGTTCGACGATGTAAAACCGCAGGATCTGACAAAATTCGGTTTGATACCGGAGTTTGTCGGCCGCGTTCCGATCGTTGTGAATTTGTTGCCGCTGGATGAAACGGCGTTGGTCAAAATCCTGACAGAACCCAAAAACGCGTTGATCAAGCAATATCAAAAGCTGCTTGGTTTGGACGGAGTGAAACTTTCGTTTGAGCCGTCTGCGGTCGACGAGATCGCGAACACCGCCATCAAGCTGAAGACCGGGGCGCGCGGATTGCGCACTATTATAGAAAATCTGATGACGGACGTGATGTACGAAATTCCGTCGGATGCAGAAATCCGTGAGGTCAAAATCACACGGGAATGCGTTTTAGGTAACGCAAAACCGGAGTTGATCAAAAAGAGTGCATAGGTCTTCGGTCGTTTATTCGTCGGTCGTCCAAATGATTTGGCGGCCGACTTTTTGCAAAAAGTTTTTGTCCTTAAAATACTGCGTCGAATGCCTGTGTAAAGGGATTTTTGATGGCAAGCGGTTGTATTTTGTGGAGTCTATTCGCATCGAGGGATGTGCCGCGATCAGTGGCATGGACAGAGCGATGTTCCCAACGGATAAAGCACTGGATCGAATCGATTGGGCGTAATTTTTTAAAGACAGTATTTTTGCCGGTAAGATTCTTTAATGCGGTAAATTCTTTTCATAAATCATAAATAAAATTTAGCGCCGTCCTTATCCCGATAAACCGCAAGGCAAAGGGAGAAAAGGGCGGTTTTTTTGAAGAAATCGTTCCGGATCCCCGATACCGGAGAAAAGAACTGTTCAAACATAAGGGCAAAAAACAGACGGATGTCCGCTGCCGTATGATTGGGAGAGAGTATTTGTACGAATTCAATCGAATCTTCCCGAATGGACAAAATTCCGCAGAATTAGCAAAGGCATTCATATGATTGCCCTTGTGTTTTTTTTATGCATATGCTATACTGGCAATACGCCGCAAAACAGATGCCGAAACGCAATGGCTGTCCGTTTGGCGGCTGGGGAAAGCGGCGTGATTTTGGCGTTGGAGGGTTCTGAAATGAAACGCAAAATTCTGCTTTCACTAATGACAATTACGTGCACGGCTTGCCTATTTCTTTTGACGGCATGCGGCGGCAGCAGCATAGAGATCGGCGAAAACGGGCACTGGTATGTGGATGGCAAGGACACCGGCGTGGTGGCGGAAGGGCAAGACGGTTCCAGCATTGCGATCGGTTCCAACGGGCATTGGTACATAGACGGGGTGGATACAGGCATGGCCGCGACAGTGCCGGAGGGATCAAAGGTCGAAATAGGCGAGAACGGAAACTGGATGATTGACGGCGTTGATACCGGAATCCCTGCGGCCGGAGAGGATGGCTCGGAAGTGACGATCGGCTCCAACGGGCATTGGTACATCGATGGGGTGGATTCTGGCTTTTCGGTTACAGGCGGGGATTATAATCCGCAGGGGTTGGATTTTTGTCCGTTGGATGATGGAACATATGCTGTCTCTGTCGGAAACGCCCGGTACTTGCGTTCGGTCGTAATTCCGGCGGAATTCAATGGTAAAACGGTTACCGTCGTCGGCGCCGAGGGGTTTGCTGAAAGTACGCTTCTGCAAAGCATAACCTTGCCCGAAAGCATTGTTCGCATTGACGCAGGAGCATTCCGCGGGTGTACGGCGTTAGAAGAAATCGTCATTCCTTCTACATTGGTTTCCATCGGTGAATCGACATTTTCCGGATGCATCTCGTTGAAAGAAGTTGTTTTGACGAAAAATGTTGTACAAGTAGGTGCGTATGCCTTTCAGGGTTGCGAGTCTTTGCGGCAAGTTCAGTTCATGGATACGACGAACTGGTACGTTTGCACGTCAGCAGACGGGGAAGGTGCAACGGCGGTTTCCGGAATGGAGCTGCAGAGCGGACTGATCGCTGCCGAAATGATGATCAATACGCGTTGTGCCTATTACTGGATAAAAAACCTGGCCGTCCAACAACCCGGCGTATGAATGGCAGAAAGGGCGGACCCTGCCGCGGAATTGCTCTAAAACAGGTAAAATGTCGATCTGTGGCGCGGCGGCGACATTAACGAGCCGGGTCGACTGCATGGTACGATGTCTTAGGTACATCGATCGGGGGGGAGAAAGGGGGCAGGTCGGAATGTACTTCTTTGGTATTTCCTGCCCCAAGAAAAGAATAGCTGGTCTGTCGCCCCGTTTTTTGAGATTGTATTTTTAAACAAAAGCCACCCGGCAAATTTTGCCGGGTGGCTTTTTTCGATCCAAAAACCGATGGTTTCATTTAACGATTATTGGGATCTGAGTCATCAGGATTATCCGAATCGATGCGATAAATATCTTCTTCGGAAATTTCATCTTCGTCCGGGAGAACATCTTGCTCGTCGTCTGCCAGCTCATCCGATTCGGACTCTTCCAAGCGAAGCTTGCGAATATAGCGTTTGCGTTTGTTGTCGTACATCGGCGTTGCGCGTGAGCTGTTCTTTTTCTTAAGGTTGGAGAGAAGATTCTTCAACAACAGCAAGAGGAGGGTCAGGATAAGGATCGCCGCCAATACGATCGAGGATGCCAACAACCATACATTCTGTGTGCTTGTACTTGTCGTATCTTCTTCTTCAGTCGTATCGTCGTCCGTAGTGCTGGTGCTGACGGTTACTTCGTTTGCTCCATAATTCACAT
>CALVHT010000152.1 GCA_944328645.1 uncultured Clostridia bacterium
GCGAGCGGTACGGTCAGCCGTTTTTTCTGTATGAAAGCTCCGCCACTGCGCCGCATCGGGTCAATTTAGCGGATATTCGCCGCGGCCAGTTTGAGGGAATGGCGGAAAAGATGAAAGATCAAACGCTTTGGAAACCGGATTTCGGACCGGAAACCATTCATCCGACGGGCGGCGTCACGGCCATTGGGGCGCGTCCGCCGCTTGTGGCCTATAATGTCAATCTGGATACCGATCGGCTGGAAGTCGCGGAAAAGATCGTTCATGCGGTACGGCACATCAACGGAGGGTTCCGCTATTGCAAAGCGATGGCTGTTGGGTTGCAGGAGCGCGGCATCGTGCAGGTTTCCATGAATTTGACCGATTTTAGCAAGACGGCCGTGTATCGCGTGTTTGAGACGATCAAGATGGAGGCGATGCGCTATGGCGTCAACGTGTTGGGCAGCGAGATCGTGGGGTTGGTTCCCATGCAGGCACTCGTAGACTGTGCGGAATATTATTTGCGTTTGGAAAATTTCGCCATCGAACAGGTTTTGGAGAGTCGGCTGTTATGAGCGATTTAATGCAACGGAACGTATCCGAATTTCTTGCACTGACTGCTTCCGATGCGCCTGCACCGGGCGGCGGCAGCGTTTCCGCGTTGGCGGGCGCGCTGAGCGCGGCGCTGGTGTCCATGGTAGCGCGCCTGTCGCAGGGCGATAAGTTTGCCGCTGTTTGCGAAGAGATGCGGCGCATTGCGGATCGGGCGCAGGAGCTGTGTGCGAGGTTGGCCGCATGTGTAGAAAAGGATACCGATAGCTTTAACGAATACATGGCGGCGTTGCGTTTGCCCAAGACGGACGAAGCGGCGATCGCGGCGCGGCGGGAAGCGATGCAGGCGGGGTTGAAACACGCCGCACGTGTACCGTTGGAGACGGCGCAAACAGCCTGTGAAGTATTTCCGCTCGCCCGTTTGGCGGCGTCGAAAGGCAACGCAAATGCGCAGAGCGACGCGCTTGTGGCGGCAATGCTTGCGCGCGCAGCCGTGCTGGGCGCCGTGCTGAATGTGCGCATCAATTTGGGCAGCATCCGCGACTCGGATTTTTGCGCTGCCATTGCGGCGGAGGCCAACGACTGTGTTTGTTCGGCCTTGCAGGGGGAGCGCGAGGTTTTGCTGGCGAGTGCGCTCTCGGCGGATCTTGCCGCAAAGGATCGTTGAATTCCGCGGTTCATTTTCCCGCGGTCTTTATAAAAATCTTTATTAAAAGGAGAAAACGAAAATGAAAAAGTTTTGGTTAGTCCTGCTGTCGCTTGCGATGGCGCTGGCAATGGTGTTCGGCTTGGCCGCTTGTGAGCCTTCCGACCCGGACAAGGACAAGGATGAAGACAAGGATCCCGGCGGAACGACGGAAAACGAAATTACCGAAGTGGTCGGTGATTACAGCGTGGATCTGTCAGAAGCCGGAATGCCGATGGTCGTGTATTTCCAGATCAAAGAGGACGGATCTTTCCTCTTCTCAGGCAAAGAAGACTTTTCGCAGGAAAAATCGGCCGGCACGGTCAGCAAACTTTCAGAAGGCTATGTCTTGCTGTTCAGCCGCGTCAACGGTGAAACCGTGGCAGCCGGCAAGACCTGCAACATCACCAAGGATGCGGACGGCGGACTTTCCTTTGACGGGACCATTCCGTACGGCACGGCAAACTTTGCCAGCCCCATGGAAAATGACGACGGCGCAACGATCGTCATTCGTGCGGTTCCGCTGAGCGAAGGCGGCGGAACGGTGAATGAATACACCGTTGAGGCGGGTACATATTACGGTACGCATTCGACCTCGGGCGGAATGTCGACCACCTACGAATATTATCTTACCTTGCGCGAAGACGGAAAGTTCACCGCGTTCGTAACGTATTCGGCGATGGGACAGACGATGATGGGGTATGACTATGGTACCTATGCGGTTATGGGTTCCGCCTGCCGGATGACGTCCAGCGTCTATGATGACAAGGAATCCGGGGAGGATCTGTTGGAATCTCTGACCGTCGATACGGAGGGCGTCTATACGGCGGACGTTCGGATGAGCCGCATGGCGAGCGATACGGTTGAAGTTACGCTGGAAAAATTGACCGAAAGTCCGAAGACGGTCGTCGCTTCGTATGAAGGCACGCACACGATCTCCATGGGCATGCCGATAGAGTTCGCTCTGTCGCTCGAGATCTATGCGGACGGCCGGTATCTCTTCAGCGCCGCTTCGTCGATGGGCGAGCCTAGCACCGAAGAAGGTTTTATCGGAATCGAAAACGCAATGTCGAACGCGGGGATCCTTCTGCCGGATGGCATGAGCAGCCCGGCGGATATTACGCTCAACGATGAAGGCGCGCTGACCGGATTGTTCAGCATGGGCGCCGGGAGCAGACAGGAAGTGACGCTTACGCCCGTCGCAGCATAAGGGAATCGCCGTTGCGCGGCGGCCTGCCGCGCAACGCAACGTCCGCTGTTCGGACAAAATCTATGGACAAGGAGAAAAACAATGAGATCATCGAAAGCTTTTTTTAACTGGGCGTTCAATACGCGCGCCAAGACCGTGATGAAAATTTACAACGATGAAGCGATTACGCCCGAAAAAATGTTTTTGAGCTTTTGCTCGCACGATCCCACGTTTATTTCACACGGGCCGGGCGGATTGAACGGCAGCGTCAAGGGGATCGGTTTCATGCCCAAGCCGGAATATTTGGAAGAAACGTTGGAAGCATACATCAAACACATCCGTTCCTATGATCCCGAAGATAAGACCTATTCGAAGCGCGGATTGGGCGTTCTCATTCAATACATGTACGGCGAAGAGGCACAGCATCGGGTGGATTTCGAACACATCGGTTCGCT
>CALVHT010000153.1 GCA_944328645.1 uncultured Clostridia bacterium
GAAAAATAATATGCGATCTGCGGAGCCAGCCTGCCGAAATTGATGGAATTGGCAGACGAAAGGATGACGCCCTTTTGCAGCAATTCTGCCTTGCACGTCTCCCCGGTAAAGATCTGCTTGACCGCCGACTGACAGTCATCAAAATTGCTCCGCACCGCCACCACGTTGACGTTGGACCCTTCCTGCGTCGCCATCTGCAATTTCTGCATTTTGCTGACTCCGTCGTTGGGGTAAAACACCATGATCTCGACACCCGGCGCATCTTTGAAGCCTTCCAAAGCGGCCTTGCCCGTGTCTCCGCTGGTCGCGACGAGAATCAGCACCTTTTCACGAATGCCGCACAGGTCGCACCCCTTGCGCAGGAGGTACGGAAGCAGGGTCAGAGCCATGTCCTTGAACGCGCACGTCGGTCCGTGAAACAGCTCAAGCATATATAACCCCGCATCGATCTTGACCAGCGGCGCAGCGTCTCCGCCTTCGAACTGCGCATAAGCCTTTTCGCAGGCATCTTTCAGTTCCGCAAAATCGTATTCGTCCAAATATTTATATAATACCGTCGCCGCACGCTCAGCATAGTTCATCGAAAGCATACTTTGCAGTTCTTCCGCCGAGACGATCGGGAAAGTTTCCGGTACAAACAAGCCTCCGTCTTTGGCAATCCCGTGCGCGATTGCCTGCGCGCCCGTTGCACATTCTCCCCCGCGCGTGCTGATAAATTTCATCGTATCACCTACTGTTGATGGATTTTGTGCGGATGCGCCGCACTGCGCCCGCTGCTCACGCGCGGAAAAAGAACATTCAGAAGCCGCCCTCCCCGCTCCGCGGGAAGGGCGCTCCCAATCCTTTGCTAAAATTACAGATATTTCGCCACAAATTCGGGCAGCTCTTCCTTCGTGCAGCTGCACGTGACGTAAGTGGTCAAATCATTGGTTTCAGACAGTTTCTCGAGCATATAATAAAACGCTGCCATGTCCTTAATCTCTTTGCCGGCAATGCGGGCTGCGCCGTCGATAAACAAATACTCGTTATCGTTATTCGCCGCAACGACCCCTTTGACAAAACCGCACAGGGCTTCTTCGCCGGCGATCATATAATCTTTGGTATCGATCAGCCGAATATCTCGGTGAAGGTCATACATGTAACGTTTGGTGTTGGTAATGAAAATCAAATGCCCTTTGGCCGATGCCACTTTATTGTTTGCCTCGTCGATTAGGATTTTCGTCTTGCCGGTACCTTTGGGTCCATAAATAATCTTGATCATTGAAACCTCCGTCAATATTCATTTTTGCTGCTTCTATTTTACACTGTTTCCGTAACAGTTTCAATAACTTTTTTAAAAATTTTTGAAAAATTTTTGCGAATATTTACTTTGAACCGCCGTATGCAACAAACTCGCGATGCCGATCCCGATCCAGCTGACGAATGATGTTATCCAATTCATCGTCGCCCCAAATGCTGTTGCGCCCGGCCGCATATTCGCGATCGATGATCTCCTTCATTTTCAAAACCAGGTCGTCGCGCTTGTCGATCTTATATTCGTCGGGCAAGGAATAGTAATCGTTGATCCAATAAGCGATACCCGCCAGACCGCTGGCATTGTTGATGGAAACACGCGCCGGCCGGCCAAGAATCTTTGCCGTGTCAAAAATGTTGTAAATTTCCGGATCCTTGAGCATCCCGTCCGCATGAATGCCCGCCCGCGTTGCATTGAAAGAGCGGCCGACAAACGGGGTATTCGGCGGAATAATATAGCCGAGTTCGTCCTCAAAATAGCGCGCTATGTCGGTAATCGCCGTAAAGTCCATGCCGTCGTCTGTGCCGCGCAAGGAGGCGTATTCGATCGCCATAGCTTCCAACGGACAGTTCCCTGTGCGCTCGCCGATGCCCAAAAGCGAACAGTTCACCGAGCTGGCGCCGTACAGCCACGCAGTCGTCGCGTTGGTGACCACTTTATAAAAATCGTTGTGCCCGTGCCATTCCAACAGCTCACTGGGCACCTCCGCATGGTGATGCAAACCATATACGATTCCCTGTACGCTGCGCGGAACGCTGGTCCCCGGGTAATTGACCCCGAATCCCATCGTATCGCACATACGAATCTTGACAGGGATCCCGCTTTCCTTGGACAGCTTTGTCAGTTCATTGGCAAACGGCACGACAAATCCGTAAAAATCGGCGCGAGTAATATCTTCAAAATGACAGCGCGGCTTGATTCCATGCGAAAGCGCGCTCTTGACGATCCCTAAATATTTATCCATTGCCTGCGCGCGCGTCAAATTCATCTTTTTAAAAATATGATAGTCGCTACAGCTGACCAAGATACCCGTTTCTGACACGCCGGCCTGTTTAACCAATTCGAAATCCTTTTCGTTAGCACGGATCCATGTGGTGATCTCGGGGAAAGGCAATCCTAAATCTTGGCACTCACGCAGCGCCTGCCGATCCTTTTCGCTGTACAGGAAAAATTCACTCTGGCGCACGATACCCTTTTTGCCGCCCAATCGTGCCATGAGTTTGTACAGATCGACGATCTGCCGAACCGTGAACGGCGAGGTGGATTGCTGTCCGTCACGAAAGGTCGTATCGGTAATCCAAATCTCCGCAGGCATATCCATCGGCACATGGCGATAGTTGAACACAACTTTGGGAATCTCGTCGTACGGGTACAAGTCGCGAAACAATTCCGGCTCAGAGACGTTTTGCAACTGGTAATGGTATTTATCTTCTTCCAACAAATTTTTGCTCTTGTCAAAATAAATCACGGCTTAAAACACC
>CALVHT010000154.1 GCA_944328645.1 uncultured Clostridia bacterium
TGCCTGCGGGCAACTGCAATTTGACGACCGCAGTGATCTTTTTAGCCATAAGTTCTCCTCCTGAGATTGTGGTTTTAACAAAGCGCGACAAACGTTTTTGCGCTTCTCCCACCTATTAAGAAAAGGGCTTGCCCTTATTCTTGCGTTTCTTCGGTTGCCGCAGCCTTCTCTGCGGCATGGATCTTGCGGATCTGCACATACTCCACTTCGACGTCGGTATTCCGGCCGAACATCATGACGTTGACTTTCGCTTTCTGCGTCGAGTCGTTCAGTTCCTTAATTTTCCCGATAAACCCTGCCAACGGTCCGGCATCGATGCTCACGTCGTCGCCCACCGCAAAATCGGCGTTCACCACGACCGTTTCCAGCTGCATCTTGCGCACTTCCTCGTCTTTTAAAGGAAGCGGCCGGCCCTGCGGCCCGACAAACCCCGTAACGCCGCGCGTATTCGTGACAAGGTACCATACTTGGTTCGAGTAGATCATCTTGATAAAGACGTAACAGGGCAGCAGCTTGCGCTCCACGACCTTCTTTTTGCCGTTCTTTTCTTCGATGGTCTGCTCCATCGGGATCTTCAGATCAAATATGTTGTCTTTCAGATTGTTGTTTTCGATCAATTTTTCCAGGCTGTCTTTGACCATCATTTCATACCCGGAATAGGTATGCAAAACGTACCATTTTGCCTGGCTTTCGAGAGAATTTTCCATACTTTCCCCGCGCGATAATTGGGATTCGGGCATGCGAAACGGCGGAGGCTTGCTCCGCCACGCACCTTTCGCTCGATCAGGATCCGATGCCCGTCAGCAGACCCAGCAACGTATTCAGCCCATAATTGACAGCCGTGAACACGATCAAAAACACGACGACGATCGCCAATACTACGCCCGTCGACTTGACGACTTTACCGAACGAGGGCCAAGTGACCTTTTTGATCTCCGAAAATACTTCCTTCAACTTTCTGCCCTTTTCAACGAAAAAATTGGGCTTTTTAACAGCTGATTTCATTTTTACCTCTGAAAATTTTTTTGCGGCATTGCCGCCCCATCGCCCCCACTCGGACGAAATAATTTACTTGGATTCCTTGTGGACGGTATGCTTTTTGCAGAAAGGACAATACTTACTCAGCTGCAATCTTTCCGGGTCGTTCTTCTTGTTTTTAATACTGTCGTAATTTCTGTGTTTGCATTCGGTGCATTCAAATGTAACTTTCGTTCTGTTAATAGCAGCCATTGCTTTTTAACTCCATGCAAAAAAATCACACCTCCCGCGGTGTGTTCTTAAAGTCTACCATAAACTTTTGGGCTTGTCAATCGTTTTTTGCACGGACAGTTAAAAATTCTGCGCGTTTTCCCGTTTTTGCGTGCCCAAACCGAAAAAATGCCGCCGTTCTTCGTTTTTTTTAAATTTTTTGTTATTTTTCTTGCCGCAGGCGGGATTTCGTTGTATAATATCAGCAAAGAATCTATGTCGCCTTTGCGGCACACAACCCGAGCGTATTTGTCCGAAACCGCTTCGCTTCGGATACAAAACTCTATTCTAAATAAGGAGAGACGCATGAACGCAATTCAAATCAGCAAAGATATTTATTGGGTCGGCGCGATCGACTGGAATTTGCGCAACTTCCACGGATATGAGACCGAAAAAGGCTCTTCCTACAACGCCTACCTGATCTTAGACGAGAAAATCACCCTCATCGATACCGTAAAAGAGGGATTTTTGGACGAAATGCTCGCGCGCATCCGCTCCGTAATCGACCCGGCCAAAATCGACGTCATTATTTCCAACCATGCCGAGCCTGACCACAGCGGCTGCCTGCCGGCCATCTGCGGCATCGCAAAAAATGCAAAGGTCTACACAGCCGCCGGCGCCGGCGTCAAGGATCTTTCCGCTTATTACGGCGATTTGGACTATCACGGGGTAAAAGCGGGCGAAACGCTCTCCCTCGGCAAGCGCACCCTCACCTTCGTTCCCACCCCGATGGTACACTGGCCGGACAACATGGTCTCGTTTCTGACGCCGGAGAACATCCTTTTCTCCAACGACGCCTTTGGCCAGCATTACGCTTCCGACGAGCGGCTGGATACGGAATGTGACCTTCCCGAAGCATACATCCAGGCGCGCAAATATTATGCCAACATCGTCCAGCCCTACGGTATGCAGACGGCAAAGGCGCTCGCCGCGTGCGGCGGACTCCCCATTCAAACGATCTGCCCCAGCCACGGCATTATTTGGACCAAACATATCCCCGACATTCTCGCGCGGTATCGCGCATGGACTTCCAACGAATACGACGACACCGCCGTCATCGTCTACGACACCATGTGGCACTCCACCGAAGCGATGGCGCATGCGATCGAGAGCGCATTTTTGGCCTGCGGACTCAAACCGCGGCTGTATAACTTGCACTATTGCCACAACTCCGACGTCATCGCCGATGCCATGACGGCGCGCTATATCGCCGTCGGTTCCCCCACGCTGAACAACAACATGATGCCGTCGGTCGCCTCCTTCTTGACCTATTTTAAAGGTTTGACCGGCAACAAAAAGCGCTCCATCGCCTTCGGCTCGTACGGCTGGGGCGGCCAATCGCCCGACCAGGTAAACGAAGCGCTCGCCGCCTGCAAATGCGAGGCCCTGCTCCCGCCCGTTCGCCTCGCGTACAAGCCTTCGCAAGAGCAGCTGCAAAAGATCACCGCGGTCGTTTTGCCGCGGAGGAGGGGAGAGCATGCCGGCACAATATACGCACCAGATCATTGCCGAAAAAATTTAT
>CALVHT010000155.1 GCA_944328645.1 uncultured Clostridia bacterium
TTACCCTCCGCCGTCACAGCCAGCGCGAAGCAGGGAAGATCCGGCACCGAATATTTGACGCGGTATTTTTGGATATCCGAAGGGCCGCACTCGCCCAGCAGGATGCGCTTGATGAACTCTCCTTTTGGCAGATTCACCGCGCGCGAAGAATAATTTTCGATCATGTCCGCCAACAAAAACGCGTAATTGCGCTGGATCGGCCCGGCGCCGTCGATCACACAAATGTATTGTTCGGATTTGCAGAGCGCTTTAAAGCAAGTCGTGTCGGTCCCCTCGTCCTGCCAAATCCCCTCAAAGGAGGGCGGCGGCGCTTTATCGCCGCGCACGGCGACCGGCTTCCCGTCCGAAGCAAATACCGAGATCTCGATCCCCGTATTTTCGTAAATGGCGCGCATCACTTTTTTTAAATCTGAATACATATTCCTCTCCGTTTCCAACGGCGGCCGACACCGTTTTCTGTTTCATTATAGCGCAAAAGCCGGTAAATATCAATAAAAAATTTTTAGAATCTTGCGCGCGTTTGCAAAATTTTGCGAAATTTACACATTCTATCGACAAAGCGAAGAGCATGCGCGCGCCCCGCAAACTGCCGCTGTTTCAAATTCCGCTTGACACTTTTGCCTTCTTATAGTAAAATTGAAACAGCGGCGATGTTCTGCGCGGACACGCCGATGCATTCTTTGAAATTTCCGAATCGGAGGTTTATCATGTCTAAATCCGAATCGGCGCGCCGAGACCCCGCCGAACGCGGCCGGATCTTGCAGCTCGTTCTGTCGCTGATTCTGTTTGCAGGATTTGCGATCCTGCTGTTCGTTCCGAACACCGCATATTATGACAATACTTTTTTGGAACTGCTGCTGCAAATCCTCAAGGGTAGTTTTATCGGCAACGCCGCTCTCAAAGCCGCGTTGTTTGTCATCGTCATCGCCTACGCCGTCCTGCTCGTGTGTACGGTCGCCGCATTTTTTTGCCGCCGCGTCGCGGCGCTGGCGTTTAATGCGCTCAAAACGTTGATCTTGCTGGCGGCATTCGCTTTCTTTGCCATCGCGCTCATCGGAAACTACGGCCTGAACGTGATCGACATTTTTTACAGCAAAAATACGATATTGGCGATCAACTCGCTTTCTTTGGCAATTTTGTTCGGTCTTTTGGCTTTGGCGGTGCTCAGCTTCACCGCCCACCGCGCATACGCCGTCGTTAAAGTTTTGTTCGTCTGCTTTTCTGTCAGCTTTTTCTTCTTGGAACGGCAGGCTTTTGTGGAAAATTATTCGCTGTTCGACCTGTTCGGTTCCCTACAACTGGCAGACAGCGCGCTCGGCACGGCCACGCGCATCGTCTTTCAAGTGCTTGCTTGGGCCACATTGGTCAATTTCGGTCTCGCCGTATTGACGTTGGTTTTGCCCCGCAACAATCCGCTGGATACTCTCCGCGCGGATGTGTTGTTTGTGATCGCCCTCGCCGCGCTCGCGCTGTTGGGCGCTTATGCGGGATTTTCTGACCTGCTCGGCTTCCCCGGCACGATCGGCTTTGGGATCTTGGCGCTGGCACAGCTGCTCTTTGCCCATGCCTTTGCCCTTCTGGAACACTTCCGCAGAAAGCGCGCCGCCATGCAGGCCGTGCCCGCGCCGACGGAAGAACCTTCCTCCGAAGAGGAAACACACCTGCCCGATCCCGCCATGCAGGCATCCATCGACGAGCTGTTGCAGACGGAACGCCGCGCCTTGCGCCTGCAAGCCGAACGCGGGTACGCCGATGCCCCGATCGCCGACACCTTTTACGACAGCCTCACCCCCGCCGAACGGGAAGAATTCGACCGACTGTTCGTGCGCATGCCCGATGAAAACGGCCTTCCCCCCTATCGCGTCGGCGGCGACAACCGCGACTTCTTCCGCAAAGCGTTCATCTACCTCGGTAAGTTCCGCGACGAGATCTCCGACGGGCTGCTCCGCAAACTCTACGATTACAGCGAACGCCTGTAACCGCCCAATTTTCGTGCGCTTGCCGCGGCATTTTTGCCGCGGCATCTTTTTTTAAAAAAAACGAGCAAACGCTTGACATTCAATACCTCGCATTGTATAATATACTGCATAAAATAGCATTGGGAGGACGGAATGGATCCGCAACTGAAAAAAGGGCTTTTGGACGTATGTGTTCTTTCCGTTTTGCGCCGGGAGGAATCGTACGGATACAAGATCATCACCGATATTGCGCCGTATATCGCGATCTCGGAATCGACGCTGTATCCCATTTTAAAACGATTGGAGGCAATGGGGGCCGTAACCACGCACAGCCGCGAATACAACGGACGGCTGCGCAAGTATTACGCGATCACGCCCCGTGGCATGCAAAAGATCAACGAATTTCTCGAAGATATGCGAGAGTTCGAAATAATCTATCATCTGATTCAAGACGGAGAAAAAAAATGACGGCAAAAGAATGGCTGAAACAATTTCAACGAACCCTCTCCTCCTTGCCCCGAGAGGAGCGAAAAAAAGCTTCGGATTACTATGCCGAGATCTTTCAGGACAAAGCCGAATCGGGCATTCCCGAAGAAGAGACCGTGCGCGAGCTGGGCGATCCTGCCAGCGCGGCCCAAGCCATCCTCAACGAAAGCGGAGCGAAGGCCGCCTCCTCGGGCAAAGCGGGATTCGGGCGCACGTGCTTAGTGCTGCTGCTGTTTGTCTGCGTGGGTATTCCGGCTCTGCTG
>CALVHT010000156.1 GCA_944328645.1 uncultured Clostridia bacterium
ATGGCGGCGTAGCTTAGTTGGTTATAGCGATCGGTTCATACCCGATAGGTCGTAGGTTCGAATCCCACCGCCGCTACCAAAGCAAAAATTCTCGCGAAGTGCGGTTTTTCATATTGTAAGGATACGACGCGTCGGCAGGCGCGAACAGCGGGCAGAGAAATTTGCTGCTCCGTACACATGGCCCCATGGTCAAGCGGTCTAAGACATCGCCCTTTCACGGCGGTAACCCGGGTTCGAGTCCCGGTGGGGTCACCAAACAAGTTAAAGGCGAACCCGTTTCTTTTAGGAAACGGGTCCGCCTTTAAAATTTATTTCCGAGAAGGTGTTACGCATGATGGATTTTCAACAAATGATAAATGGTTTTTGGGACTACGTCAGCAATAATGACATTGAGATATATTAGGCAAATTCTTTTTGATAAAGACAGCATGAAAATAGCGGCGGACGTTTTTAATCAAGCGTCCGCCGCTTTTTATCGGATGTATGTTTTTGCGAAGGGATATGTCGGATCATTTCACTTGCGGCAAAACGCATGCAGCTTTTTTCTATAGACCGGTATGGTTATCGCGAGTGAACCTGCGCCCGCGAGGCCGACGGCTACAGCACTCCATACAAGGATGTCCTGTTTTCCGGCAAGCTCCTCCGCTTCGCGCTGGTCGTACAACGAGACCACGTTGTACAAGAAAATCGTTAGATCCGAAACGATTTCTTCTCCATCCGTATCCGTAAACCGGTTGCCGATTGCATCGATCGAGCCGATTCCGCCCTGCCAAAGATAATCGTACGCATAAAATTCATGAGACGCAATGCCGTCCTGAAACTGTATGTCAAAACGGTATTTATAGATGGTCACAAGCGTGCCGCCCTCGGTATCTTCCGTCCGGTAATACTTGCGCCATTCTTCGGGAAAATCCGCGAAGAAATAGGTTACGGCAACCCGGTCGGTCTCTTCCGCTTCTTCAGAAACGAGGGTATATTCGCGCTCTGCAAACGGTCCGCTCAACGCACTCAGGCTTTCCAGTGTATCGAAAACATAGTTTGTCGAATAAACCGAATTAAAGACAAATTGGGAAGCTGTCGTCACCAGACAGAGAGTGATGATTGCCGCAATCGCAATCGGCAAAAACAGGAGGAGCAATATGTTTTTATACTTCCAACGCGCAAGTTCGTTGGCGCTGTATGCGGCGGCTGCGATGCGTGTTTCCTTTTCCGCGGCGGCGGCGGCGAGTAAAATTTTTTTGCGGCGATGAAGGTATAGGGGGATCCCGACGAGCAGGGAAAGAAACAGCCCGCCGGCTCCGCAGGCAAGCTCCGTTCCGAGCCATTCCCAGCCGAAGGTGAGACCCGTATGCACGGGCGCTGTGGCGTGCGGGGCGATGAATGCGAGGGCGGCAATGTTTGCGCAGAGGATCCAAAGCAGCGCTCGGTCGGCGGTTGCCGAAACCCTCTCCGCGTTTGCGCTTTGAAATTCTTCGCCTATGGCAAATCGTATGCGGTGCAGAACTATTGCGGCCGCAACGGCCGAGCCGAGGAGGGGGATCGTCCCCACGAAAAAGCCGATCAGACTTTCGAGAGCGGCATAGCCCACAAGCATCGAGAGAAGTATCCCCAGCGCCGTAAGCCCGCCCGAGATCCAGCATAGGGTGACGATGTTTGTTTTTTGTCTTTGCAGGAGCAGGGCGAGCGCCTTTTCGCGCCGCGATTGTTGATTTTTCTGCGTATCGTTCGCAGGGAGGCGTTTGCCGCACAGGATTTCGTCGCAGGTGACGCCGTACAGCTCTGCAATGGCGGGCAACAGAGAGATGTCGGGGCAGGATGCGCCCGTTTCCCAGCTGCTCACCGTCTTGTTGGAAACGCCCAGCCGCTCGGCAACTTCTTGCTGCGTATAGCCGTTTGATTTTCGTAGGGCGGCTATCAATTCCCCTATCTTGGTTTCCGACATTTTTTCTCCTTTTCCGATCGGTGCTTAAATTTTACCATACCGCGGATGAAAATACAACACGGTGAGGCTGCAAATAACTCCAAGTTCGATGGATTTTTTCCGAAAAGCACGGAATATTGCGCGGAATACCCCCGCCGGCCGGCGCGGCTTCGCTACGGCCATTCGTCGGCGTCATTGGCGTCCGGGCCGTTCGCCGCAGAAAGCGCAAAAGCGAAAACCATCGACAAAAAGAGCTGCCGACATCGTCGGCAGCTCTTTTTGTCGATGGCAGATTGTATGCCCGAATCCAACCGGATAAGGCACGGAAAAGTCTTCGACGGCAAAAAATTGCGATCATAGCCGCGATTCGAGATCTTCTCGGATCAAAAGCGCGGGAACGGTTCAAAACGCTGAAAAATGATTCCCGTCTCCGCGCTCTTTCTTATCGATCGCGGGAACTTCTGTCAATTTTTACGCTGCGATCGCCGCAAGGTCAGCGGTCCGATCCTTCGCCGCGGTCCTGGTTCAACTGCTTTCGGTTTTTCAGAGAGATGGTCAGAGCGGCAATGCCGATTCCCAACGATACGATCGCGGCGCCGAGCACGACCCAAATAAGCGCGGTATGTACGTCGATCTGCTCTTGCAGCTTGTTTTCGGTGTCCGCAAGGTCGTTCTGCAGTTTTTCGATCGCTTCGCGGAGGGTCGCGTCTGCCTCGGCGGAAGAGGTTTCCAGCGCGTCC
>CALVHT010000157.1 GCA_944328645.1 uncultured Clostridia bacterium
CGTCTTGGCATCATCCGCCAAATCTGCCTTGTTTAAAATATAGAGTACGGGCTTGGCGCCGGCCAGCTCGTCCAGCTTGGGATTGCGCGTCGCGCGCGGCGCGCGCGCGTCGAGTACCAGCAAGACCCCGTCAACCAGTTTGACCTGCTCTTCCATCATGCGCATGGCCTTGGTCATATGACCGGGAAACCATTGAATGTGTTTCATACCCCTCCTCTTGCGGCCGGAACCTGCAACCCGCCGCCCCTCATCGTGCCGCCCGCATTGCCTTCGCGCGGCGGTCAGCGGCGATCTTCCTCGTCCAGCAGGTCCGGGCGCTTTTCGCGCGTGAGCAGCCGCGATTGTTCCCGCCGCCATCGATCGATGGCGGCATGGTTGCCGTTGCGCAGCACCTCCGGCACCTCCAGCCCGCGGTAAACCACGGGGCGGGTATACTGCGGGTATTCCAGCGCGTTTTCGGAAAAACTCTCCTGCACCAGCGAGGATGTGCTGATCACGCCCTCCACGTACCGGGCCACGCAATCCGCCACGACCATGGCGGGCAATTCGCCGCCCGTCAGCACATAGTCGCCGATGCTGAGTTCTTCGTCGATGAACAGATCGATCGCCCGCTGGTCTACCCCCTCGTAATGCCCGCAAAGCAAGATCAAATGCTCCCATTCGAGCAACTCAAACACCTTTTGCTGGCGGAACACCTCTCCCTTGGGCGAAAGGTAGATGCGCCGCGCGCGATGGTCCGGATCCAGCGCTTCGATCGCCGAACCGATGGGCTGGGCGGTCATTACCATCCCCGCGCCGCCGCCGAACGGATAGTCGTCGCACTTGCGGTGCTTATCCTGCGTGTAATCGCGGATATTTACGATGTTGATACAGATTTTTCCCTCTTTCTGCGCCCGCCCGACAATGCTCGCCTGCAAAGGCGCAAACATTTCGGGAAACAGCGTCAAAATATCGATCTTCATGCCTTCCCGCCCTGCTCCACGATGACCTGCCGCAGCCGCGCGGCATCCACGCGGATGATCTTGTTTTCCACGTCCACGTCCAGAATGACCCCGTCTGCGGCGGGAAACAGAAATTCTTTTCCTTTGTCCTGCAGGACGTAAATATCGGTGTGCGCGGGGATGACTTGCGCGATCTCGCCCAGCCGCTCGCCCTCCGCCGTAAGGACCGCACAGCCCTCGATGTCGACAATGTAGTACCGCCCTTCCTCCAACGCGGGCGCATCGGCACGCAGCCCCTCCACCGCCTTGCCGCGCAGACGTTCGGCCGCGTCGCGGTCGGCTATGCCGCTGAGCACCAAATACGCCGCCGACGCGTCGCACCGGGCAGACAGCACCTTATATTCCGTTCCGCCGATGTACACGCGACGGAAGCGCTTGATGTCGGCCGCATCGTCTAACAACGGCTTCATCTTCAGTTCGCCGCGCACCCCCTGCGGCTTGACGATCTCTCCGATCACGATGGTTTCGCGCATGTTTTTTCCTCCAAACAAAACGAGGGAAAAACCGAAAAGACGACGGTTTTTCCCCCGCAGAAAAAGCCGTGCCGATCACTCCGCCGAGGCGGCCTTTTCCTTGATCTCGATGTTGTACTTTTTGCCTTCTTTGGCGGACGCGCAACGCACGAGCGTCCGCAGCGCCTTGGCGATCTTGCCCTGTTTGCCGATCACTTTGCCCATATCCGATTCTTCCAAGAGAACGACGATCTCCGTCGTGTTCCCCTTTTCTTCCTCGCGATACTCGATGCTGTCTTTATGTTCGGCAAACTGTTCGACGACGTACTTGACCAGCTCTAACATGTTTCGCGCCTCCTAAGCGATATTACTTCTTCTTTCTGGTTTTGGTGCGGGGGGCGGAAAGTTTGGCGGACTTTTCAAGAATGCCTTCCTGCACGAGGAGAGCTTTGACCGTTTCCGTCGGCTGAACGCCCTTGGAAATCCAATCTTTTGCCTTGTCCGCATCGATGGTCACCTGCGCCGGTTGCGCGGTCGGATTGTAATGCCCGATCTTTTCAATGTATTCGCCGTCGCGCGCCTTGCGGCTGTCAACCACCACGATCCGGTAAATCGGGGACTTTTTGTCGCCCAATCTCGTCAATCTCATTTTTACTGCCATGTCCTTGCTCCTTTTTCGGTAATAAAAATTTTTTATTCCGTATCATTATAGCCGAACGAACCAAGTCTGTCAAGCGTTTTTACTTGACAGTCTTTTTGTTTCTTTTTCTTTTTTCTGCAAAAAGGACGACGGCCCTTTTTTGCGCTGCGCCCTTCCAACGGCAACAAAAAAGCCGACAGGCGCGCCTGTCGGCTTTTGCTCTCGGGTTTAACGGATATGAACGCTGCTCTCCAACCCGCGCGGAAGGGTTGCCGGATGCGCTCTTTCCCGTGCGAAGGCGAACGCGCTCACGAAAGCGTAAAAGGGCGAAGAGCGAAATAAACCGATAAGGGCGCATCCTGCGCCCTTATTTTCGATTTTGGTTTAGCGTATAAAAAGGCTGCCCTTATAACCTTTTTTTCCATAAAGAAAAGTCGACATTTTCTGCTTCCAGAAAATGTCGACTTTTTACTTGGTTGCGGGGGCAGGATTCGAACCTGCGACCTTCGGGTTATGAGCCCGACGAGCTACCGAACTGCTCCACCCCGCG
>CALVHT010000158.1 GCA_944328645.1 uncultured Clostridia bacterium
ACGCGAATATGCTCCTCTACGGCGACAAAGGCACGGGAAAATCCTCCACGGTGCATGCCATGCTCAACAAATACGCGGACCGCGGATTGCGCGCTGCCGAATTAACCAAGGAAAAAGTGGGCGAGATCAACGAAATCAAAGAGCTGCTCGCCGGTTTGCCTTTTAAATTTTTACTGTTCATCGACGATCTTTCGCTGGAAGAGCGCGACGAAAAGGTGACCGCGCTCAAAGCGGGGCTGGAGGGAAGCATGCACGAAAAAAGCGCCAATGTGATGATTGTCGCAACCTCCAACCGACGCCATATCGTCAAAGAAAATTTTTCAGACCGCGACAACAGCGTCCATGCGCGCGATACGATGGAAGAGCAACTCTCCCTGTCCGACCGCTTTGGCCTGACCGTCTATTTCTCCTCGACCGGCAAGGCGGAATACTTGTCCATTGTCCGCCAACTCGCACAAGACGCCGGGATCACCATCCCGGATGAACGGCTCTGCGCCCTTGCCGAGCGTTGGGCGCTGCTCAAAGGCGGACGTTCTCCGCGACGCGCCCGCCAATGCATCGATTATCTGTATGCTTGCCAGGCAAAAGGCACGGAAGCCTTCTTTTAATACAGAACAAACACTTGGATCCTGCCGACGATTCGGCCGTTGTGCGTTGGGCGCTTTCGTATCCGAAAGCGCCCAACGCTTTTTATCCGCGCAATAATTGCTTTGCGGCATAATAGATGTCCCCCGCCCCTAAAAACAGCGCCGTATCGCCCACGCGCAACGAACAACGCAAGTAAATTGCCAATTCTCGCACGGATTCGATGTACAAAGAATTGGGCAAGTGCTCTGAAAGCGTGAGCGCGCTTCCGGCCGCATCGAAATATTCGCGCGCGGGAAATGTTTTGTATATGACCAAGTTTTCCACGGAAGACAAAACGGCTAAAAAATCCTCGAACAGCAATCGAGTGCGCGAATATGTATGCGGCTGAAAGATTACAAATACGCGGCCCCTGCCCAATTCCTGCGCAGTACGGAGCGCCGCCGCGATCTCGCGCGGATGGTGCGCATAATCGGCTATCATTTCTGCGCCGTTCAGCCGTCCCAATCGCTCGAATCGGCGACGTATTCCCCGAAAAGCCTGCAACCCGCCGGCAATGTGCGCAGGCGGATACCCGTAATAATCGGCTACGGCCGCCGCTGCCAAAGCATTGTAAACATGGTGCCGACCGTATACATTTAAACGAATTTTGTCATAATTTTCACCTCGAAGGGAAAGACAAAACGAATATCTTCCCCCAGATGAACGGGGATTGACGGCGCGCACGTCGCAGTCTCTTCCAAAGCCAAATTTGCGTACCGCCGATACGCGGCGCGCAATCGGATCCTCTCCGCACACAATCGCGGCATCGGCAGCCTGCGCATACGTCACATACGCCTCTAAAAGCGCCTCCGCGCTGCCATAACATTCCAAATGATCGGCATCCGTGTTCAGTATCACCGCCACGCTCGGACGAACCTTCAGCAAGTTGCCGCGATATTCACATACCTCTGTGACAAAACAACCCTCTCCACCCGCAAAGAAATTTCCGTAGTCATAATCCTCCCCCCCGATGTGGGCAGTACAACTTCCGGTGCATTCTTGCAATACATGCGCGCACATTGCCGTTGCCGTCGTCTTCCCGTGGCACCCCGCAATCCCAACGCTCTGCGGAAAACAGCCGGCGATCATGTTCAGGACCTCCGCACGGTCATATATCGGGAGGCCGCGTTCCCGCGCCGCACAAAGCTCCGGATTTCGGTCGGAGATCGCCGAACTGCAGACCACGATATCGACCCCGTCTAAATGCTCCGCCGCCTGCCCGCAGTATACCTTTACGCCCGCTCTTTCTAACCGGGCAGTGCGATCGCTTGCCGCCGAATCGCTCCCTTCCACATGAAAACCCGCCTTTTGCAGGCAGGCGGCGATCGCGCTCATACTGATCCCGCCGATCCCGATTAAAAAAATTTTTTGCTTTTTTGACCAAAATTTAAGTCTCATGCGATAAATATATGCCGAATTTTGAGGATTTTTACACCGTTTACTCGTTTTTTTGATTTTTTTTAAAAAATTTTCGTTACACTATTGAAAATTTTGGCAAGATATAGTAAAATGTAATTACGAATGAACTCTATTGCAAAAGGAGGTTGAAGATCTTGAAGATTTCAGACGTACGCATCCGATTCGTCCATAAAGACGGAAGCAAGTTGAAAGCGGTTGCATCCATCACCATCGACGATTGTTTTGTGGTTCACGACATCAAGGTAATCGAAGGGGCGGAAGGCCCTTTTATCGCAATGCCCAGCCGTAAAACCAACGACGGAGAATTCAAAGATATTGCTCACCCCTTAAACACCGAGACCCGCGAAGCAGTGAAAGACGCAATACTTGCCGCTTATGCCACCGAGCAGGCAAACGCTGAATAACGACCTACCCGCAGGATTGACTCGCAATCGTTCAGCCTTTTAGGTTCCCCAAAAAAAACAGTTCCGATTGACATGGAATCCATTCGTACAATTTAAACAAAAGAAAAAGAGCAGTCACCTACCGGCTACTCTTTTTCTTTTGCCTTGCTTTC
>CALVHT010000159.1 GCA_944328645.1 uncultured Clostridia bacterium
GGGATTCGTAAGAACAAAACGAAAAGGGATTTGTCTTTAATCGTCAGCGATGTTCGTTGTGCTGCGGCTTGTGTTTATACACAGAATTTAGTAAAAGGCGCGCCGATTTTGGTGACAAAACGACATGTTTCGGATGGCTATGCGCAAGCAATTGTGTGTAACAGCGGGAATGCGAATACCTGCAACGCGAATGGCGAGGAGATCGCGGAGGCGATGTGCGGATTGGTCGAGCAGTATGCGGGTATTCCGGCGCAAGACGTGGTTGTTGCTTCTACGGGTGTGATCGGGCAACCGCTTTCGCTGGATCCGATCGCCGCCGGCATGCCTGCGCTCGTAAATGGATTGGGTGATTCCAGCGTCTATGCGGCGCAGGGTATCATGACGACGGATACGGTCGAAAAGCAAATTGCTTATACATTTATGGCGGGCGGAAAAGAATGTCGGATCGGAGCGATTGGTAAGGGGGTCGGTATGATCAACCCAAACATGGCTACGATGTTGATCTTTGTTACGACGGACGTAAACATTTCACCGGCGATGCTGCAAAAGGCTTTATCGGCTGACGTAAAAGATTCGTTTAACATGGTGAGCGTGGACGGCGATACGTCAACCAATGACATGGTCTGTGTATTGGCAAACGGATGTGCGGGTAACGCGCCCATCGTGTCGGCTGGTAAAGATTTTACTTCTTTTCGCAAGGCCTTGAACAAGGTAACAACCTACCTTTGCCGGAAAATTGCGAAGGACGGGGAGGGGGCGACCAAACTTCTCGAGTGCAAGGTTGCCGGGGCGAAAAGTAAAGCGGTTGCAAAGGCGGTCGCTAAGAGTGTGATTTGTTCCTCTCTTTTCAAAGCGGCGATGTTCGGGGCGGACGCAAACTGGGGCCGGGTCTTGTGTGCTGTCGGATATGCGGGGGTTCCGGTCAAAATTGACAAAGTGGATGTCGATTTTAAAAGTCGTGCAGGAGCTGTTTCGGTGTGTCGCGGTGGAAGCGGTATCGAATTTTCGGAAGAAGAGGCAAAAAAAGTTTTGTCAGAGGATGAAATTCAGATTTTGATCGGCTTAAATGACGGGAATGGCCGGGCTACTGCATGGGGCTGTGATCTGACGTACGATTATGTCAAAATAAACGGCGACTATCGGACTTGATTGTGCAATGGTGGGTTTGACGTTGACGGAGGTCTTAAAATGGAAAACATGAATGACAAGCAATATCGAGCGCAAGTGTTGGTCGAGGCGTTGCCGTATATTCAGGACTATAACGGCAAGATCGTTGTGGTCAAATATGGCGGAAATGCCATGATCAACGAACAGTTAAAAATGTCTGTCATGCGTGACATAGTACTCTTAAATTTAATCGGAATGCGCGTTGTGCTTGTTCATGGCGGCGGTCCGGAAATCTCGGAGATGCTCAAGAAGATCGGTAAAGAATCTGTGTTTGTAGACGGACTTCGTTATACAGATCAAGAAACGGCTGAGATCGTGCGCATGGTTTTAGCTGGTAAAATCAATAAATCGTTGGTGAATTTGCTGGAAGGAATCGGCGGAAAGGCGTTGGGGCTTTGTGGGATCGACGGGCATATGATGCGCTGTTGCAAAGAAAATGAGCGGCTCGGCTATGTCGGGAAAATTACGGAAATGAACACAAAGGTTATAACGGATGCTTTGGATGCCGGTTATATTCCTGTGATTGCGACGGTTGGATACGATGATGCCGGCAATATTTATAACGTAAATGCGGATACCGCTTCCGCTGTAATTGCCGGGGCATTGCAGGCAACGAGCCTGATTTTGATGACGGATACGAAGGGCGTGCTGCGTGACAAGGATGACGAGTCAAGCTTGATCGAAAAAATTTATGTCAGCGACATTCCGTCGTTGATCAAACAGGGCATTATTTCCGGGGGGATGATCCCGAAAATTGAGTGCTGCCGCGAAGCGATCCGCCGCGGGGTGCGGAAAGTTTTTATTGTCGACGGACGGGTGGAGCATTCCATTTTGGTGGAAACCTTGTCGGACCGCGGCGTTGGTACAATGTTTGTAAACGAAGACTGATTCTAGGATCGGTCTTTTTTTACGGTTCGTACACTGTTGGGTGGGGTGCCGAATCGTAAGCGGCGCCGGTTGGAATGTTGTGAAAAGCTTTCGCCAAATAATTGATTTTAGAGCCGATTTATGATAGAATAGATAAGATAGGTGTATATATGAGTTTTGAAGAGATTCGTGAAAAGACCCAGCAGTTTATAGCGGGTACATACAATCGTTTTTCGACGGATTTGGCCCACGGAGAGGGGGCGACCTTGTACTCCGAAGACGGGAAAAAATATGTGGATTTTGGTAGCGGTATCGCTGTCAATTCTTTCGGGGTAAACGATGCTGTTTGGAAAGAAGCTGTCATTGCTCAGTTGAATCAATTACAGCATGCAAGCAATTTGTTTTACTCGCGGCCGCAGGCAGACCTTGCGGACATGTTGTGTGCCAGGACAGGCGCAAAAAAAGTTTTTTTCTCCAATTCTGGGGCGGAAGCAAACGAATGCGCCATCAAGG
>CALVHT010000160.1 GCA_944328645.1 uncultured Clostridia bacterium
CGATACGGTGACGAGGTCGGTTATTGTTACCGTCGCCGCATTCGCTTTGATCAAGAGCGAGCCACACGCAAACGACACTGCCATGACCATAGCTAAGGCGAACACGCACAACGTTTTCTTCCATCCTATCTTTGCAGACATCATGAACCTCCTGCTTTTTTTACATCTATCTGTTTATCTCACGGCGTATCCGCCGATTTTTACTATGCATGCAGGTCCTTCGATTCTTCTTTTGCCCGGTAAAAAGACGGCCTTTCCATCTCCGGTTCGGCAAGGGAATACGTCTTCCCTTGCCCGCCCGTGCCGATCGTGATCCCCGAAAAGAAAACGGACGGGGCCTTCGGCGCGCCGAGCGTGCCGCCAAATGTTTCTGTCCGGAAAGAAACCGTGTAGCCCGCCGAGAGATCCATCATCGGCAATCCCCAAAGCCCTGCGACAGGATCGAACCCGATCTTTGCGGTGCCGTCAAACGCGGCGATGACGCGCGGACTGTATTCGAGGTTGCGCTCACAAGCCGATATCTCCAGCACGCCGTTCATCGTCCACGCTAAAGAAAGAGATCCCGTCAGTACGCCGTATTGCTCGACATATTGCCCTGTTCCGCCAAACATGGGGGCAGCAAGCGCTTCGTCCAAATTAAAGTTGTCGTTGTTCTGCCACGCTTCCTCGCGGTTTTCGTACTGCCAATAACGGGTGGTTCGCACCTCGTTTTCCCACTGCACATAGACTCCTGAACGTCCGCGCCCCGCTGCTTCGCCGGTCCAGTCTGCCTGAACGGATTCGTATACGACGGAAAACGCCCGGGAGCGATCTTGCACGGAAGTGAACGTAAACGTAAAACGACGATATGCCGACGGCTCGTTACGGCAAAAACCGAAGGCGATTTCGATATTTCCCGCAAAAACGGCATTGAACGCGCCCGTATAAGTCTCCCCACTGCCCGTTAACAGTACGCCGCTTTCGTCCACCGCGTCGGAGTCGGTTTCCTTATCCGCCATTCGAACGGATGCCCCTTCTGCAGAAAGAAGGAAAACCGTGTCGATTTTTTCGGTTTCTTCCGGTTCCGGCACTCTCGCACAAGAGACAAGCACAAAAACCAAAACCGCGGCCAATATAACAGCCGCCAGTCTCTTTGTCATCGCTTAATACCTTTTTCAGCTTTTTTCTATACCTATTATAAATTTAAAACTCTTTTTTGTGAATGGATATATCTAACCACATATATGGAACTATCTAATCAGAATATTTTTATAAAAATTTTTTTGTTTTTTTCTGTTTTTCTTTTTTTTAATAACTTAATCAAAAAAATTTCATCCAGGGAGTTCAAAAATGATCCTCGAACTATTTTTTCATATGGAATAATCAAACACGCGGTTTTGTAAATTTTTGTATTTTTTTTTGATTTTTTCACATACTGCAATAAATTTTAACCATATTCGACGCTTATTGTTTGCAAAAGTATTTTAACGATCCCCTGCCTCTAACCGCATTGCTTTGCAAGCAAAACCCGCCGAAAGAGAACAGCTCGCTACAATCCGGCCGCACGATTTAGATTCGAAATTACGAAGAAAAAAACCGGGAAGAGAGCAAGATCGAGGCGCGCGAAGGATTCCATGATTTCAGAAAGCATGCTACCATTACGGATAAAAAATTTCGTATGATCCGAACGGATTTACTTTAATAAACCCAAAACAAATTCTCCCAACAAAACTTTTCGAAAGAAAAACTGCGGCGGTTTCCGCCGCAGTTTTATGCAACCGAGCCGAACGGGCGACCTTTTATTGCGTTGGCTCGCTGTTCCTTTTCCTTGCGCAGGAGCCGCACGCCCAGCACAGCCGCGAACGCCAACAAAACAATATCTCCGACTCTTGTGACGACAAGCACCGCCGTGATCTGCCCGGAAAGGGCCTCTTTGCCCGCATCGATCTTGCCGTTCAGCCCGTTCAACGAGTCCACCTTATTTCCCGATCCATCCAATCGAGCGGCCGAAATGTTCAGCTTGCTCTCCAAGTTGCCGAGACCGTCTGCCTTCTCCTGCTCACATACAGCAGCGAAGATGCCGCTTCAAACGACAGGTCCTTGCCGCGGGCTGGTTCCGCCCGGATGACAAGCTCTGCTTTACCAAAAAAGTGCAGCGTGATTTCGTCCAGGGAAAGGGCGGGGCAGCGGAAATATCTGCCGATCTGCCGTTTTCAGGCCAAAACCGCCCCTGCAGTGTTGACAGCGTCGCACCGATTTTGCCTGATACATAAAGCCCCCGCGCGGAAAGCCGCACGGGGGATGAGTTTTCCTTATGCCACGATCATCGTATCGAAGAAAATGGTGAAGTCTACTTTGCAGCCGACGTTTGCGATCTGCAGGAACTTGCTGCCGTAGGTATTGACTGCGTCGTAATTTTCGATAAACGCCGCGAGGTCAAGTTCCAGCGTTGCCCACTGATCCGTCTGCAAAGCGCCGAGGTCGATGGTCGCGCCGCCCTTCTTGATCTGGTAAATGTGCAGATTGACGTTTGCGCC
>CALVHT010000161.1 GCA_944328645.1 uncultured Clostridia bacterium
AATCTTTTTTAAAAATCTGCCCGTATAACTTTCTGCACAGTCGGCAACCATTTCCGGCGTACCGGTAACGACGATTTCACCTCCCCCGTCACCGCCCTCTTTCCCTAAATCGATCACCCAATCGGCAACTTTGATGACATCCAAATTATGTTCGATCACGATCACAGTATTGCCCGCGCTGCGCAGCCGTTGCAATATTTTGATCAACTTATCTACATCATAACTGTGCAACCCTGTCGTCGGTTCATCCAAAATATAACACGTTTTTCCTGTAGAGCGTTTGGAAAGTTCTGTAGCTAATTTGACGCGTTGCGCCTCGCCGCCCGAAAGCGTTGTTGCGCTCTGCCCCAATTTGATATACCCCAACCCTACATCGTTGATCGTCTTCAGTTTATTGTAGATGCTGGGTACCGGACTAAAAAAGTCGCACGCTTCTTCGATTGTCATATCCAGCACTTCGGCAATATTTTTCCCTTTATAGCGGACCTCCAACGTCTCACGATTATATCGTTTTCCGCCACAAACTTCGCACGCAACAAAAATATCCGGCAAAAAATGCATTTCGATCTTAATGATCCCATCGCCGGAACAATGCTCACATCGTCCGCCTGACACATTAAACGAAAAGCGCCCCGCCTTATAGCCCCGTTCACGCGCATCCGGGGTAGCGGCAAACAATTCGCGAATCATCGTAAAAACACCCGTATAGGTGGCCGGATTGCTCCGCGGAGTCCTGCCGATCGGAGATTGGTCGATCGCGATCACTTTGTCAAAATATTCCACACCGCGGTACTTTTCGTATTTCCCCGGCACCATATGCGCACCGTTCAGACTGTTCGCCAAAATCGGGTATATGATTTCATTGACCAAAGAACTTTTCCCTGAGCCCGAAACGCCCGTGACCGCCGTAATCAAACCCACAGGAATACGCGCATCGATACTCTTTAAATTATTCTGACAACAACCGAATATTTCAAGGAATCGTTCGGTCGGAGCTTGCCGTACCGGCGGGACCTCAATTTTACGTCGGCCCGCCAAATAATCGCCGGTAATCGAGCGAGGCGACTGCATGATATCCTCTAAGGTTCCGCATGCAACCACTTCCCCTCCGTGAACCCCTGCTTTAGGCCCAATATCAACGATATAGTCCGCTGCGCGCATCGTGTCTTCGTCATGTTCGACAACGATCAATGTATTGCCCAAATCACGTAGATTCAGCAGGGTTTGCAACAGCTTCTCGTTATCCCTCTGGTGCAACCCGATGCTCGGTTCGTCCAAGATATATAAGACCCCGGTCAAGCCGCTTCCAATCTGTGTTGCAAGACGAATTCGCTGGGCTTCTCCACCCGAAAGGGTACTCGCGCTGCGCGCAAGATTCAAATAAGACAGTCCCACGTTGCGCAAAAAATTTAAACGCGCACAGATCTCTTTTAGAATCACATCCGCAATTTGATGTTCAGTCACGCTAAGCTGCAATTCTTGGAAGAACCGATACAGATCATTGATTGAGTAATCACAAAGCTGAGCGATATTTTTCCCGCCAACCGTAACGCTCAGCGCTTCTTTTTTTAGTCGTTTTCCACCGCATGTCGGACAGGGCAATTCGGTAATATACCGTTCAATTTCCGCCTTTACGCCTTCGCTTTCCGTGTTTTGATACCGGCGACTCAGGGTATTGACAAACCCCTCCCATTCAATTTGATATGTGCCATGAAAATTGTATGAATCATAACGCATAGGTATCTTTTCCCCGCGGGATCCATACATGATAATATCATATTGCTCCTGCGGAAGGTCTTTGACCGGTACATTCATGTCGATGCCGTAATGTTTTGCCACAGCCTCCACATACATGTTGTTGGCCTGTTTGCTCTCCAAAAACCACCCTCCGACGGCGATGGCACCCTCGCGAAGCGATTTGGTCTTGTCCGGGCAAATCAGCGATTCATCGACCACCTGTTTAAAGCCCAATCCCCCGCATTCGGGACAAGCGCCATAAGGAGTATTAAACGAAAATAAGCGCGGCTCGATCTCTTCGATGCTGATGCCGCAATCGGGACAGGCATATTTTGAGGAATATAGATCCTCTCGGCCGTCGCAGTCGATCACTACCAGTCCGTCTGCCAATTTAAGCGCCGTTTCCAGGCTATCCGTCAAACGCTTTTGTATTCCGTCTTTCACAACCAGCCGATCGACAACGACGCTGATAGTATGCTTTATATTTTTATCCAGTCGAATCTCTTCCTGCAGATCATAGACAATCCCGTCAATTTTCACACGACCATATCCGCTTTTGCGAAAAGATTCCAAATTCTTGACATATTCCCCTTTGCGGCCGCGCACCACAGGGGCATTGATCAGGATTTTACTGCCGAACGGCATTTCCATCACTCGATCGGCGATTTCATCCACCGTTTGGCGACGGATCTCTCTCCCGCATTGCGGACAATGCGGCACCCCGACACGCGCATACAACAACCGCATATAGTCATAAATCTCCGTAACC
>CALVHT010000162.1 GCA_944328645.1 uncultured Clostridia bacterium
TAATACCGGTGAAGGCGGCCTGCATAAAGATTTCTATCCGTACGGAAAAAATACGATCGTCCAGGTCGCATCCGGGCGTTTCGGGGTGCATCGCGATTATTTGAACGCCGCGGCCGCCATTGAGATCAAAATGGGGCAGGGGGCCAAACCGGGGATCGGCGGACATTTGCCCGGGGCGAAGATTTCGGAGGATGTCTCTGAAACACGCATGATCCCGCAGGGGGTCGATGCCATTTCGCCTGCGCCGCACCATGATATCTATTCCATCGAAGATTTGCGCCAGCTCGTCTATTCACTGAAAGAGGCGACCGCTTATCAAAAGCCGATCATCGTGAAGATCGCGGCGGTGCATAACGTCGCGGCGATTGCCAGCGGCATTGCGCGTAGCGGTGCGGATATCCTCGCGATTGACGGATTTCGCGGGGGAACAGGTGCGGCGCCGACGCGCATTCGCGACAATGTCGGAATCCCCATAGAACTGGCATTGGCGCAGGTGGATCAACGATTGCGGGAAGAGGGGATTCGTGATGAAGTTTCGATTATCGCAGGCGGCTCTGTTCGTTCTTCGAGCGATGTCGTCAAGGCAATCGCCTTGGGAGCGGATGCCTGTTATATTGGTACGGCGGCCTTATTGGCGCTAGGCTGTCATTTGTGCCGTACTTGTCAGTCAGGGAAATGCAACTGGGGCATTGCGACTCAGCGTCCGGATCTTGTCAAGCGGTTGAACCCGGAAATCGGAGCGGAGAGACTTATCAATTTGGTTACAGCTTGGAATCATGAAATTCAGGAGATGATGGGCGGTATGGGGATCAATTCCATTGAGGCTTTGCGCGGAAATCGCCTAATGCTGCGCGGGATCGGGTTAAACGAGACGGAACTGCGCTTATTAGGCATAAAGTACGCCGGCGAATCGCTGTAAAAGGAGTCAATATGAAACGTGTCTATGTCAACGAGGAATGGTGCCTCGGCTGTCATCGTTGCGAATATGAATGCGCCTTTGCCAATTCCGGTAAGGCAGACATGGTCAAGGCGCTCAAAGGCAAGATCATTCACCCCAAGATCGTTGTCGAAGAGGGAAATGCAATCTGTTTTGCAGTCAACTGCCGCCAATGCCGAGAGCCGGTCTGTGTGCAAAGTTGTATCGCGGGCGCGCTTTCTAAGGGCGAGGACGGCATTGTGCGGATCGACGCTCAAAAATGCGTCGGTTGCCTAACCTGTGTGCTGGTCTGTCCGTACGGGGCTATCATGCCGGCACCGGACGGCCACGCAGCGATGAAATGTGCGCTCTGTACAGACAACGCATGCGGGGAACCGGCCTGTGTCGCGCACTGCCCGAATCGGGCGATTGTTTGGGAAGAACGGGAGGAATGCCTATGAAATATGTCATTCTCGGGGATTCAACGGCGGGGATTGCCGCGGTAGAGGGAATTCGATCCGTTGACAAGGCGGGAGAGATCACCATTGTTTCGGAGGAAGCGTATGCCGCATATGGCCGCCCGCTGATTTCCTATTATTTGGCGGGCGCAACAGATTTGGAACGCATGCGTTCTCGGCCTGCCGATTTTTACCAAAGGAACGGCGTGCAGGTCCGCCGGCAGATCCGAGCCGAACGGATCGACGCGGAGCAGCGGATTGTTCGCCTGGGGGACGGAAGCGCTTTGCAATATGATCGACTGCTCGTGGCAACGGGTTCGCGTCCATTCACCCCGCCTATGCGCGGCATGGAAGGGGTGTATCCCTGCTTCCATTTCCTGCGCTTAGACGATGCTCTTGCTTTGGAGAAGGCTCTCTCACCCACAAAAAAGGTTTTGATCGTCGGCGCCGGGCTGATCGGTTTGAAATGTTTTGAAGGGATTGCCGCGCGTGTGCAGAGCGTTGCAATCGTGGACATGGCAGACCGCGTTCTTCCCAGCGTGTTAGACGAGCGCGGCGGCCGATTGGTCGGTAAGCAATTACAAGAACGAGGGGCGCAGCTGTATCTTGCAGACAGTGTCGCCGAATTTCGTGGCAATACGGCGATCTTGCAGAGCGGACGATGCATCGATTTCGATATTTTAGTCGTTGCCGTGGGGGTGCGGCCGAATGCGGAGCTGGTGCAAGAGGCGGGTGGCGAAGTTGCGCGCGGTATCGTTACGGACGATCGGCAGCAAACGTCCTTGCCCGATATTTATGCGGCGGGAGACTGTTGCGAGAGCTATGACGTCTCTTGCGGGAAAAGGCGCGTCTTGGCTCTTCTTCCCAACGCCTATCGGCAAGGGTTTTGCGCGGGCGTCAATATGGCGGGCGGATGCGCTCATTTCGACAGAGCGATCCCGCTGAATGCGGTCGGGCTGTTTGGGACCAGTATTTTGACGGCGGGAAGCTACATCGGGGAAGGTTATACGGAAGAAGGTGTAAATTCTTACAAGAAGCTCTTTGTGCAGGCAGGCGTTCTGAAAGGTTTCATTCTCATCAATCGGCCGGAGCGGGCAGGAATCTATACCTCGTTGGTACAGGAAGAGACGCTTCTTTCCGAGGAAGAACTGCAACGATTGCGCCGCGACCCGACGTTGCTGGTATTTTCGGCTTTGGCTCGAAAGAAAAAATTGGCGCAGGAGGTATAGACATGAACATCGACGCACGAGGCATGCATTTTTCCGATTTGAATCGAGTTGTCCGGGAGAGTTCCGATCCGACCGTTCGGATCGATCATTGCGTCGGCCAGCGCTATATTGCGGCTGGGTCGGAAGATCGTTTTGTCGATATTGACGGAACGCCAGGAAACGCGCTGGGCGCGTACCTGAACGGCAGCATTCTTCGCGTGGCCGGAAATGTGCAGGATGCCACGGGAGATACCATGAATGCAGGTACGATCGTCGTACA
>CALVHT010000163.1 GCA_944328645.1 uncultured Clostridia bacterium
GATCATCTCGCCCATGAGCTTGACGTTATCGGCAGAGATAGGTTCGGCGAACAATTCGCCTTCGTTGCGATACTTACCGTTTGAGAACTTTGTTACCAACATTTCCATTTTGAGTTACACCTCCGAATTGTATTTGCCCTTTTCGGGCAAGAGGCGACGGAGCATAGGACGGTAAAAGTGAAGCATTATCTCTGTCGGTCTGCGGAAGTCAACGGGACAAAGCAAAATCGTTGCGTAGGAGTTACAATTTATTTTTTCTGACATGAGAAAAGCCGAGCAAGGAGACCTTGTTCGACTCAAAGTATTTATATGGATATTTTCAGCGACGATTTTGCGGCCGTTGACTTACGCGAGGAACTATGCCACCATAGCCCGACCGAAAAGGCAAATCCGGAGGTGTTTCAGAAAGAAAACTTGCAAAAAAGAAAGCCCCGATCATCGTCGGAGCCTGCCGCTATGGGAGCGGTGAAGTATATTTCTATTTTGTCGTCATACAGGACGATTTGTTTTACGAGCAGGTTTATGAGCGCCTGCGGCTCTTCTTTGAGCATCTTTTCATAGTATTCCCGTATCTGCGCTTCGGTATAAGTCACAGACTGTTTGCTTCGTTCTATGAGGATGAGCCGTTCGAGTTCTTCCTGCCGCGCTTCCAGCTCTTTCATGCGTTTTTGCGTGGTACTGTTGACGACTCCTTTCTCTACGGCGGTCATGATATTGTTCAGCGAAGTTTCTATCTGTTTCTGTTCCCTTACAAGGGCTTGCAGGGAGGAACGCTCTCTGCTCCGTTTCTCCTGTTCCGAAAGGATATCCTGTACGAATTGATCCATAAAGCCTTTGTCGTTCAAGCGGGTTATAACGGCATCCAATACAAGCCGTTCGAGTTCTTCTTTCCGGACAGTCTTTTTCTTACAGTCATTCAGCTTGTTCTTTCTGCCCTTACACTTGTAATAGTATTCGCTGCCGCGGCTTTGCCTTGTGTTGCTTTCCGCGACGACGGGCATACCGCAGTAACCGCATATCATTTTGTCTCGGAGCAGATAAACGGTCTTGACGCTCCGTTTGCCGCGTTTGTTCTTCTCCACGATGGCGCGCACCCTTTCAAAGAGTTCGTTCGATACGATTCGCGGGAACATATTTTCGAACACGTCGTTCCCGTAACGGTATCTGCCCGTGTACTTCTCGTTTTTCAGCATCGTGTAGATGATATACAGTTCGAACGGCTTTCCCTTATAGAAAACGCCTCTGTCGGTCAGGGATTTTACGATGCTGCTGACGTGAACGCCTTTGGAATACTCGCTGAAGATATACCGCACCGTTTCCGCTTCGGTTTCGTCAATGACGATCTTCCTGCCGTCTACCTTATACCCGTACAGCAGCGGCCCGCCCTGATAGTTGCCTTTGAGCCGCGTTTCTCTCATTCCGCGCTTTATCTTCTGCGATAGCTCGGCCGAAAAATATTGATTCATGCCTTCGAGCAAGCTTTCAAGGATGATGCCTTCCGGCGTTTCCGGGATATTCTCCATCGCGGAGAGAACTTTCACGCCGTTGTCTTTGAGCGTTTTCTTGTGGATCGCCGTTTCGTACTTGTTGCGGGAAAACCTATCTAATTTGTAAACGAGAATGAAATCCCAGGACTTTTTGGCGCTGTCCTTTATCATGCGCCTGAAATCCGGCCTGTTGTCGTTGGTACCCGTCATGGCTCTGTCAATGTAGGTATCTACGATGACGATATCGTACCTCTGCGCGTATTCCTCGCATACTCTTAACTGTCCTTCAATGGACTGTTCCGTCTGGTTGTCAGATGAGTATCTGGCATAGACCGCCGCTGTCTTCATGTTTTACAAATCCTCCGTGAATTTTTTACCGAAAGCATAGCACTTTTCCGAACGGAATAACAGGAGAGCCAGACGTAGGAAATCCATAGAAAACCCCAACGGAGGGAACCTTTTCCGTATCGAAAGTACCTTTCGGCGCAACCGAAACGGGAGAGCAAGGCGCAGTCTGTCAAAGGTCTGCCCTCACGGGGACGCGCAGGAATTTTGTAAAAGTTATCTGTTTCCAATCCCCCCAAAAAATTGCTGCGCGCCTTTGACAGACAATGCCGCTCTCCCAACATCCAAAAGCCGAAAGGTACGAAAATGTCACCTTGAGTTGCTGAATTGTCAACAAGAGTTGCGGTTTCTTGGGTTTTACTAACGGCGGCGTTGGTTGCAAACGGCGCGGAGATGTGGTAGAATAAAAGCACAAACAAGCGGCGACGCTTTATATCACGGACTAACTTTTACTGACTGTGGGAATAGTGCCGCGGGAAGTAGTCGCAGGACGACGAAAAACCGGGTGACCGTGACTGTCAGGCAAGACGGACGAGAGATCGTCTGTACTTTGTCTGCGGTCACGGTCTTTTTTTGTTTTCTCGGAGAAATTTAAATAACAGGTCAAAAACTGTCTTGTTTGCATGGTTTAATGGGAACGAATTTTTGGAAAGGTGAAGAAAACCTGCACCTTTAACCGGTAAGATTAAAGCAACTTTGAAATTAGGGACAGGTTTTGGCACTAATTCCCTGTAAACTGCAAGAAAAAAGTTTTTCAAATACGACAAAAACTGTCGTATTCGGATGGTTTAATAGCTCTGCAAGAAAAAAGTTTGAGAGAAAATTTATAACAATGTCTATATTTTCGGGATAAGTGTCCTTGGAGAAGTGAAAGGACTTTTTCTGAAAACCACGGACTTTACAAACTCTTTGTCCTTGTGGTAGTGTAAGAAATTTTTTTCAAACCTAAAGAAAACTTGCAGGTTTGACAGTTATGCTATCACCGGAAGTAAATTTTCTCAAAGAAATTTTTTAAAGTCGCAAAAACCTTGCGAGTTTAAGGTTTAAGATAAGCGCACAACGGGAGGAGAACGCTATGACGCTCAACGAAATAAGACAACAATTAAAGACAATACGCCTGTACTATACGAGCAAGGCGCGTTTTTCCGCTGCCTTCGATACTCTCCCGCACAGCGTAACGGAATTGGCGGCCGCATATGCCGCAACTATCACATCTGCGCCGCTCGATTTGTATCTCATTTACTACGAACTGTACGTTCTGGGTCTCACGCAGGAGGCCGCGGCGGTTGACCTGAATTACAGCACGGAGTACATACGGCAGAAAAACAAGCGGCTGTTACTGTTCCTGCAACAGAAACTAAGCGAAAAGGAGGCGGGCTGATTGGAAGAGATAAAAGTCAAGAACAACACGCTCGGTCTGAAGGTCTATACCGTAGGCGAGCCCCAAACGTCCGGCGAAGAATATGAACTGCTCGTGTCTTCTTTTCTGGACGGGCTGGAAAAACTCACGGAAAGAGAAAACGGACAGGAGAAACCTGCCCGCTGAATGATTTACTTGTTTCAAAGACAAGCCACGCCTCACTGCCACGAGAGACAAAAAGGTATACTAAGGGCACATTAAAGTCGCACGCTAAAATACTCTACTTGTATCAAAGACAAGCGCACGCCTCGCTCTCACGAGGGGCAAAAAGGTACATTGAGGTCACATGAGAGTATCCGGTAAAAAATTTACCGCTTGTATATATACCAAGCGCACGCCCTGCTCTCACAGGGTAATGTCAAGCGTATGTAAACCGCATGTTTCGGGACGGTAAAAAAACGGCGCGCTTGTTTAATAGCTAAGCGCACACACTGCCGTCATTTGTGAAAAATTAACATTTTAACACGCGGAAAATTATCACTATTTTACTGCCCGAAAATCCGTCTGCCGGTATGCCTAAAAATCGAAAGCTCACCCACTCAATAGCGTTGCATCGGATGCGCGCGAACTATCTGCCGGCCGAAAATGAAAGCGAATAGCTCCCGAAAATACATAACGAACCGCATAACGGTGAAAATCAAGGCCCGGCGCGACGGAGTAAGCGGGCGATTCGCCAAGCGGGTTAGCGGCGAACGCCCGCGCCGTCGCCGCCTTTGATTTCCGTTTGCCCGCTTTGTTTGTCCGGGCGTGCGCTTGGCTTCGGCGCCCGCGAGCGCAGCGAGCGGGTGACGGTGCGGCGTCAGCCGCACCGTCAGCTACGCCGCCGACTTGTCTATGCCAAGCACACGCTACGGTGCCAAATGGTACTTTTTAGCATGAATTGCCGCACGTTGTATCTTTCTAAAATTATGGCATGTAGCTATCAAACATATGTTTTATAATTTAGCTTTTGAAACATTACCTATTTAATATCGGACAGTTTAATGCAGCTCCCAATGCAACGTGATGTGTTTGAACAAGCGTCTGTGTTTTGTTAGCCTGAAAAAACATTTTTTTAGTCGGCGGATTTTCATTGCCGA
>CALVHT010000164.1 GCA_944328645.1 uncultured Clostridia bacterium
GGAAGCGACGAGGATTGGGAGAATGCGACAAGTGCACTGCGTGCAGCTTTGGACGAGCTCGGTTTATCCTATGTCGTCAACGAGGGAGACGGCGCGTTCTATGGCCCCAAGATCGATTTTCATTTGACGGATTCGATCGGCCGCACCTGGCAATGCGGTACGATCCAGTTGGATTTTCAAATGCCGCAGCGTTTTGAGCTGGAATACACCGGCGAAGATGGGCAAAAACATCGCCCGATCATGATTCATCGCGTTGTCTTTGGTTCCATTGAGCGTTTTATTGGTATCTTGATTGAGCATTATGCCGGGAAATTTCCGGTTTGGCTTTCGCCGGTACAAGTGAAGATTTTACCGGTTTCAGACAAATCCTTGGATTATGCCAAACAAGTAGAGTCGATGTTGCGCTCGTACGGAATTCGTGTTGAGACGGATGAACGGAATGAAAAAATCGGATATAAGATCCGTGAGGCGCAGTTGGAAAAACTGCCGTATATGCTTATTATTGGAGATAAAGAAAAAGAAGAAAATACGGTGGCGGTTCGTATGCGCGAAAAGGGTGATATCGGTTCGATGTCTTTAGCGGATTTTGCGGCACGTGTAAAACAGGAGAATGACGAAAAAATCGTCTTTTAATTGCCGGATCGTTGTTTTTTTGTTTGACATTTTCGAAAAAATTTGGTATTATCATTGGGTAAAGCAGAAGGAACCTTCTCGCCTTGTGACAAGTGCGTCGCAAGAGCCTCATTCGTAATGATATTTGCGCGTTTTTTCGCGGTCTGATTATGATTGATAGAAGCGGGTTGTATTATGCTGTACAACCCGCTTTCTTTATTTGTTCCGCTGAAGCGGGAAATACTAAAAAAGGAAGGTATAGACGTATCAAAGACCAGCATCAGATTAACGGAGAGATCCGCGATCAAGAAGTGAGAGTGATCGGTTCGGACGGCCAGCAGCTTGGAATCATGAGTTCTCGTGAGGCCCTGCACCTTGCAGAGGAAAGCGATTTAGACTTGGTGAAAATTTCACCGACGGCAAAGCCTCCTGTCTGTAAGATAATGGATTATGGGAAATTTAAATTCGAACAGGGGAAAAAAGAGAAGGAGTCTCGCAAAAATCAAAAGATGGTCGAGGTGAAGGAAGTACGCCTTTCCATGACTATTGATACGAACGATCTAAACGTAAAATCACGCCAGGCGCAGAAATTTTTGGATTCGGGCAATAAAGTGATGGTTTCTATCCGTCTGCGAGGGAGGCAAAATGCGCACGCGTCGATGGGCGTGGACGTGATGAATGAGTTTTTTGAAACGCTCGGTGGCAAAGCAATTATGGACAAGAAGCCGGCCAATGAAGGAAGGAACATTACAATGTTGCTTTCTCCGGCAAAATAAACAAAATGGAAATACGGTGTTTTATTTTTGTATTTGGAAAACAAAACGCTTTATGTAGAAAATAATTTCGGAGGATATTCAGTATGCCTAAACAGAAATCGCATAGCGGCTCGAAAAAACGGTTTGACATTACCGGAAGCGGCAGAGTAAAAAGGGCGCAATCCGGCAAAAATCACAAGACAGGGAACAAGCCTCGTAAGCGGAAGAGAAATCTCCGGCAGACAGCATTTGTCAATGAAACGCAGGAAGCTACGGTGAAGAATCAACTGATTCCCTACAAGAAATAATCAATAAGGAGATAGAGGTATGCGTATTAAAAGAGGTGTGAACGCTGTCAAAAAGCGCAGAAAAATATTTAAGATATCGAAGGGTTACTTCGGGTCAAAAAGCCGCTCTTACAGAATAGCGCGCGAGGCTGTGATGAAGTCGCTGATGTATGCATATGTCGGCAGAAAAAATCGCAAAAGAGATTTTCGTCAACTTTGGATCGCACGAATCAATGCCGCGGCAAGAATGAACGGGCTTTCATACAGCAAGTTTATGCATGGCCTGAAAATGGCTGGTATTCATCTAAACAGAAAGGTGCTTGCGGATATTGCCGTCAACGATGCAGCGGCGTTTGCCGCATTGGCGGAAAAAGCAAAAGCGGCTATCGCGTAAAAGGAATCGCAAAACCTTCTTATTTTGTAAGAAGGTTTTTTCCGTATTTTTATGGTAATTACTTCCAGGAACAATCCGATCGTGCGGTATGTGTTGTCCCTGCATGAAAAAAAATTTCGTCGTATTTACGGTGAATATATTGTTGAGGGGATTAAACAGGTCCGCGAAGCACTTGCGTGCGGGTATGAAATCGTTTATATAGTCCGGTCAGAAAGTTATTCCGGCGATACAATGGACGCATGTACCGTTGTCACGGTATCGGACGGTGTTTTTACCAAGTTGTCCGACGAGGCGACGCCGCAGGGGATTTTGGCGGTATTGAAGATACCGAACTGTGCGGTCGAACCGCCGCAGGGGGTATCGCTGTTGTTAGACGGAATTGCTGATCCCGGTAATCTTGGGACAATCATTCGAACAGCCAATGCGGCAGGATTTCATGATATTTATTTGCGTGGGTGTGCGGATCCTTTTTCTTTAAAGTGCGTTCGTGCATCTATGAGCGGGATTTTTTTTGTGCGCCTTCATATTGTGGAGGACGATGCCGCATTGTTTGCGGTACTGCAAAATATTCCTTGTTTGTGCGCCGATATGGAGGGAGAAAATGTTTTTTCGTTCCGAACGCCAAATCTATACTGCTTGGTTATTGGTAATGAGGCGAACGGAGTGAGTGCATCGATTCGCTCCATATGTACGCATACAGTTCGGATTCCGATGCAAGCTACCTGCGAGAGTTTAAATGCCGGCGTTGCAGCGGGGATTCTCATGTATATTTTACAGCAAAACAAACAGGGCTGCGTTGGTACAGACAATCAAACACTAAATTCTTGAAAAGGAGAAATCGTTTATGTCAGGGCATAGCAAATGGCATAATATACAGGCGAAAAAAGGAAAAGCGGATGCGGCGCGTGGCCGTATATTTACAAAATTGGGCAGAGAAATTGCGGTTGCCGCAAAAACGAATCCGAACCCGGATACAAACAGCAAATTAGCGGACGTTATTGCAAAAGCAAAGGCGAACAATATGCCAAACGATAACATTCAGCGTTGTATCAAAAAAGCGGCTGGGGAGTTGGGCAATGTGAACTACGAAACGCTGGTCTATGAAGGCTATGGCGTCGGTGGCAGCGCATTGATCATCAATACATTGACCGACAATAAAAATAGAACCGCAGGAGACGTTCGCAGTACTTTATCCAAATGTGGCGGTGAGCTAGGCAATACCGGATGTGTTTCATATATGTTCAGCAACAAGGGTATTTTAGTTGTTGAAAGAACATTGGAGTTAACGGAAGATTTGATTACGGAATATGCCATTGAAGCAGGTGCGGATGATGTGATCGTACAAGAGGATGCTTTTGAGATCTATACGGATCCGGCTACTTTTTCGGATGTACGAAAATTTTTGGAAGGAAAAGGGATCGAGTTTTTGGAAGCGGATGTTCGTATGATTCCGCAAAATAAGATTACACTCAGTCCAGAACATACGGAAACGTTTATCAAATTGTTGGAAAAATTAGATGAATTGGATGATGTTCAAGACGTCTACCACAATGTTGACCTTCCTGATGACGATGAAGAATAATATTTTCGATTTGTGAAGTATTACGCCTGTCATAAATAAAATATGGAGGGAAAGTTTCAATGGTTACAGTTGCGGATGCTTGCTATAGCGCAAAAGAAAACTTACAAGCCATTGCCTTGGCAAGCGAATCGGAAATGAATACAATGCTTGCGGCTGCAGCAAATGCCCTGCGGAAACATGCCCAACAAATTATCGAAGAAAATAAAAAGGATATTGCTGGCTGTACGCGTGGGGAACAATTTATCGACCGTTTGTTGCTTACTGAAAAACGAATCGACGGAATCGCCGCAGGGCTGGAAAAGCTGGAAGAGTTGGCTTGCCCGATCGGTGAAATTTTAGAAGAACGCACATTATATAACGGATTGCACCTTCGCCGTGTACGAGTACCGTTAGGAGTATTGGGCATTATTTACGAAGCACGCCCGAATGTTACCGCCGATGCGATCGGCCTCGCTTTGAAAAGCGGTAATGCTGTCGTTCTGCGGGGAAGTAAAGATGCAATTTACTCCAACATTGCGATTTGTACGGTAATGAAAAATGCTATTCGTGCAGCAGGGTTTAATCCTGAGTTTATTCAGCTGATTGAAGACACTTCTCGCGAAGGGGCGATACAATTTATGCGCATGAATGGCGTGGTGGACGTTTTGATCCCTCGAGGAAGCGCCGGGCTGATCCAGAATGCTGTACAAAACGCGACGGTCCCTATTATTGAAACCGGAACAGGGAATTGCCATGTCTATATTGAGCAATCTGCAAACATGGAAAAGGCGCTGCCGATTTTGATCAATGCTAAGACGCAAAGAACTTCGGTTTGCAATGCGTGTGAAAGTCTTCTTTTGGACGAGGCAATCGCGGAGCGAGAACTTGGTAATATAGTGCAGGCTTTAAGAGACAAAGGCGTTGAAATCGTGGCCTGTGAAAAATGCCGTACCCTAATGCCGGAACTTGCTTTGGCATCAACCGAAGACTTTGCAAAAGAATTTCTTTCACTAAAAATTTCTATCAAAATTGTGCAAGGGCTGGATGAAGCGATCGCTCATATCAACCGTTATGGTACGCATCATAGCGACTGTATCGTGACAGAGAATTCGGCATATGCCGAACGTTTTTTGCGCGAAGTCGACAGTGCGGCTGTCTATGTGAATGCCAGCACCCGTTTTACAGACGGTTTTGAATTCGGGCTGGGGGCAGAAATGGGGATTTCGACACAAAAGTTGCATGCGCGAGGACCGATGGGGTTACGAGAATTGACTTCATATAAATACCAAATTGTTGGGGATGGGCAGATTCGAGTATAATATTTCCAGCCGGGGACTACGCATAATAATTCATCCTGTGCAAATAATACTTTTGTCAGCAACAGAGAAGCAGATCCGTTGAATGAAGAGATTTCGAAAGAGAAAGTTTATGAGAAGGGTTTGCAGTGATAAACTGTTGCTTGCTGATAAAGTCTTGTCGCTGTAAGGATGAATTTTTTGCAAAAAATAAAAAAAAGGATCTGTTGATTCAAAATAGTTGTTTTCACTGCAAAAAAAATTGTTTTTATGATGAACAAGGCAAAAAAGAGAAGAAATGTGTAAGGAATTACGCATTTCTTCTTATTTTTTTGTTTTTTTCGGATAAACTTGAGATTTTACTTTTTTCAGAAAATATGATACAATGCAAAAGAAGGAGGATATCTTATGGCTTCGAATAAAAATACCGCAAAAAAAATTGCAGGGAAGGCAACCAAAAAAATAAGCACTGCATCGCTGGTTTTAGCGATCATCTTTTTTTTGATCGGGAGTTTCTGCGGGGTCGGGCTTTCTGTATTCCTGACCAAAAATGATCGCTTTGAGTTAAATGGGCCGAAAGAGGTTTATTTGGAGGAAGGGGCATTGTTTACGGATGAAGGGGTGACGATTGTTTCATTCGGAAGAGATATTTCGGATCGAGTGCTGGTGGGAGGGGATACGGTAGACGTCTCGGAGACGGGTACGTATTCAATTGTTTATACAGTCGATGATATTCGCTGGGGTGATTATCAATTGGTTCGAAAGGTGATCGTGGGAGATCCTGTTGGAGGAGAGGATAATGGCAACTAAAAAAACATCGGCAGGGTTCACTTTTTTGGTCTGCGTATTGGCTTTAATCGTGGGATTGGTTGCGGCGTTTTGTTTTTATACTTATATAAAGCGTCCAACTGGGGGCGACATATATGTGAGCGGAGACCTTCAAATTCATTTTATGGAGCTCGGAAACCAGTATACCGGAGACAGCATTTATATCAAAGCGGGGGATACCGATATACTGATCGATGCAGGTTCCAGAGAAAACAGTACAGATACGACCGCAGCATACATAGATCGTTTTTGTCAGGATGGAACATTGGAGTATGTGATTGCCACCCATGCGGATCAGGACCATATTGCTGGGTTTGCCGGAAGTACGAAATCGCCCAGTATTTTTGATCGTTACGAGTGCAAAGTGATCATTGATTTTCCTCTCACGAATAAAGATACGGCCGTATATCAGCGCTATTGCGAAAAACGTGACGAAGAAGTTTCGGCCGGCGCAAAACACTACACGGCTTTGGAGTGTTGGAATAATGAAAACGGCGCGCAGCGGGTGTACAACGTATCAGAAGGTGTTGAGATGGAGATCTTGTATAATTACTTTTACGAACATTCCAGCAGCGACGAAAACAACTATTCCGTATGCGTGCTTTTTCGGCAAGGAGATAAGTCTTTTTTATTTACCGGTGACTTAGAAAAGGAGGGCGAAGAACAGCTTGTGCAGTATAATGATCTGCCGCAGGTGGAATTATTTAAAGCTGGACACCATGGTTCGGAGACCTCTTCCTCAGAAACGCTGCTGCAACAAATTCAGCCCGAGATTATTTGTGTCAGCTGCAGTGCAGGCAGTGTGGAATATACGCAAAATTTGGAAAACACATTTCCATACCAAGTCACGATTGATCGATTTGCCGAATACACCGATCAAGTTTATGTAACTTCATGCAGCCAGGTCGAATACGATGCGGCAAAGGGAAAGTATGTCGATGTGGGTTTTGAATCCTTGCATGGAAATATAGTCGTAAGCTCAAACAAGAACGGTGTTACGGTGCATTGTTCGGAAAACGATGGGGTTTTGCTGAAAGACACGGCATGGTTTTTGGAGAATCGTACTTTCCCGGCCCCTTGGATGGCTTAAAGGGGGAAAAAGACAGGGATTTTAGACTTCTCTTTCGAATTTTTGCGTGAAAATAATTGCGAAATTAGGCAAAAAGTATTAGAATAGGTACGGTATTTTTGAGCATTAGGAGAAATATTTTGATTCGGAACGATTTGAGAAATGTGGCAATCATTGCACACGTAGATCATGGGAAAACGACTTTGGTCGATCAAATGCTGCGGCAGAGCGGCACTTTTCGAGAGAACCAGATCGTCGAAGATCGCATAATGGATTCGAACGCGATTGAACGCGAACGCGGGATCACGATCTTGGCAAAAAATACTTCCATTCATTATCATGGGGTGAAAATCAATATCATCGATACACCTGGCCATGCCGATTTTGGTGGCGAGGTTGAAAGGGTGTTGAAAATGGTCAACGGAGTGCTTTTGCTCGTAGACGCAGCGGAGGGGCCGATGCCGCAAACGCGTTTTGTTATGCAAAAGGCATTGGAGCTGAACCATCGTTTAATTATTGTCGTCAACAAAGTCGATCGCCCCGATGCCCGGATCGCGGAAGTGCAAGACGAAATTTTAGAGCTTTTGATTGATTTGAATGCCTCTGACGAACAACTGGATAGTCCGATCGTTTTTTGTTCTGGCAGAGCAGGAACCGCGTCACGATACGCCGATCAAGAAGGGAAGGATTTAACACCGTTGTTTGATACAATCCTTAACCATATTCCGCCGATGAATGCAGATGAAACAGCTCCGTTGCAACTTCTCGTTTCATCCATCGACTACAATGATTATGTTGGAAGAATCGGCATCGGGCGTATCGAGCGTGGCACGGTTCGAGCAAACCAAGAAGTTACGGTCTGCAATTATAATATCCCCGGACTAAATAAACGCGGGAAGCTTGTCAATCTGTATCAAATTGAAGGATTGTCGCGTGTTCCGGTTGAAACTGCAAAAGCGGGCGATATTGTTTGCTTTTCGGGTTTGGAGGGCATCAATATTGGGGATACGGTATGCGGTTCCGACAATGTGGAGGCGGTTTCTTTCGTTAAAATCAGTGAACCGACGGTTGAAATGACATTTTCCGTCAACGACAGCCCGTTTGCAGGCAAAGAGGGGAAATTTGTTACTTCACGTCATCTGCGCGAGAGACTGTACCGTGAATTGTTGAAAGATGTTTCGTTGAAAGTGGAAGACACAGACACGGCCGAGGCATTTAAAGTTAGTGGCCGAGGGGAAATGCATCTGTCCATTCTTATCGAAAATATGCGCCGCGAAGGCTATGAATTTCAAGTCAGCACCCCGCGCGTCTTGTACAAAACCATTGACGGGCAGTTGTATGAACCGGTGGAGCGCTTGATCGTCGATGTTCCAGAGGAAGGTACCGGTGCTGTTTTTCAGAGCATGGGAGAACGAAAGGGCGAACTTGTTCATATGAGTGCAGTTGGCTCTAGAATGCGCTTGGAATTTTTAATTCCTGCCAGAGGATTGTTTGGATATAAAAGCGAATTTTTAACACAGACCAAAGGTGAAGGGGTATTAAACTCGATCTTTTTTGAGTATCAACCCTATAAGGGAGATTTAAAACGGCGCGATACCGGTTCCTTGGTTGCCTTTGAAACGGGCGAGGCTGTTACGTACGGTTTGTTCAATGCGCAAGACCGTGGAACGCTGTTTGTTGAGCCTGGTACGCAGGTTTATGAAGGAATGGTGGTCGGCGTTTCGCCCAAGAGCGAAGATATCAATGTTAACGTATGCAAAAAAAAGCATATGACAAATACACGAGCGGCAGGCAGCGATGATGCCATGCGCTTAAATACTCCTAAAAAAATGAGCCTTGAGGAGTGCTTGGAGTTTTTAAACGACGATGAATTGTTAGAGGTCACCCCGATCGGTCTACGAATTCGTAAGCGTATTTTAGACAGCGAACAGCGTGCCAAAGCGCGCGCAAAAGAAAAAAAGGCCTGATTCTTTCATAAACGATTTTCCCAACACATACAATAAATCATCAAAGGAAATTTCGGGGAGAATCTTCATGGATGAAGCGCGTGTGCAAAGTACATTGATCGAGCAACAGAAAAAAATTACGATCACGGCAGTAGAGAGCGTCGATGCGTTTTCGGCACAACAGATCACGTTAACCCTGGACAATGGTCGCGCTTTTATTACAGGGGACGATTTAAAAATTGTCCAATTTTCCAAATCTGACGGGAATTTTTCGGCAACAGGGAAAATTAGCGGGGTACGATTCGGTTCCAAACATGTTAAATTGACAAAAAGATTGTTTGCAAAATGAGCAATTTAGCCTATTGGTTGGTTGCCTGTCTATGCTGCGGGGAATTTGCAGGGCTTTTGCATGAATGTTTTGAGCTTGGGTATAGAGCTTTTCAAAAAAAAGGGGGGATCCAGATCACGCTGGATATTCTTTTTGGTCTTTTATTTGGAACGCTCTTTGTTGCATTTTCCGTCCTCTTTTGTTTTCCGAATGTAAGACTGTTCCTGTTGCTCGCGGCAGTGGCGGGTTTTTATCTGTATCGCGGAAGTTTGCACAGATTACTTGCTTTTTTTACAAAAAGAATATATAATAGATACAGGAGCGGCCGCAAAGCACGATTAGCGCGGCTGTCGGTACGGAATGAAGGAAGAGAAATTTAAAAGAATTGTGATCGGTTCGACGGTTACCGCGGTAATTCTGTTGGTTTTTTTGGTCGTCTTTATGGTCTATCAAATAATATCCGTTTCCGAGAAAAAAAACCTGGAACAGGAGTTGCGTGAACAGATCGCTTTATATCAAGAGATTATCGCTACCAGCGAGGACGATATAGAAATTTATAAAAGTCGTATGTGGCTGGAGATGGCGGCACGCAAACTGGAAATGATCGGAGCAGGTGATGTTTCGGTCAATACATTGTCGAACGCTTCCTCCTCGTGCGATTTCCAGAAAAATATTTTGCTATATAGTATAGACAATAAAGAGGAAATCGTCTATGAAATATGCAGTTATTGACATAGGCTCTAATTCCGTCCGCCTGCTATTGTGGGCGGACGGTTGCTCATTATCGAAAAAAATATCGACTACACGGCTAGGTGAGGGACTTGCTTTCACCGGGTGTCTTGCGCCTGCAGCTATTACACGTACAATCCAAGCAATCGGAGATTTTATCCAAATTGCGGAAGCTGAAAAGGTCGACCGAATCGACTTATTTGCCACGGCTGCCGTTCGGGAATCATCCAACGGCAAAGAATTTGTGGCTATCGTTCAAAAGACGTTCGGTATGAGTGTTGACATATTGAGCGGAGAACGGGAAGCTTTGCTTGGCTTTTTGGGCGCTTTGGAAGGAAGAGACGGCGGTATCATCGATATCGGCGGTGCAAGTACGGAAGTTACGGTCGGAAAAAACGGAAAGGTCGTCTATGCCGTCAGTGTGCCGATTGGTGCGGTGCGTTTAAGGGATTCTTGCGGAGAAGACCCGGCAAAGCTTTCGCATTGTATTGCAGAAAAAATGGACGCTTTTTCGGGCGTGCCGTATGCTGCGCCGTGGATTGCGATCGGCGGAACAGCAACGTCTTTGGCTGCGCTGGAATACGCGGTTGAGCCATATGATTCAAAAATAATCCATGGCAAAACGATGACCGCATTGCAAATCGAATCTTGGGCAAAACGGTTGCTTTCCATGTCGCAAGAGGAACGTATTCAACTGAAAGGCATGGATCGACGCCGGGCTGATATTTTAGGCGGCGGTGCTCTTTTGTTCGGTATGTTGCTAAAGAGACAAAATATCTCTGCGGTCACGATCAGTGAAGCGGATAATTTGGAGGGCTATCTCCTGGAAAAGAATGGGGGCGTAGATCGATGATTCGGATCATAGAACGTATACTCCGAGGCATCGTTTGGATCATATCGTTTGCTTTGGCTGGTTTAGTCGTCTATTTAGCCTACAAACAATTTTGGGCCCAATACGATTCAGCTCTTCTAATCATCAGCTTGGTTGCCGGTGGAATCTTATGTAGTTTTGTTTGTTGTGCGTTTCATGAAGCAGGGCATATTTTGTTCGGGTTAGCTCGAGGATTTCGTTTCAACAGCTTGCGAATCGGTTTTTTAAAAGTGTATCGGCGTGGCGGAAGGTTGCATGCTACTTTGGGGGAAATCCCGGACTCCGTTGCAGGAATGACAGAAATGATTCCGAAAACTTCACACAATCTATATGCAAGATTTCGGTGTATGACCTCTGGCGGATTGTTTTTTTCCTTTCTATTTATGGCAGGCACGGCAACCGCACTGTATTTTTATACTTCTTTGCCGTTCGTGTTATTTGCTTTTATTTGTTCTGGTTTGCCGTATTCCTTTTATTTATTCTTTTACAATCTGCTTCCGCGTTATTCTTCGGATTTAAACACGGACGGTGGCGTGATTTTTGGCTTAGCCAAAAGAGATTCGTCTTGTATGACTGCTGTCAACATACTGACCATTGAAGGATATTTGTTTCAAGGGTTGGCTCCGTCGGAAATAGACAAAGGATTGTATTTTGGTTTGCCCCAGCTTCCGGAGGATGATTGGAATTTCATTGTGTTGACCGATTATCGACTCATGTATTATATCGATTGCGGAGATATACCTTCGGCAATCATGGCGAGCAATCGATTGCACGAACTTTTAGAATATGTTCCCAAAGCATTTCGTAACGAGATTTTGGCAGACATTCTTTTTTGCGAGTGCAGTATGAAAGAAGACAAGACGCAGGCCAAGCAGCTATATGCGCAGCTCAAGCAATATCTTCGTGGAGAAAAAACCTTACAATCCTACCGAATCTCTGCGGCATATGAGCTATATGTCAACGGCGATCGAATCGCCGCTTTGCGTGAGTTGAGTGCGGCGGAACAAAAAGCAGAGACATGCGATGTTAAGGGCATTCGAAAATATGAACGCCATTTGATTGATTGTATTCGGGACGGAATTATCCCGCAGCAGAATTTTGAATAAACCTAATGTTTTCTGAAATAAAGCAAGCACCTTCCAGGATACTACATTTACCGTGGAAGGTGCTTGCTTTTACTTTTGAATCGGATTGGAAATTTAGCTCAGCCTGTTTAATCTACCGAAACACTTTGGACAAATTGAGTTTTGTTCTTTGCCGCATGCAGGGCAAAAGTAATTTCCGCAATCGCTACACACGTAAACGCTTGCCGATTTACACTCGTTACCACAATTTCCGCATTGCATAACTATTTCCTCCGGAGCTTAGTTCTTATAGTATTTGCAAAAAAAACCAAACTATACCATTCAAAAAAATATATTTATATTAATTTCCGATTGTTTTATCAAAATCATTTTTTTCGTGTCATTGAGGGCTAATTAACGGCGTTAAACGCGATTGCAAAAAAAACATTTGTTTTATGGGCATGAAATGCTTTCTTTTAAAGGGCAAATATGGTATAATAAGAGGGTAAAAGGTAATTTGCCAGATTGCGCAAAGTAGGAGATCAAATATATGGCAGATAAGGTGCAAGGTACTTACGGAGAAGAACAGATCCAGGTTTTGGAAGGGCTGGAACCGGTGCGAAAACGCCCGGGCATGTATATTGGCTCGACGGACGAACGAGGTTTGCATCATCTTGTGCAAGAGATCGTGGATAATTCGATCGACGAAGCTTTGGCGGGCTACTGCACGGCGATTGGTGTGACGATCAATTCGGACGGCTCTTGTTCGGTAGAAGATAACGGGCGTGGAATTCCGACGGGCATTCATCATAAAGAAGGGATCTCTTCTGTCGAATTGGTTTTAACAAAACTACATGCAGGCGGTAAATTTGGGGGCGGAGGTTATAAAATCTCCGGCGGATTGCATGGAGTTGGGCTTTCCGTAGTCAATGCATTATCCGAATGGCTGGAAGTAGAGGTGTATCAAAATGGGCATATTTACAAGCAAATCTACAACCGCGGAGTTCCGCAACGTGCGCTTGCTGTCGTAGGGGATACGGAAAAAACAGGTACAAGGGTTACTTTCTATCCGGATAATGATATTTTTGAAACAATCCAGTTTCATTATGATAATTTAAAGATACGTTTGCGTGAATTGGCCTATCTGAATAAAGGGCTCAAGATTACGATTCGAGACGATCGAGAAAATCCTCCGAAGCACGACGAATTCTGTTACGAAGGCGGTATATTGCATTTTGTGGAGGATTTAAATCGAAACAAAGAGACCTTATTCGATCGACCGGTATATTTTGAGGAAACGCAGGACGAGAACTCTATAGAGGTTGCCATCCAATATAATGATGGTTATAATGAAACCATTTTCAGTTATGCAAACAATATCCACACTGAAGAAGGCGGAACGCATTTAGACGGTTTTAAAGCCGCATTAACCAAAGTTATAAATGATGCAGGGAAAAAACTGAATATTTTAAAAGAGAATGATAAATTAACGGGAGAAGACGTTCGCGAAGGTATTACTGCCGTTGTATCCGTCAAACTTACGGAGCCGCAATTCGAAGGCCAAACCAAAACAAAACTTGGAAACAGTGTAATGCGCACCTTTGTCCAGCGTACGACAACGGAACACTTAGGAACATACCTTGAAGAAAATCCTGCGCAGGCAAAAGAACTGATCTTGCGCTGTATAACGGCACAAAAAGCCCGCGATGCAGCCCGCAATGCGCGTGAGTTGACGCGTCGGAAAGGGATTTTGGAAAGTACGACATTGCCCGGCAAATTGGCCGACTGCAGTGAGAAACGCGCTGAATTGTGTGAAATATATATTGTTGCGTGCGCTTCGGCTGGCGGTACAGCTAAGCAAGGACGCGATCGCCGTTTTCAAGCGATCCTCCCTCTGCGCGGAAAAATTTTAAATGTCGAAAAAGCCAGGCTGAATCGTGTACTGGAAAATGAAGAGATCAAAAGTATGATTACCGCTTTTGGGTGCGGTATTTCGGACGATTTTGATGAAAGCAAATTGCGTTATGATCGCATCATATGCATGACCGATGCGGATGTGGATGGAAGCCACATTCGAATCTTGTTGTTGACCTTCTTCTTTCGCTTTATGCGGCCGCTGGTTGCGAATGGGCATGTTTATATCGCACAGCCTCCGCTTTATAAAGCGACGCGCGGGAAAGAAGAAAAATATATGTATTCCGATGAAGAATTGGAAGCATACCGAAACGCGAATCCCGGGAAATTTGAGTTGCAGCGATACAAAGGTTTGGGGGAGATGAATAAAGAGCAGCTTTGGGAAACCACGATGAACCCCGCAACACGCACGCTACTTCGTGTTAATATGAAAGATGCCGTCGAAGCAGACGAAATGTTCTCCTTGTTGATGGGTGAAAAACCTGAATTGCGGCGGCAGTTTATTGAAGAGAACGCCAAACTTGTTGCAGAATTGGATATTTGAGGGAAATTATAATGGCGAAAAAAGAGACAAGTCCTGAGTTAACCGAAGAGTTTCGAAAAACCTTAGAAATGACCAATATGATCGATGTGGAAGTGGACGACGAATTGCGTAAGTCATTTATCGCTTATGCAATGGCGGTCAACGTCAGCCGCGCCATTCCGGATGTGCGAGATGGCCTCAAGCCGGTTCATCGACGAATATTATATTCGATGCATGAAATGGGCTTATACAACGATAAAGCATATCGTAAATGTGCTCGTATTGTCGGTGACGTTTTAGGTAAATATCATCCGCATGGCGATTCGGCTGTTTATGATGCATTGGTCCGTTTGGCGCAGGATTTTACAATTAATTTTCCGCTGGTCGATGGGCACGGGAATTTCGGGTCAGTGGATGGTGATCCGCCCGCTGCGATGCGATACACAGAAGCGCGTATGTCTAAATTGGCGGCTGAAATGTTGCGTGACTTAGACAAAGAAACGGTGGATTATTATCCGACTTTTGATGATACCGGCATGCAGCCGTGCGTGTTGCCTTCCCGTTTTCCGAATCTTCTTGTCAACGGAAGCGATGGGATCGCTGTCGGGATGGCGACTTACATTCCGCCGCATAATCTTGCAGAGGTCATCAGCGGTGTCATTGCGCAAATGGAAAATCCCGACATCACGATCGATGAATTGATGGAATACATTCCGGCGCCTGATTTTCCGACCGGTGCCATTTTAATGGGAAGAGCCGGGGTCAAACGCGCTTACCGAACAGGTCGAGGCAATTATATTCTGCGTGCAAAGTGCGAGATCGAGGATTTTACATCTGGGAACACAACAAGGACGCGGATTATTGTCAGTGAGATTCCGTATCAAGTCAATAAAGCACGATTGATTGAAAATATAGCCGATCTTGTCAAGGATAAGCGTGTGGAGGGGATTTCGGATATACGCGAGGAGTCCGACCGAGACGGTATGCGCATCGTGATTGAGCTGCGTAAAGATGCCAATGCTCAGGTTGTCTTGAATACTTTATATAAGCATACACAGTTGCAGACCTCAAACGGCATTATTTTGCTTGCGTTGGTTGACGGTGAACCGAAGGTATTAAACCTAAAGGAATGTATCCATTACTATATTGAACATCAAAAAGACGTGATCGTCCGCCGAACGAAATTTGATCTGAATAAGGCGGAGGAGCGTGCGCATATCCTATCCGGCCTAGTCCTGGCCTTGGCCAATATTGATGAGGTGATATCGATCATCAAACAATCGGCGGATAAAAATATCGCATGCGAGCGTTTGATGCAGGCATTCGAATTAACCGACAAGCAGGCAAATGCGATCTTGGAGATGCGCTTGCAAAGACTTACTTCTTTGGAAGTCGAAAAATTACAGGAAGAACTTGCTGAACTGGAGCGGACCATCGCGGATCTAAAAGATATTCTTGCAAAAGAGGAGAGGGTTTTACAGATCATCAAAGCGGATCTGTTGGAAATTCGTGCAAAATTTCCGAGTGAACGTAAAACGGAGTTATCCCTTGATTATGGAGAGATTGATATTGAAGACTTGATTGAAGAAGAAGATATCGTCGTTTCCATGACGCATTCCGGTTATATTAAGCGTCAGCCGGTTTCCGAATATAGGGCACAAAAGCGCGGCGGCATGGGAATTACGGCTCACAAACCCAAAGACGAGGATTTTATTGAACGCATGTTTGTGTGTTCGACGCACGACGATATCTTGTTCTTTTCGAGTTTTGGAAAGGTATATTCCATCAAAGGATATGAAATTCCAGAGGCTCAAAGACAGGCACGCGGCCGCGCGATCGTCAATTTGTTGCAAATTGGCCAAGATGAAAAGATTACTTCGGTCATTCCTTTGGTTAAGGATATGGAAAGCGGCTATATTGCCATGGCAACCAAGAACGGGCTAATCAAAAAAACAAATTTGGAAGAATTTTATAATATTCGAAAAGTCGGCAAAATCGCGATTAAAATTAATCCGGGCGACGAGTTGATCTCTGTTCAATTTTCGACCGGAAACGATGAGTTGATCATCGCTTCGCGGGAAGGAAAATGTATTCGGTTCAGCGAAGAAAATGTTCGCTCGATGGGTCGAGATACGCAGGGTGTTCGCGCAATTAAGTTAAGTGACGACGACTGTTTGGTTGATATGCTGGTGATTAAGCCCGATCGTCAGATTTTCACATTGACGTCCAACGGATACGGAAAACGGTCGGATATACAGGATTATCGTTTGCAGGGGCGCGCAGGCAAAGGGATCAAAGCAGGCATTTTCAATGAGAAAACCGGTTATCTTGTGAATTTAAAACTTGTCAGCGAATCGGAAGATCTTATGGTTATTTCGGATAACGGTACAATTATTCGATTGCACGTTGCAGATATATCGATGATCGGTCGGAATACACAGGGCGTGCGTATCATGCGGCTGAAAGATGCAAAGGTGGCTACGGTCGCTGTCGCGCCGCGCGAGACGGAGGAAGAAAACGAGGAGCCGGATCTTATCCAAGCGGAGAACAGCAATGAAAATGGGCCAACGGAATCCTCTTCTCAATCAGAGGAGAACAACAATACTCCGGAGCAAACCAATTAAATTTTTTGAATAATTTTCCAACAACAAAGCCCCCGCGAAACGGGCAATGCTCATAGAGGTTAAAAAGAGCGAAGAATCCGGAAGTTCTTCGCTCTTTTTAATTTCCTGATAAGTTTAATAATCGTCCGTTAACGTTCCATTCGACGTACACGATACCCTTCTTTATTTTCTCGATAAATTTTTGCGATCTGTTATCAAATAAATCGGTTGCTTTTTCTTTATTTGAATTGTGTGTCTATGCATACTCGCTGATAAAACGGCGGAAAATTATTAAAGTTTTGCATGCTGTTTTACCTGTTTTCAACGCCATTAGTATTTCGCTAACTATTATAAAACCATTTGAAGACGATACAGCGATAAAAGTAAAAAAAGCGCACTTGCCTTGCTTGCAAGGTATAGTGCGCTATATTTTACCTATATTCTGTGCAAAAATTCCTTATGGGAATCAGATTAAACGCGGGAGCTTTTTGATTCATGGAGAATCAACTGTTATGCGATTCGCTTTTTTTGTAAAATCCGGCAAATTAACCCCGCATCTTCTCAGTGAAATTTAATCTTTTTCTAACGGTAAAGAAAGCTTCCTTTTTTTGTTGTTAATCTGCCACTTGTCGTATGCTCGAATCGCAAATTCGGATAGGGGAACACATAGAAGTATAACGACGATCACATACAATGCGCTGGTAAAATCTAATGCCGTATAACCTCGCCCCAGGAACATGCTGGGAAATACGGTTAGCCCTATAATACAACCGCTGCACATCGCAAGCAATAGAACCGTTCGATATAAATTTAAGGGCAAACAAACACGGTACAACATCACCAATCCAGCGAACGTAATAATATAGACCGAAATTTCGTCTAAGTGTCCTCCGAAGTGCCCCGGGAAAAAAGCGTTGACAACAAGCGTACTTTCGACGGCAAGAACTAAAACAATTGCACAAGGAACGGCCCTGGATAGGACATATGGCAAGAATTTTCCGTTGACACGGTTCTTGTTGGGTTGCAAGGACAGGAAAAAAGTGGCGACACCGATTACAAAAACTTCCATCAACATCAAGTTGTTGGTTTTGAAGGGATAAACCTGACCCAAAAAGATGGAGATAATGGCAAAAAAGGTTGTAAAAAGTGTTTTCATCAGGTATAGCGAGGAAGAATTTTGTATATTGTTGATCACTCGTCGTCCTTCAAAAACCACATTCGGCATAGAAGCAAAATTATTGTCCATTAACACAATATGGCTGACGTTTTTTGCCGCCTCGCTGCCTGAGGCGACGCTGACAGCACAGTCAGCCTCTTTCATTGCCAAAATATCATTGACGCCATCTCCGGTCATGGCTACTGTATGTCCGACCGATTTCATGGCTTTAACAAGGATGGCTTTTTGTTCGGGCGAAACTCGCCCAAACACAGTGTACTTATTCGCAACGGAAATTACTTCTTTGTCATTCTGGCCTTCCAGCGAAATATATTTGTCCGCTTGTGCAATTCCGACGCGGCGCGCCACTTCGGAAACCGTAACAGGATTATCGCCAGAAATGACCTTTACCGCGACATCGTTCTCTTTAAACCAGCGGATCGTGTCAGTCGCCTCGTCGCGTATATTGTCTGCAATCGATAGGATAGCCAAGGGTTTCAGCCCGGCGGGAAGTTTCCCGTCCATAATCTTTCCAGGAGCAATCGCGATTAAAAGGACTCGTAAGCCGGTTGAGGTGTATTGATTTATGATCCGGTTAATTTTATCCGGCAGGGTATTTAATACAAATTCCGGAGCCCCCATAACAATCGTTCCGATTTCCGCAAAAGAAACGGCGGAGAGTTTGCGTACGGAGGAAAATGGAAGCGTATCGATTGCTTTTAAGGCGCTGTTATGTCCAAAATAATTATAAAGCGCAATGGAGGTTTGATTATTATCCTGCAGGGCATTTAAATAAGATCCCATTAATTCGTTGATCGAATATTCGGTGGGGTTGTGTAAAAGCATACAATCGTTTACTTTCATTCTACCATCCGTGATCGTGCCTGTCTTATCCAAGCATAATACATCGACGCGTGCAAGCATTTCCAACGAATAAAGGTCTTGGACAAGCGTGTTCCGGGCCATCAGACGTAAAATACCAAGTGTCAATGCAATGCTGGTCAGCAACAGCATCCCCGAAGGGATCATGCCGATTACAATGGAAACAGTTCGTTGGATTGTATCGTTTAGTTGCGAGATGTGTTCCGTTGGAATATAGTTTTTCCAATTCACATAAAACATGCAGGCAGCGATCGGAATGATAAGAAAACCAATGGCACGGATGATTACTGCTGTGGAATGCATCAGTTCGGAATTTGGTTTCTTGTATTTTTTTGCTTTTGCCGAAAGGGAATGCAAATACGTGCTTTTTCCAACTCTTTCTGCGCGCGCTTTGCACGAACCGCCAGCAACAAAACTTCCCGCAAACAATAGATCACCGATTTCTTTTTTTACCGGTACAGATTCTCCGGTTAGAAGTGATTCATTGACTTCAATCACTCCGTCGGCAACAACGCAATCTGCCGGCACTTGATTGCCTAAGGAAAGCAGCACAACATCGTCTAAAACGATTTCCTGTGCCGGGATTTTGATTCGTTGTCCGTCTCGCAACACTTTTGCCATCGGAGATGTTAAAATAGACAGTTTATCGATTTTCCTTTTGGCGATTATTTCGGTTGTAATGCCAAATGTCATGTTCAGCGCAAAAATAAAGACAAATAAAAATTGTGATAGACCTGCCTCCGAATATACGAGGGCGAGAGTAGCTAAAACACAAAGTAAATTAAAAAATGTACAAATATTTCCAACAAAAATACTGGCGTAGGATTTCGAGAATTTCTGATTGGAATCGTTGTATAAGTTTTGTGAAAAACGTTGGCAGACCTGACTACGGGTTAACCCGTGCGAAATAGAGGGTACCCATCGTTCTATGGACGGGTCGGTAGAGAGCGGGGACGGTTGGCGACGATTTTTTCGGCGTAATTTATTGAATTCCGCATCGCTTTTCGGAACTTCGTCTCCCGCGGACTGGTTTTTATTTTTTTTGCTGATCAATGCCATAAATAAACTCCGCATCTGAATTTAAGCATATTTTTATTATACCATAAATTCAGATAATTTACAATATATTTTTTATATTTACATTTGATGTGGTCGAGAACATCGATAAAAAACCAGAGGTTTTTTGGCAAAGCCCCATACATTTTATTGCCAAAAGAAAAAAATTAGGTTAAAATAATACGGGAATCATAATTTGAACGGAGGCGAAGCATGATTGATATTAATTTTTTACGACAAAATCCAGAAGCTGTGCGCGAAAATATACGAAAAAAATTCCAAGACCACAAGTTACCCCTTGTCGACGAAATCCTTGCTTTGGATGTCAAGCGGCGCGAGTTGCAAAAAGAAGGGGACGAGTGTCGGGCGAAACGGAATTCGCTTAGCGCGCAGATAGGCAAATTGATGCGAGAAAAACAGCCGGAGGCGGCCGCAAAAGTCAAAGAGGAAGTGGTCGAAAACAACGATCGCATTGCACAGATCGAAAAAGATTCCGAGGAAATCTCTGCAAAGTTAAAGCAAGCGATGATGTCCATTCCCAATATTATTGCGGACGATGTGCCAATTGGGAGAGATGATCGCGAAAATGTAGAGCGCCAGCGTTTTTTGGAACCCGCGGAAAAATCGTTTGAAGTGCCGTATCATTTAGAGATTTTAGAAAGGCTGCGCGGAATTGATCTAGACAGCGCTCGCCGGACCAGCGGCCAAGGATTCTATTACTTAACCGGCGATATTGCGCGGCTTCATTCGGCTGTTTTAACTTATGCTCGTGATTTTATGATCGATAAGGGATTTACTTATGTAATTCCTCCGTTCATGATCCGAAGCGACGTCGTTTCGGGGGTCATGTCTTTTGAAGAGATGGACGGCATGATGTATAAAATCGAGGGGGAGGACTTGTATCTAATCGGAACGAGCGAACATTCGATGATCGGTCGCTTTATGAATACTGTGTTGGATGCCGCGGAGTTGCCTCTTACCTTGACGAGTTATTCTCCTTGTTTCCGTAAGGAAAAAGGTGCGCATGGGATAGAGGAGCGCGGGATCTATCGGATTCACCAATTTGAAAAACAAGAAATGATTGTAATCTGTAAACCGGAAGACAGTGCCGAGTGGTTCCGAAAATTATATTCATATACCGTTGAATTGTTTGTATCCATGCAAATACCGGTGCGAACATTGGAGTGTTGCTCGGGTGATTTAGCCGATCTGAAATATAAAAGTATTGATGTTGAGGCATGGAGTCCGCGACAGAAAAAATATTTCGAGGTTGGTAGTTGTTCCAACCTTACCGATGCACAAGCACGTCGGTTGGGAATACGCTATAAATCCGAAAAAGGGAATGCCTATGCGCATACTTTAAATAATACGGTCGTTGCTCCTCCGCGTATGTTGATCGCGCTGTTAGAAAATCATTTAAATGCCGATGGAAGCGTAAATATTCCGGAAGTCCTTCGCAAGTATATGGGGGGAAAAGATAAGATTTTGCCGAAGCAATGATTCGAAACTTTAAAAAAGCAGTACCACTGAAAATGGTACTGCTTTTATCGCACAAAAAATTGCTTTTGAAGATTACTATGTCATACAGAATTGTCTTTTTGTGTTGACGAATCATTTTGTGTCTCTTTTTTGTTGTGGCGATGGCTTTTTCTTTTATTGTGTTGGATAAAATAGACCACCAATAATGCGATCAGTGCAATGCATAAAGCAATAAAAACACATAGGAAAAAAACATTCTCTTGTAAATATAGAAAAATTTTGTCCATGGATTCAATGTCCTGAATGATTTCTTATTATTGCATCTATAGTAATATAAAATGGGTAAAATGTCAAGTATTTGGCTGCATGGCTGCGCAAATTAAAGGGAGGAGCGTATGGTTGTGAATGAGCATTCAGTTGTTATCATTGGGGGCGGTGCGTCCGGTATTTTTTGCGCGTTCCAATTGGCGGTTCAAGGGGTTCAGGATATCCTGATTTTGGAACGAAACGAACGAGTAGGAAGAAAGCTATCTGCCACAGGGAACGGACAGGGGAATATCAGCAACGAGAATATGTCAGTTAAGCATTTTTTTTCTTCCGATTTAAAAACGGTTGAATCGGTTTTAGCGCGGTTTGGCAAAAATGATTTACTTGTTTGCCTGCGTAGACTCGGCGGTTTGTTTTCTTCTGACTCTTCCGGGCGTATTTATCCGACGTCGAAACAGGCGACATCTGTTACGGATTTGCTTCGCTTTGCATTGCATCGTGAAGGTGTAACATTGCATACGGGAGAATATGTGCGTTTTGCAAAAAAAGAAAACCATCGCTTTGTCGTTCAGACGGATAAAGCGACCTATCATAGCAGATGTTTAGTCCTTGCAACAGGCGGAAAAGCAGCCCCGCATTTTGGCTCCGACGGAAACGGTTATATTCTAGCAAAAAATTTTGGGCATACAATCACTGAATTACGGCCGTCTCTCGTGCAGATCAAAACATTACCGGAGGAAATTAAGGGACTAAAGGGAATCCGCGTTGAGGGCAGAGTATCCTTGCTTCGGCGAGGGAAATGTGTCGTTGCCGTAACCGGGGATATCTTATTTACGGATTTTGGTCTCAGCGGCGATGCTATATTTCGTTTATCGGCATTTCTACAAGAAGGTGATTATCTTTCTATCGATTTTTTGCCAGCATTTTCAATGGAAGAAATCGCGAATGCAATGCATGCAAAGCAAAGGTTGGACCCGGATATAAACGCAGAAGATTTATTTCGCGGAATTATCAATAGTTCTATTGGAAAATGTATGGCAAAGTATTGTGCAAACAAGCAAAAAAATCCTAAAGTTGTGTCCATAGAATGCTTGGCGTATGCAATTAAAAATTATTCAATAACGATTCGAGGTACTTTGGGCTTTGTTTCGGCACAGGTGACTAAAGGCGGCGTGCCTTTATTTGAGGTTGATAACAATTTGATGAGCAAATCGGTGGACAGGCTCTTTATGATCGGAGAGTTATTGGATGTCGACGGTGAATGTGGAGGATATAACTTACAATGGGCATTTTCCAGCGGTGCGGTTGTAGCCAAAGCGATTGCAGGGAGGATCTATGAAAATCGATAATATACGTTTACCGATCGATGCCAACGAAACTAAGCTATGGGAAATTGCTAAGAAAAAATATCGTTCCGGTCGCTATCTTGCAATTTTAAAAAAATCTTTAGACGCTCGAAACAAAGAAGATATTCATTGGATATACTCCGTCGAATTTTCGGAGCGTCCGATTGTCCGGCCTCGTTGCACGTACTTGCAGGTAAAAAAGAAACCAATGCAGGTATTGGTCGTAGGAAGCGGGCCAGCAGGTCTATTTTGTGCAATTCGGTTAATTCGTTCTGGGATCATTCCGATTGTAATAGAGCGTGGCGGCTCGGTTGAGGAACGAATTCAAGCGAACGATCTGTTTTTCCAAAAAAGAAAGCTGGATCCGAATTGCAACGTTCAGTTTGGAGAAGGAGGCGCAGGAACTTTTTCGGATGGAAAATTAAACACGCAAACCAAAGATATTCGGAATCAACAAATTTTAGAGACGTTTGTCGAGTTTGGTGCGCCTGAAGAAATATTGTATTTAAATAAACCGCATATAGGTAGCGACGTTCTTCGGCGTGTTGTTAAGAATATGCGTCAATTTATCGTTGCTTCGGGCGGACAAATAAAGTTTCATTCCTTCTTCGAAGATTTTAATGCCCCTAATAATCAAATCGTAGAGGCCGTTATTCGAAATGTTCTAACCGGATCGATTGAAAAGATTCCGGTGAGTGAAGCGGTTTTGGCTATCGGACACAGCAGCCGTGACACTTTCCAAATGCTTGTCAAGCATAAAGTTGCGGTACAGCCGCGCGCTTTCGCCGTTGGGGTTCGAATTGAGCATTTACAAGAAAAAATCAATTTTGCACAGTATGGTGTCCGATATAATTGCCTGCCGGCTGCCGATTATAAATTGGTAAGCCATGCTGGTGCGCGTTCTGCTTTTACTTTTTGTATGTGTCCCGGAGGTTATGTCATTCCGGCTGCCAGCGAAGTTGAGGGAATTGTGACCAATGGAATGAGCAATTACGCTCGAGATGCAAAAAATGCAAACAGTGCCCTGCTTGTACAAATCCAGCCGGAGGATTATTTGCGCGGAGATGTTCTAGATGGCGTAAAATTTCAAAGAGCTTTGGAGCAAAAGGCTTTTCTGTTTGGCGGAAAAGATTATTCGGCCCCGGTACAACGCGTAGAGGATTTTCTTATTGGCAGGCCGACGCAACAGTTCGGGGAGGTGTTACCTTCGTATGCGGCAGGAACTGCCTTGGCCGATTTGAATAGGGTCCTTCCTTCGTATATTTCGGAAACCCTTAAAGCTGCTATTTTTGATATGGATCAGCGTCTACGCGGTTTTGCTTCACCGGATGCTGTTTTGACAGCGGTCGAAACAAGATTTTCTTCACCAGTACGCGTACTTCGCGATGAGCAGTTCGAGTGCGTCTCGATTAAAGGAATTTATCCTTGCGGAGAGGGCTGTGGATATTCCGGAGGAATTATGAGCTCGGCTGTCGATGGTATTCGTGTCGCAGAAAAAATATCGGAAAAATATGGCGCGCTTTAAAAAGAGCTGTTTCTTTGGCCGCTGTCTAATTTTTGAATAGGCAGCACTGTAGGGGTATTTCCTAAATCGAAGCTGTAATTTATATTTTTTATAATTGTGTCATGGCGCTTTCATGAAATAAACATAATTCTTCGCTATAATAAGAGCAATTAAAACATCCGTCCACACAAAACTTTTTTCATATTCTCTCACTATAATATAGCGGTCTGTTTGCACAGGCCGCTATATTATGCAAAAAACACTCGGCAATCTTAAGGATCGGATTGCCGAGTGTTTTTGGTAGCCCCATGGGGAATCGAACCCCAGTTTTCGCCGTGAGAGGGCGACGTCTTAACCGCTTGACCATGAGGCCATAGAAAATAGATAAAATTTTCGGAAAGAGAACCTGTCAAAACAAGTTCTCTTTTCCGACAGGTGGTGCCGCTGGTCGGACTCGAACCGACACGGTATCGCTACCACTGGATTTTGAGTCCAGCGCGTCTGCCAATTTCACCACAGCGGCGAGCAACGCAATAATTATAATACAAAAAAGATAGATTGGCAAGCAATTTCAATAGGGTAATTAGAAAAATTTAGCGAAGTCCATCTGTTTTTCGGCCAAAAAACAATCGCGCGTTCAATAGATTTTGGATGAACATTCAAAAACTACGAACTAAGCCGATAACCTTACCGAGAATGGCAACGCTTTCTACAATGATATCGTCCATTGATTCATTTTCCGGATGTAGAATAAAGTATCCGTCTTTTCGGTAAAAACGTTTTACGGTTGCGGTATCTTCAATTAAAGCAACGACGATGTCGCCATTTTCAGCCGTATTTTGTTTTCGAACAACGATTTTATCGCCGTTCATGATGCCGGCATCAATCATACTTGTGCCTTGAACGTTTAACATGAATAGATCCGTTCCGTTAAACACTCCCGTCGGGAAAGAGTAATAATCCTCATAATTTTCATAGGCAAAAATTGGTTGACCGGCGGTAACCGTTCCGATCAGTGGAACATTGACGGATGTGTTTTTTTTGAAACTTACGGCGCGGTTTTTATTCGGCGATTTTGATAAAAGCCCTTCATCCGATAATTTTTCAAGATAATAGTAGGCAGAGGCGGTCGATTTTATTTTTAATTTTGCACAGATTTCTCGTACAGTCGGTGAATAGCCATATTCGGCATTGTATTCGTTAATAAAATTCAAGACGGCTTGCATTTTGTTTTTGCTGGCTTCCGACATTTTGTGTTCCCTCCGGCTTTTCTTTATTATACCATAAAAATTTAAAAAAGGCAAACAAACGTTTATAAATTGTCTTGATTATTTTATTTTTTTATGCTATACTTTTATGCGTATCGGAGGAAAACATGGAACTGCAAAAATGTGTGTTGTATGATCGGGATTGTATCGGGTGTTTCGAATGCGAAATGTGTGATTTGGATCCCACGAAAGTCTGCGATAATTGTGGTCGGTGTTTGGATATTCAAGATTTTGTATCCATCAAGATCGACAGAATTATTAACGAGGACTCTATAGACAATAAAACATGATCAACTCCCTTAATTGGGGTTTTGCATGAAATTATAATAAAGGCAAAGGAGAAAAAAGATGGCAGAATTAAAGTATGAAATCGTGGAAAACTTAGGTGTTTTGGGTGAAACAGGAAATGGCTGGAGCAAAGAAATCAATTTGGTGAGTTGGAGCGAGCGCGAACCAGTATACGATATTCGTACATGGAACGCGGAGCATAATCGCATGGGAAAGGGCATCACGTTGACACAAGATGAAATCAAGTCTTTAAAAGAACTACTAAATAAAATGGAGATTTAAGATCAAGCAGGCGGAACAAAAATAGGCCGCCTGCTTTTTTGCTTCTTTTTTATTATAAAAAAACGCTTTGATTTAGTGGAAATAATTTGAATTTTGTTTTATAATAATAGAGAAAATTTTGATTTTGGAGTTTTTTATGCAAGATACAAGCGTGTATGAAAATCCTTTATTAAGTCGGTATGCAAGTCGTGAAATGGCGGAGAATTTTTCGGATGACAAAAAGTTTCGCCTTTGGCGAAAACTGTGGATTGCATTGGCGGAATCCGAAAAAGAATTGGGGCTTGGAATCACAGACGAGCAGATAGCGGAATTAAAGAAGTATGCAAATGATATTAATTACGAGGATGCACGCGCTTTTGAGCGCGAAGTGCGTCACGACGTTATGGCACATGTAAAAGCATACGGAAAACAAGCGAGACTGGCCGAACCGATAATTCATTTGGGAGCGACCTCTTGTTATGTTACGGACAATGCCGAAATTATAATAATTGACAATGCATTGCATATTGTATTGCAAAAGCTTGTCAATGTTATGGATAAATTAAAAAGATTTGCGCTGCAGTATAAAGATCTTCCGGCTCTCGGTTTTACACATTTGCAGCCGGCACAACTGACTACCGTTGGAAAGCGTGCTACACTATGGCTTTCGGATCTAAAAATGGACTACGAAAATCTCCAGCATCTGATGCAAAACTGCAGACTGCGCGGCGTAAAGGGGACGACGGGCACGCAAGCAAGCTTTTTAGATTTATTTAACGGAGATGGCGAAAAAGTCAAGGCATTGGAAAAACTTGTTCTTGCCAAACTTGGATATTCCAAAGTATATGGTGTGACAGGACAAACCTATCCGCGCAAATTTGATTATAACGTTTTGTGTGTGCTATCCCAAATCGCCCAAAGCTGTTACCGATTTTCCAATGATATCCGACTGCTGCAACACATGAAAGAGATCGAAGAACCTTTCGAAAAGCAGCAAATCGGTTCTTCGGCTATGGCTTACAAACGCAACCCGATGCGCAGCGAAAGAATGGGATCGTTGGCACGCTTTGTTTTGAGCTTGCCTGTCAATGCTGCAATTACGGCTTCGACACAATGGTTTGAACGGACATTGGACGACAGTGCGAATAAACGCATCGTCATTGCACAGGCGTTTTTAGGGGTCGATGCAATTCTAAATTTGTATTTAAATATTTCCGAAAATTTAGTTGTATACGATAAGGTCATCGCCAAGCACATTGCGGCGGAACTTCCGTTTATGGCCACTGAAAATATTATGATGGAATGTGTCAAAGCTGGGGGAAATCGGCAGGAATTGCACGAGAGGATCCGCGTTCTTTCGATGGAAGCTGCAAAAAACGTCAAACAAGAGGGGCTGGATAACAATTTGATTGCGCTAATTCAAAACGATCCGATGTTTGCGGCCGTAAAAGACCGTTTAAACGGCATTTTGGATGCGAGGAATTTTATCGGACGAAGCATAGAACAGGTTGAAGAATTTATTGCTGCAGAAATCGATCCAATTTTGAATCAACACCAAAAAGATTTGGGGATCCACGGCGAAGTTAAGGTTTAATCATTAACCGCGACAAAAATAGAGTGGATTAAGCATAAAAAGATTCGGCAGACAGCGGGCAAAGAATTGACAGCAGTCTGCCGTTTGCTATATAATTTTTCTAAATCGTACGATACTAATGAAAAATTCTAAGATCAATGCGTAAGGAGTCGTATGCTGGAACTGAGGAATATATCCTATTCTGTTCAAGATAAACCGAACGGGGAAAAACAAAAGATTTTAAAAGATGTGAACCTGTCTTTTGAAGATGGCACGATCAGCGTTATAACCGGACCCAACGGAAGCGGTAAATCAACGCTCATTAAAATTTTAATGGGCTTCGTTTGCCCGACAACCGGAGCCATCTTGTTTAACGGCGATGATATCACCGGGTTGTCGGTTACAGAACGAGCGCGCCGCGGCTTTACGATCGCTTTTCAACAGCCGGTTAGGTTTAAAGGAATTACCGTAAAAAAATTACTGGAAATCGCAAGCGGAAAGTCTTTGGATACAGACAGCATGTGCGAGTGTCTGTCTGCCGTTGGACTATGCGCAAGAAATTATATTAACCGCTCTGTGGACGGAACGCTTTCCGGAGGAGAATTGAAGCGAATTGAGTTAGCAACAGCGATTGCGAAGGGCGGAGACGTTTTTTTGCTGGATGAACCGGAAGCGGGAATAGATCTTTGGAGCTTTGAAGATTTGGTCAAAGTGTTTGAAAAACTGCACGATAAAACCGTGATCATAGTCAGCCATCAGCAACGTATTTTGGATACCGCGGATAAAATTATTTTGTTTGAAAACGATCGTCCTGTTAGCTTTGGCCGCAGAGAGGATATGTTTGCAAAACTGACGCAACGCCCCAGTCTATGCTGGCGTAATATTAAGGAGGGGTAATCATGGATCGAACCGATGAAATGCTGTTGGAAACTGTTGCGGATCTGCATGGGATACCCGAAGGAAGCTTTAACATTCGTAAAAACGGAAAGTTACTTGCGCGCAACTCTGATTCTGATATTGAAATCATATCCAAGCAAGATAAGGATGGAATCGATATAATTGTTCGTCCGAATGTGAAAAATAAATCTGTGCATATTCCCGTTTTGTTGACGGTAGGCGATTTCCACGATACCGTTTACAACGATTTCTACATCGGTGAAAATTCGGATATTACAATCATAGCGGGGTGCGGTATTCATAATTCGACCTGTTCCGATGCCGAGCACGACGGAATTCATACCTTCCATTTATCGAAAAACGCAAAGGTGCGTTATGTAGAGCGGCATTATGCCGCCGGAGGCGGGAGCGGGAAAAAAGTGTTTGACCCGACGACAAGAATTTATTTAAGGGAAAATGCTCAATTTATATTGGAGTCAACGCAGTTGGGCGGTGTAACGTATACCAATCGAAAAACTTATGCCAACCTTGGGGCTCGTGCGCAACTGATTGTTAAAGAAAAAATACTAACGGACGGAAATGAGCAAGCCATTACCGATTTTAAGGTAAAACTGAATGGAAAAGGAAGTCGTGCGGATATTGTCAGTCGAAGTGTGGCAAAGGGGAATTCGGTACAGAAGTTTCAATCCGATTTGATTGGTAGAAATGAATGTTTCGGACATGTTGAATGCGACGGTATTTTATTAGAAAAAGCGCGAATTCTTTCAACTCCCAGGATCGACGCAATCAGTCCTGAAGCGAGTTTGGTGCACGAAGCGGCTGTCGGGAAAATTGCTGGTGAGCAGCTTTTGAAATTAATGAGTTTAGGGTTAACCGAACAGGAAGCTGAAAATGCGGTAATTCAAGGGTTTTTAAATTAAACGCCACGCGGGAATCTACATCCTTACATCAACAGTTTTAATAGAGAAGCGGGAAACAGGTTCGTTGTCTCCCGTTTCTTTTGATTTTGTAAACTTGGTTGTTTTCTTTTGATAACTTGCCGGGGGATTATAAACGATTTCCTTTGGCAAGGTTTAATTTCTATCAGGAGGGGCTATATTATGAGCTTGGAGGAAGAAAGAATATCGGCCATTATAAAAAGTCAGCAGGACTTTTTTTCGCAAAGAAAAACGCTGGATTTATGTTTTCGTCGATTGGCGTTGCTAAAATTGCGAAAAAGCATCTTACAGCATCGTACGGAACTTGAAAATGCTTTGTCCGCGGATCTTGGAAAATGTCGCCATGAAAGCTATATGACCGAAATCGGATTCGTACTTTCTGAAATCTCTCATACGCTCAAACATTTTCGAGTCTGGGCCAGTCCGTCACGAAAAAAATCTTCCTTTGCTGTTTTTCCGTCTCGGTGTTATGTCCAAAAACAGCCGTATGGCATTGTTTTGATCTTAGGACCGTATAACTATCCGTTTCAACTTTTGATTGGACCGTTGGTTGCCGCTATTTCTGCTGGAAACTGTGCTATTCTTTGTCCATCAGACCAAACACCGACGGTTTCCTCGGTTATACAGAGTATTATTCAAGACGTATTTCCGGCCAATTATGTCTATTGTACAGCAGGAGGCGTTGAAACGAACAATATGCTGTTGCGCCATCGCTTTGATAAGATATTTTTTACAGGCAGTGCGCGTGTTGGCAAACTTATTTTGCAGGCAGCGGCAAATCATCTTACGCCGGTAATCTTGGAGTTGGGAGGTAAAAGTCCGGTCATCGTCGACGAGACTGCATCGCTTTCCGCATGTTGCGAGAGAATCGTTTGGGGAAAGTTTATGAACGCTGGGCAAACCTGTGTTGCGCCGGATTATGTTTTTGTTCATAAAGATATATTTTTGCGCTTCCTAGATGGGTTAAAAGAAGCTATTCAAAATTTTTATGGGAAGAATATAAAAGAAAATTCGGATTACGGAAGGATTGTAAATGAACGAAATTTCAAACGTTTACAACTGCTGCTGGAAAAAGATCGTTCCTCAGTTGTTTGGGGGGGAGAAACAAGAGAAAAAGATCTTTTTATCGCCCCGACAATCCTTTGCCCGCCAAGGATAGAACAGGCTGCTTGCATGCAGGAAGAAATTTTTGGGCCGTTGCTGCCTGTTTTTGAGTATCGGAGCATCGAAGAGCCGATCTCATTTATTAACTCTCAAGAAAAACCTCTAGCTTTGTATGTTTTTAGTGAAAGTTCTAAAAATATTGATTGCATTTTAAATTCGACCATTTCCGGAGGCGTTGGCGTCAATGATACCGTTAGTCAAATCATCAACTCAAATCTTCCGTTTGGCGGGGTAGGTGCTTCAGGAATGGGAAATTACCACGGAGAGTATGGGTTTTACGCCTTTACACATCTTAGAAGTGTGTTGCGGCGTTCTACATCTATTCGCATGAAGCTGGCGTATCCGCCATTTAGCGATAAAAAGATGAAGACGATTCAAAAGTTTTTGAAGTAAGCAAGCCTTCCATAGTTCAAAACAATCGAAAAGTACAGGCATCCGTACTGAAATAGAATGTCGAAATAGCGTAAAAGTGCATAGATAACGGATAATAAAGGCAACCGTTTGCGGGTGGCTTGCACAAGCCCTAAAAGGGCTTAATAGCTTGCCGGGCTCACTGTTTTGTCTGCTGCAAATTTTCGCGAACGGCCGCCTTTCAGCGGCTGTGATTATTTGTTCTTTCCTGCCGGTCCACCCGTAAACGTGTCTATAAATTTTATTATTGACAGCTGCCCATACTCTAAGTCTTGGCGCAATTGATTTCGTAAGTATTCCGCTATCTTCTACGTGTTTTGCCTAACGTATCTATATAGTATTTCCTTCAAACCAAAACTGGCTCTTTCCGTACGTATATTTTAGGTTCACAGGCTTGTCGAATATCATCAACGTGATTTTCCCTTTTAAGCCCACTTAAACATCGATACACTGTATTTCGGCGATATTTTCATCAACATATGTATTATGATGACCTAGAGACAACTCCGCAGTATTTGCTCATTGCCTACATTAATTTTGCCGTATATCGATTTCCGTCTGTATTTTGGCGCGAATCCTATATGGTACTTGCAATTCCATTGGCAATGTGCTAAACTGTTTGCGGAATCTTCCATGGTTCTCCTCCGTGATTCTTAATTTGCAGCTGACACTCAAAATTATATCACGGAGGCCTTTTTCTTTCAATTCTTACTCATCGGCAAAGCCTTTTTGGAACCACCCGTTTAACGGGTGGTTTTTGCAAACCAAAAACGCACTTCGAAAAGCATAAAAGCTTTTTGAGGTGCGTAATCATTCGGGAAGTTTTTTTCTTTCTACCGGTAGATTTCTTTAATATTTGTCCTGGATGTCGCGGAATCCTTTTCCTATCACTTCGTTTGCGTCGCTGACAATGACAAAAGCATGCTTGTCTATTTGACGGACAACAGTTTTGAGCTGATCGATCTGCTGTGGTTTGACGCAAGTGAGAAGGATTTGTTTTTTTTGTCCAGTATACATCCCCGTTCCCTCAATGAGTGTGATGCCGCGCGGACTGTGTTTGAGCAGGTATTCGGAGATATCCGTTCCGAAATCGCTAATAATATAACAAAGTTTGGAGCGGTTGATGCCCATAATAAGAATGTCACTCGTTTTTGCGCTAACAAAGATAAGGATGAGTGCATAGAAAATATTTTCGGGATCGCGCAGGACAATGGAGCCGGAGAGGATGACGATGGCATCAAGAATGGCTGTCCAAACAGGTATGCTGAAAAACTTGAACCAGTGACGTATTTCGCGTCCGAGCAATTCCGTTCCGCCGCTAGAAACCTTGAATTTGACAAAGATACCGATGCCTATCCCTTGCAATATCCCGCCATAAACGGCGGCAAGGATACGGTTGTCTGTCAGGGCGGGCAGGTCGATAAACAGTTCATTGAACAGGGAAAGGACTGCAATGGTCAGCAGACAGCGGAGAATAAACTTCCAGCCCATCTGTTTAAGACCAAGCAAAAGGATAGGAACGTTGATGAGCATGGTCATCAGGCCGATACTGACTCTTTGGTCTGTGATGAGATAGAGGAGAGTTGCGAGGCCAGAGACGCCGCCGCCGACGATCTCGTTGCTGATGAGAAAGCAGTCTACGCCGATGGCATACAATGCACATCCGATCAGCATGGCAGTAAAGCGGACGGTTTCCCGAAAAAAGATTCTTCCTGTTTTTGTTTTCATGTCTATTGTAGGAGTCCATATCCTCCGAGTATTTTAAAAAAACACATTGCCGACGAGCCGGTTTACCCACGGGCGTATGTTGTCAGATAAAAAAGAATACAATGCTTAAAAGAATAGCGGGTATCAGAAAACAGACTCCCGTCAGGATAAGATAAATAAAGGGCACTTTTTTTCCGGCGAGCCTGCGTTCGCGGTATTCGGAATAACTTTCTCTATGTTCTTCTCTGTACTGCTTTGAATGCAGAGAGACCCATATCTGTCTGCAAGCAAATCCCATTCCCGAAAAAGTACCTTGCCGTGCGATCCACACGAACGCGCCGCTCAGAAAAAAAAGGATGCCAGGTACAGAAAAGGCGTCGCTCCAAATACGCACACATTCCTGCGCGTTTTCGGCAGAGAGAATACCGCAGCCGAAGAGTACGGCAAGAAATACTGCCGTGGCGACGAGAAAAGTGACGAGTGGGCGCGCAATTTTGTTCATGCCTTTCCCTCGATTCTTTTCCTGTATTCGCTGTATTCTGCGCCGTTGCATAAGACGAAGTGTCCGTCACAAATTTCTCTGAAACAGGGTGGCTCAGTCGAGTAGTCGTGTGCGAGCAGAGGTTTGTAAGGTATGCGTTTACGTTTTTTTTCATAGACTGGATCGGGCAGGGGAATGGCAGACAGCAAAGAACGCGTATACGGATGCAAGGGATGCCTGAAAAGTTCATCCGAACCTGCAAGTTCAACAATTTTACCGTAATACATAACGGCTATCCGATCGGAAAAATACTTGACAACGGAAAGATCGTGAGCGATAAAGAGGACGGTAAGCTCCAGTTCGTTTCTCAGGTCATTGATAAGGTTGATGATTTGCGCCTGAATGGAGACGTCGAGCGCGCTGATAGGTTCGTCCGCTATGATCAGTTCAGGCTGCATGATGATTGCCCTAGCAATGCCGATGCGCTGGCGCTGTCCTCCGGAAAATTCGTGCGGATATCGCCCGCTGTGTTCGGGAGAAAGCCCGACGAGGTCGAGCATTTTATATACTTGTTCGTCAATGTATTTTTTGTCCCGTATGCCCTTGATAATCAGCCCTTCGGCGATGATATCGCGGACGGTCATCCTCGGGTTTAAAGACGCGATGGGATCTTGAAAGATCATCTGTATCTTATTGGTGATGCGTTCCTTGCTCGCCACGCGCAGAGCTTCTTTATATTTTTTTTCGAGGGTATCCCGTTCTTCTTCAGTGCAAGCGGTAAGAAGGGGCGAAAAATACTGTCGCACGCGCCGAATTTCTTCTTCGGCGTATTGTTTGTTGCAGTGCTTATTGTCCGCTTTTGCAGCTTTGATCTCTTCGTGGAGACGCTCAAGTTCTGCATCAGCTTTTCGGACGCAGTCTGTTACGTCGGTTCCCTCTTTGCGTGCTCTGGAAAGCATGTGTTCGCGTTCGAGTCGCGCACGTTTGTACTCTTCTTCCAGTGCACGTGTGCCCGCGGCGATCCTTGTCCCTTTAAAGTAAATATTTCCGGAAGTGATGTTGTATAGGCGGATGACGGAGCGGCCCGTCGTTGTTTTTCCGCAACCACTTTCGCCTACAAGCCCGAACACTTCTCCCTTGCGAACGGAAAAACTTATATTGTCTACGGCTTTCAGTTCGGAAGAACCGGATTTAAAGTATTGACATAGATTTTCTACGTTCAGTAAGATGTCATCGTTCATCTCATGTTTCCCTCCTTCATACGGCGTATTCTGTCCTTGATCGCCTGCGGGATTTCTACTTTCGGAGCGAGGGGGTGCAACAGCCATGTCGCTGCGTAATGAGTCTCCGTGATGCGGAACATAGGCGGCTGTTCTTTAAAATCAATTTCCATGGCATAGCGATTGCGTTCGGCAAAGGCATCGCCCTGCGGGGGATAGATCATATTCGGCGGCGTTCCGGGAATTGCTTCCAGCTTTCCCGAACTTTCTAGATCGGGCACGGACGAGAGCAATGCCCAGGTATAGGGATGGGCAGGAGAATAAAAGATTTCTTCGCTTTTTCCGTACTCTACGATTTTTCCCGCATACATGACGGCGATACGGTCGGCAATGTTGGCAACGACGCCCAGATCATGTGTGATAAAGATAACGGAAAGGTTGCGCTCTCGCTTGATTTTGTTGATAAGTTCGAGGATCTGCGCCTGAATGGTCACATCGAGAGCGGTCGTCGGCTCGTCGCAAATAAGCACATCCGGGTCTGCCGAAAGCGCAATGGCGATAACAATGCGTTGTCTCTGTCCGCCGGAAAGCTGGAAGGGGTATTGCGCATATCTTTTTTCGGGTTCAGGGATGCCGACCTCATTCAGCAGTCGGATCGCACGCCGCTTTGCGGCGTTTTTGTTCAGTCGAACCGTCGTTTGTGACGCTTTGTTTTTAAGGTAAGCAACAATGCTTTCAGCTCTCTTTTGCGAATCGAAGGGAGCGGCTTTTTCCTTCTCGTAGAACTGCAAAAGGGCGGAAATTGCCTCCAACATTCGTTTCTTCAACAATGCTGTTTCATATGTGGCGGCAGGGGGAACATTCCATTCGGGAGTTTTTCCCTTGGCAATGAGTTTGTTTCTGCGCTTTGTGCGCTTTTCAAATTTTTTCAGCTCCGCCGCATTTTTTTTCTTGGCAAGGAAATAGCGCTCGCAACAGGTATGGATACAGCCAGCAAAAGTATATTCCGTACTGTCTTTTTCAACGCAGACAGGGTCGATACATTCTTTTATGCCTTTGGAAAGTTCGCGTGAAAGGGCATATATTGGTCCTTTATCCCATTCTTTTGCAAGATTTTCTTGTGCTTGTCTTAGAACACGGCAAAACGCTTCTCTCTTTTCTGTGCGCATCTCATGCGAATCTTTTGCAGCCGCGGCGACCGTTTCGGAAAGTTTTGACTCAAAGGCGTCCGTCGTTTGTTCGTACGACCGAAGTTCAAAAAAAGCAAGGGCAAAAAAGTCCGGAGCTGGTTTTTCAAGCTGGTCATTAAATAGTTCAGAAAGTTTTGTAAAATTCTCTTTTTCTCTTTGACCACTTTTTATGAGTTGCAGAATATTTTTAAATTCTTCGGAAGAAAAGAGTGGCAAAAATCTGTTTTCGCAGGCGCCTGCGTAACGAAGGATTCCGCTGCACTCGCGTTGAATAAGCGTTGCCTCTTTCTTTTCAAAAGCGACAAGCAGATTGTCTACGCGGGACAATGCCTCTTCTGCATTTTCGCGCGCTTGCTTATAAACGTTTTCCAATTTTGTCGCGCGTTTTTCTGTGACGGCGAAGATGCGGAAAAGTTCCTTTTCTTTTGTTCCGACAGAGGCCGCGCTCTGCAAGGCGCGCAAAATGCGGAAGAAATCGCGCCTTGCCTCTTTTTTACCAGATCTGCTCTTGAGCAACATTGCTTCCGTAAGCTGTTTCCCTACCTTGACGATGGGGTTCAAGCTGGACATGGGATCCTGAAAGATCATGGCTATCTTATCGCCGCGCATTTTTTGAAATTCATTTTCCGTATATTTGAGCAGGTCGTCTCCGTCGTAGAGTATCTCGCCGTTTTCGATAATGGCGTTGAGTGCGGATATGCCGAGAATGGCACGGGTCGTGACAGATTTTCCAGACCCGGATTCGCCCACAATGGCGAGCGTTTCGTTTTCGTACAGTTCAAAACTGATGTCACGAACAGCTTGCACTTTTCCATTGGCTGTACGAAAAGAAATGCGCAGATCTTTTACTTCAAGTTTTTTGTTCATCAGTCATTTACCCCGCGCAAGGAAGGATTGAATGCGTCACGCAACCCATTACCAAATAAGTTGAAAGAAATCATCAAAAGGGAAATGACCAGGGCAGGGAAGAAAATGACATGGGGGAAAGAAGCAAGAACTGTCTGACCGTCCGAGAGCATTGCTCCGATCGATGTGATTTTTGTGCCGCTGAGGTTGACGATGCCGAGGTAAGAGAGCATGGATTCAGAGAAAATTACGCTGGGGATGACGAGAACGGAAGAAGTGATGATGGTGCCCAGCGTATTGGGGAAGATATGTTTAAACATCAGTCGGAAATTGCTCGCGCCAAGCGTTCGCGCCGCGAGAACATATTCTTGTCCTTTAAAGCGATAAAACTGCGTGCGTACCCGCCGCGATGTGCCGATCCATCCCGTAAGTACAAAGGCGAGCAACAGGGCTGACACAATCCCCGCCGATTTGGCGAGATGCATCTGAAAAAGGGTTGCTACGACGATAAAGGGCAAGCCCGCCAAAATGTCGACAATGCGCTCCATGATCAGGTCGGTCGTGCCCCCGTAATAGCCCTCGATGGTACCGTAAATCGCGCCGATCAAAAGGTTGATAATTGAGACGCCAAAGGCAAGCATAAGCGAGAGGCGTATGCCCGAAGCAAGCCTGACGACGATGTCCTGCCCGACGGAATTTGTTCCGAATAAAAATTCTGGTTCAAAACCGTTTTTGTAAACAAAATATTTGTAGTAGAGGACTCGGATCATTTTTCCGCTCATGTCGCGGGAAGCAAAATACAAGACGTTTCCGTCGCTATCGCGCATATACAGATCTTCCAAATTTCCCTGTGCATCCGTGACAGCACGCCCGTTTTCATTGACTTTAAACCAATAGTTCGCATCTTCTGTATCCGCTACGGATGTATCGTAAATGTCCACCATGGGATAGAGCACTTGTTCTCCCGTTTTCTCTTCGTAGGCAACAATGGCATCGTATTCCTGTTGTGTAACGGAAAGATATCGAAAACCGATCTCAAGGTACGCGTCCATATTTGTCACAGTACGGTCAACATTTTTGCCGGTGATCTCGCGGATTGCGGAGTATCGGGAACCGACGCCCTGCGTATTGTCCTCGGTATCCGTCTCTCTGTCATAGGAGGCGCCGATCCCGATGGAGGAATAATATTCGTAGGCGCGCGTATTCAGTTCTTTTTTATAAATTCCCGTAGCGATACCAATGTGCGCGAGTGCGTTGTTTTTAGGGATCTTGTTTCTGTATACGGGATCGCTGAAAGACATGTCATATTGTGAAAACAACGGGACGATGAGCGAAAAGAGGATGAGAAAGACGATAATGCAGAGGGCAACGATAGAAGCCTTATTTTTTTTGAATCTGCGCCAGGCATCGCGAAAATATCCTATGGGCTTTGTTTGCGGTTTTTTATCCCGAATTTTATCCGCGTGCTGGGTAAAGCGAAAATCTTCCGCTTTTAAATTTTGAATGTTGATTTCGTTCGTCATTTTTTTGCCCCCATTCGGATCCTCGGATCGAGAAAGCCGTAACTTAGATCTACGATGATGTTTGCGGCGAGGCCGATAAATGTGTAAAAGACCGTAACAGCCATAAATACATTATAGTCAAGCTCTTGGATAGATTGGATATAGAGCCCTCCGACGCCTGGAACGGAAAAAATTTTTTCAATAATGAGCGAGCCGGTCAGAATATTGGCGAACATGGCAATGATGGTAGGAAGGATGGGGACCATAGCGTTTTTGAGAGCATGGCGTATCGTCGCCTGTCCGACAGTAAGTCCCTTTGCACGTGCCAGGAGCATATAATCGCTGGTAAGGCTTTCGGCAAGCTCAGCACGCGTAAAACGTGCCAGGGATGCGATAGAACCAAAACTGAGCGCGAGAATGGGAAGGATCATGCTGGAAAACATTTCCCAAGTAAAATACCCGCCCGTACTGGATACGGAAGCCATCTGAATAGGAAACCAGCCGAGCTTTGCTCCGAGAAAATATTGCAGGATAAATGCATATACAAAACTCGGCACGGAAACAAACATCATGACGACAGTGGAAATGACATGATCTTGCCAGCGGTTTTTTTTCAGTGCGGCGGCTATCCCGAGCAGGATACCGAGCGGCACGGAAAAGAGCAGGGCGTACAAATTGATGAGGATGGTTGGCAACAGCCTGTCCTGGATGACATCATTTACGGAGCCTAGATATTCTATTTTGAAAGAAACACCGAAATCGAAGGCAGTGAGAATATTTTTCCAGTAAATGAGGTATTGTACAAGAATAGGCTTATTATAACCGAGCGCTTCGCGGATCGCCTCTTCGCGCTCTGCTTGCGTCACGTCAAGGATCTCGTTGGGCTCCAGTAATTTGACGAGTACAAAACATATTGTCATGATCACAAATAATGTAAAGAACATGAGCAGTATGCGTTTGATCACATATTTTGCCATAAATACTCCTTTTTGAGAGTAAGGGGGACGCCTGTGCAGGCGTCCCCTTCGGTAGCGTAAAAACGCAAAGACGCAGGTTACGCGTAGTTAAGGTTGTTCTTGTCCTTGCAGAAATTATTCCAGTCTCCGTTGTTATAGTTATAAGTCATCAATCTCACGCCGCCATACATTGCAAAAATGTTGGAGGTGTCCGTCGCGTAGTTGACTTTTTTGGAGCGGAGCGTAAGGTCTGTGCCTACGCAGAGAGGCAGGGTGCGGAACGCACTGAGCAGATTAAATTCGAGCGCGGACATGATGGCAAGCTTTACTTCGTTGCTTGCGTTTGCATATGTACCACCCGCCGAAATGGACTTCTGCCAATCGTAATAGCTCTTGGAAAGGGTTTCCTCGCCTTCGCCTTTAAAATCGCAGGTCACTTCAAAAGTTTCTGTCGTGGGGTCGAAACCGCATTCGATCAACGTGGTTTTGCTGGCATCTGTAAAATTACCGAGCATGCCGTTGGGGTCGTTATAGTCTCCCGAATAAGAGTAATACACCGCTTCGATCTGACCCTGTGCTATGGATTCGAGACGTCCGGATTGTTGGGCTTTGAATTCTACTTTGATTTTTCCGCTCAGAAACGTGCCCTTGGTCGCCGTGTCGATTTGCGTCTGCATGTACTGTTCCAACGAGGAAAGCTGTGCGGAGGTCGCGTTATTATAAATGTTAATCTTGATAGTTTCCCCATCTGTATACAGCCCATTTGCCTTTGCGTAAGTATAAGCCTGTGTAAAGTACTCTTTGGCACTGTCGATGTCATAACCGGTAATAGCGCGGTATGCTTCGTCCAGCGTTTTGTACGTCTTACCTTCGCCGTATTCCACACCGTAAAGATTGACGATGGATTGTTTTGCCTGCTCGCTGTTGCGGTAAATACTGTTGGCGTCGTTTTCGATATCGTAATAATAGTTTTCGTTGATAAAGGAGAACGCCGCCGCCGAACCAGCAAGGATGTTCTGTCCGATATAGCTTCTGTCAAGGCAGAGAGAAATAGCCTTGCGGAAATCGGTCACGGAAAGAATCCTGCGGTTGCCCGCATTGTCTTTTTCGATCTCTTTCAACTTTTCGGCATTGGAATTGAATGTGATCGACCAAGTATTGCTTGCGGTGCGCTTTAACAGATAATCACTAAATTTATACTTGGATAAATTGTTTGTAGTCAGCTTAACGGAATCGAGGTTGCCTGCTTCAAATTCGAGCAGAGCCGTTGCCTGGTCGGCAATGATCTGGCAGACGATCTTGTCCGTCTGGAATTGTCCGGCGTGATAATTCGTTGCGCCCTCCTTATAACCGTACCAGTTTTCGTTGCGGACAAAAGTGATCTCTTTGTCTTTTTCGTATGCGGAAAGCTTGTAGGGGCCGTATCCCATATAGTTGCCGCTAGTGGTGCCGTAGTTTGTCACTGTAAGAGAACCTTGCTGGGAATAACCTTCTTCGTAGTATTTTTTATAAACGAGCCAGTTGTCCGTAAGAAGATATTTTACCTGCCAAGCGGTGAGCGAATTAACAAACACCATCACAAAATGCGTATCGTCTTTTTTGTAGATACCTACGTTGTCGAAGGGCGTCTCTACAGATTCTTCGTATGATATAATGGAGAGCAGGTCGTACCAGTTGGGAATAAGCGCACCTAAGGCAGAAGCGCTTAGAACGGAGAAATTCGTTTTAAAATCAGCGAAGTTTTCTTTTGTGATCTTGATATATCCGTATTCGTTTGCCGAAGAAGCGTATTTTTTATACAGAATATCGTAAACATCTTCGCCTGCTTCGTTTTTGTAAAATTTTCTTTGCGATTCAATGTTGTGGTGTCCTTCAACGGTAAAGGAACCCTCCGAATCAAAGATAGGTGTCTTACTGAACGAGAAATATAGCAGTTCATCTTCGACCATTTGATTCAGCTGGTCTTCCGTATATTCTGTTTCTGCTGTGATCTTGGTGTAAACTGGAGAAGCAGCTTGTAAAACGGAGAGCAAATCATACCAATTGGGTATGAGAACACCCAAGGCGGAAGCGCTTAACACAGAGAAATTTGTTTTAAAGTCAGAAACATTTTCTTTTGTGATCAAAATGTATCCCAATTCATTTGCTTGATTGGAGTATTTGCTGTAGAGGATATCATAGACGTCTTCCCCGTCTTCGTTCAAATAATATTTCTTTTGGCTCTCGATGTTATGATGCCCTTCGACGGTGAAAGAACCTTCCGTATCAAAGATGGGCGTTTTCGTAAACGAGAAATACAGCAGTTCGTCTTCGATCATTTGATTGATCTCGTCGTCAGTATAAGTAGTTTCAGCGTTGATCTTGAAATATTCTTCCGTTGAACCGAAACTGTAATAGTTGCGTGCATTATACAATTCATTGTCGCCTGTAATGAACGTAGATGCACCGCTGTTTTTCATTTCGGGAGAGATGAGACGTTCCATCGACCATACGTAATCTTCTGCCGTGATCCTGGTACCATCCTCAAATGTCGCGTCCGGGTTGAGCGTGATTTCCCAAGCTTTTCCGGTTTCTCCTTCCGCAATACCGTATTTGCCAATATTTGCGGATGTGATGTCTTTGGGATCGCCCGTGGCCATTTCATCGATAAAGGCATAAGTGGTACGGTCTTCGCTTAAAGTAATATCGTACAGACCGATTTCCGTATAACCTTGAATATATTCGTCAGCATCTGTCGTGCCGTTGTGCGTATTCCAGGTGGTAGGAAATTTGGAAATGTATTCCCTGTATGTGTAGAGATAATCATCTTCGGAAGTTTTTTTGTTGCAAGCTGTCAAAACAGGGAGCAGCAAACAACAAAGCATGACCGCCGCCAAAAAAACGGCAACCGGCTTTTGGGTAAACAGTTTCACAAATTTGACCTCCGTAAAAATTTTTTCGCGCATAGCCATAAGGCATGCACGTTTTTTCTCAATAATAACAAATAAGCATCTTTTGTTGTTTGCTTTGCAAACAACAAAACGGGGATCCCCGTTTTTAAATGTATACTTTTACTTCTTTATTTTATCATAAAATCGACACAGGCGCAATACTTTGTGAAAAAAAATTTTACGAGAAAAAAGCGGTTTTTAAATTTATCAGCAAAAAAATAAAACCTTTTAAATTATAAGGCTGTTTGCGAGCGAGCTAAATCGGTAACCAAACGATTATGTCTTCTCGAAAGATTTTTTGAATGTTTTTATGAAAACAGGCTCGTAATAAATTTAATTTGCAAAAATCGCTATTGTAAACTCAACGAATATTTGTTATAATAGGGGCAGATTTAAGTACGTTTTAAGTTTCGGTGTTAACATACATTCAAAAATCCGATACGCAAGGTGAAATTTATGCGATTGCTGCTTGCAGAAGACGAAAAAAGTTTATCCAAAGCGTTGGTTACGATTTTGGAATACAATCATTTTTCGGTCGATGCCGTGTATGACGGGGAAGAAGCGCTGAATTATCTTATCAACGGGAACTACGACGGCGCCGTTCTCGATATCATGATGCCGAAGATGGACGGGATCACCGTGCTCAGAGAGTTCCGCAAGACGAACAAGACGCTCCCCGTTCTTCTTCTGACGGCAAAGAACGAGGTGGAAGACAGAGTGTCGGGCTTGGACAGCGGGGCAGACGACTATCTCGGCAAACCGTTCGACACAAAGGAACTGCTCGCGCGCATACGCGCAATGCTGCGGCGACGCGGCGATATGTCGGACAGCATCCTTTGCGTTTCCGATATTGCACTCAACCGCGTCACGTTCGAGCTGTCTTCCCCGAAAGGCGCTGTGCGGTTGGGCAACAAGGAATTTCAGATGCTGGAAATGCTCATGTCCGCCCGCGGCAGAATTGTATCGACAGAGCAGTTTATGGAGAAGATCTGGGGTTATGACAGCGAAGCGGAGATCAACGTCGTGTGGACGTACCTTTCCTTTTTGCGCAAAAAGATTGCCGCCCTGTCCGACCGCGTCAATATCAGGGCGATCCGCAATTCCGGTTATGTTTTGGAGTACGACGATGTTTGCAAAAGTACGTAAAAAATTTATTCTTGTGGCGGTTAGTTCGGTTTTTCTCGTTTTGTTACTGATTCTAGGCACGGTCAATGCGATCAATTATATAAATATAGTCGGCAATTCCGATCAGGTTATTTCCGTCCTTAAAGAAAACAACGGGGAATTTGGCAGCATCCACGGACAAACTCTGCCTCCCGAAATGCCTTTTTCTACGAGGTATTTTACCGTCACCCTTTCCGAAACGGGAGAAGTACTCGCATTCAATCTTAATAAGATTGTTTCCGTATCTTCGGAAGAAGCGATAGCCTATGCGAGAGAATTGCTCGCGAAAAGCAAGCAGAGCGGCTTTTACGGCAATTTCCGATACGGCACCTTGGAAGTACAGACGGGCGTCAGGATGTATATTTTTGTGGACTGCCTTGTGGAACTGGAAAATTTTTCCGATTTTTTGGTTTCCAGCATTGTCATCGGCCTTGCAGGATTGGCTGTCGTATTTGTGCTTATTTTTATCTTTTCGGGCAGGATCATGCGTCCCGTTGCGGAGAGCTACCGAAAGCAAAAGCAGTTTATTACCGATGCGGGACATGAAATCAAAACCCCGTTGACCATTATCGGAGCAAACGCGGAAGTCATCGAGATGCAGACGGGCGAATCGGAATGGACAAAGGGGATAAAAGACCAGATTTCGCGGCTCACCTCCCTAACTGAAAAGCTGATATTTCTTGCGAAAATGGAAGAACAAACCGATATCCCGATGTTTGAATTCAGCCTTTCCGACGTGCTTACGGAGAGCGTGCAGGTATTTTCCGCGGTTGCGGCGGCGCAAAATATAGAGCTTCAGCGCGACATCCAAAAAGGAGTGTCGTACAATGGCAATGAAGAGATGATCCGCCGCATGATAACTCTGCTTGCGGACAACGCGATCAAATATACGGACGGAAAAACCGTTTCGTTTTCCCTGCGTACGGAGGGGAACAAAAAGATCGTCGAAGTGCGCAACGAAGCGTCTTACCTGGCGGACGGGAATCTGAGCCATTTGTTTGAGCGGTTTGCCCGCGGCGACTCTTCGCGCAATTCTGGTACGGGCGGACACGGCATAGGGCTTTCCGTTGCGCTGGCCATCACGGCGGCGCACGGCGGAAAAATCAGGGCAGAATGTGTAAAGGGTTCGGTGGTTTTCACCGTAATTTTATAATTTTCATAAAAAACACACTGACACGGTCAGTGTGTTTTTAGTTTGTTTAAGGTTTCCGTGTTACAATCCAAGCACAAACACGGGAGGATATCAACCATGAAAAAACATTTCAAAACTATTTTTACGATCGTTGCCGTTGTTCTGCTGGCATGCACTTCGTTTTTTTACGGGTGCGAAGCAAGTTCCGCGGAAGAACAGATCTATATCGTGTCGATCCAGCAAACGGATACGGACGGTTTGCAGGACATTTATACGATCACGTATTCCGACGGCACGATGGATACGTTTACGATCACCAACGGTGCGGATGGACAGGACGGGAAAGATGGTACGGACGGGCAGGACGGTTCCGACGTTACGATTTCGGACATTTACGAGCAATACAAGGAACTGTCAGAAAATGAAAATCTGACGTTTGAAGAGTTTTTGTCGGAATATCTCACAATTTCCGATTCGATGACAGCGCTTGCGATCCAAAAGAACCTTTTTTCCGTCATGAAGATCTATACCGAATTTGTCGTATCGCAGACATATTCTTCGAGGCCAGGACAAAATTACACCGTTTCCGATACCACTTTGTGTTCGGGATCTGCTGTAATCTATGATATGGATATTGCGGAAGACGGATACACTTATATCGTGACAAATTATCATGTCGTGTACCTGAGCGAAGCGGACGCTTCGAGTAACGGCGGCACAAAGATCGCTCGTAAAATTTACGGCTATCTGTACGGGAGCGAGGCGACGCCCGCCACGTCCGTCGATGCGAACAACACCGTGATCAAAGACAGCGACGGCTATACCGTTTACGATTACGGAAATTATGCGATCGAATTGGAATACGTCGGAGGATCGGTCGCTTCCGATATTGCGGTCCTCCGAGTAGAAACAAGTCAGATCCTTGCCCTTAATCCGAATGCAACGGAAGTGAGCATTGCCGACTCCTATCACGTCGGCGAAACGGCGGTGGCGATCGGCAACCCCGAGGCTCTCGGCATCAGCGTGACGCAGGGGATCGTCAGCGTAGAGAGCGACTATATTTCCCTTAACATAGACGGTACGACGCGCTCTTATCGTTCGATCCGTATTGATACGCCACTCTATTCGGGCAATTCGGGGGGTGGGCTGTTCAATGCGGAAGGCGAACTTATCGGGATCACCAACGCGGGAGATTCGTCCGACGAAAACATCAATTACGCAGTTCCCGTTGAAATCGTGTGCGGAACGGCGGACAACATCATTTATTATTTTGAAAAAGGCGACGAGTCGTTCTGCGCCTACAAGATAACGCTGGGGATCACCGTACAGACGCAAAATTCCAAATACGTGTATAACTCGCAGACGGGCTACGGCGAAATTTGCGAGGAGGTCGTCATCGATTCCGTTTCGGACGGTTCCATTGCCCAAGCCATGGGCTTGCAGGCGGGAGACATCCTTTCGGCGATCGTCGTCAACGGTAGCGAATATACGATCTCGCGGTCGTTCAACATATCCGACCTGATTCTGACGCTGCGCTCAGGCGACGACCTGCAATGCGTGGTAAACCGTGACGGCTCCGACGTATCATCGAATACGTACACATTGACGCGTTCCGATTTTACGGCGATCGCATAATAAAGTTGTATCAAAAGGAGGGTTGATCATGAAAATCAAAAAAATAGTTCCGTTTTTTTTGTCAATGCTGTTTTCCATCGGCTTATTGATGGGGTGTAATTCCAGTTCTGCTTTTACAAATCCGGGAGATTATCTAGGCGGAGGAGGCACCGTTTCTTCCTCACCTTCGGAAACGAGTTCCGAAAATGCCGGGGAAGCTTCTTCCGTCGTTTCGGGAACCGCCGATACGGGGGACATAACGGAAGTTCCGGAGGAAGCGGAAGAAATTTCAGAGGAAAACGACAATCTGAGCATCACGCAATCGGGCGTCTATTATCTCTCGGGCGAAATCAACGATAAAATTGAGATAACCGCCGAGGACGTGACGCTCTATCTGGATAACGCCACGCTGACGAACGGGAAAAAGGTCATTGAAAGCACGTATTCCCTCACGATCACGCTCATCGGGCAAAATTACATTAGCAATACCAATACCGCCGACGCCAAAAATGCCGTAGACGTAGCGGGCGATCTTGTGATCAACGGCAGCGGATCCCTGGAAATTTCTTCCGTAAAGAACGGGATCAAGGCAAATTCGATCAGTATTATCGGCGCGACGCTTTCGATCGATGCGGAAAAAGACGGGCTGCACGCCGAAGTGGATGCCTATGACGAAGCGGCGGAAGCGCCTTCTCCGTCCTATTCCGATGGCGGATACGTCTATCTCAACGGCGCGACTTTGACCGTAACGAGCGTCGACGACGGGATCCAGGCGGACACCTTCGTCTATATCACGGGGGACAGCGTCATCGAAATCCTGGCGGGCGGCGGCGCACCTGCGACCGTCACCACGACATCTTCCGACAACGCTTCCGGCAAAGGCATCAAGGCGGGAGCGATCGACTGGGGTTCGGCGGCAGAGGACCTGGAATGGGACGGCTACCTCGTCTGGATCGTCAGCGGCGACGTCACGGTTGACTCCAACGACGATGCCCTGCATTCTGACGGAGAACTCCTGATTGAAGGCGGTACTATTTCCATATCGTCGGGCGACGACGCTATCCATTCGGACGATCTTTTGCAGATTTCGGGCGGTACCGTCGCGATCGATAAATGCTACGAGGGGATCGAATCGGCGAAGGTGGAGATCAGCGGCGGAACGATTGAAATACAGTCTTATGAAGACGGCATCAACGCCGCCGACGGGACACAGACTTCGATGAACGGTTCGAACGGCAACTGCCATATCATTATTTCGGGCGGGTATATTTCCGTCAACTGCATCGGCAGCGAGGGGGACGGCGTGGATTCCAACGGAACCATCCTCATTTCGGGCGGACAGCTGTATGTGGCGGGCTCTTCCAATTCCGCAGACTCTGCTCTCGATGCGGACGGCGGCATCCTCGTCAACGGCGGATACGTGTTTGCCGTGGGAGCTTTGGGCATGGTGGAGACGCCTGCTACCAATTCCGCGCAATGCTGCGTGTCTTTTGCGACGAGCCAAAGCATTGCGTCGGGCACGACACTGTATTTGTGCGACAGTGACGGCAATATCATTATGTATTTTGTTACTCCGAGGAGTTGTCAGTCCGTCATCCTGTCCTGTCCCGAACTGGAAAGCGGCAAAACGTACAGCATTTACGCAGGAGACAGCCTGCTTACATCCTTTACGGTGTCCTCGACGATAACAACAATCGGTTCTTCCTCGATCGGCAATACGGGCGGAGCGCCGAACGGCAGTCAGCCGGGTTCCAATATCCCCGGTTTCGGCAGAAGATAATTGAAATTAAAGATTCTGAAAAGGACTTCTGGCTACAGAAGTTCTTTTCTTGTATAGGAAAACCCACGGATAGTCCTCGGATAACAAGAAGCTTTAGCGATGAGGTTTGAAAAAAATGTAAATGCTTTATCTTTTGCTTCTAAAAAGACCGGATGTTGTATGCCTTGCGGAAAGCACAATCGGTGCGGTGTGTTCTGAGCGGACTGAAAAAAATTGTTGCGAAATTCTTAAGCCAGATAATATTTTGATTATTGAGTTGAAGAAAGGTTGCTTTGAAATAGGTTATAAAGAAAAATCATAAGCAGAACAATATGTCAGGCAAATTAAAAAATCAGGTATTCTTCATAAGGAATCGCGCATTCATGCTTTTGTTGTCGGTGCGAAAATTGGTGATATTGATGCCACAAGCAGCAATGAAAGCGGAGATATAAACGTAGTTACATTTGGGCAACTTTTGCAAACATCGAAATTAAAATTATTTAAATTAAGAGAAAAATTACAAAAACGGTATGTGTTAGTGGTCATTGAATAGCTCCTTTGAAGGAGCATTATATCAAAAAAGAGGATTTTTGCAAATTCAAACCTGTATGTTTGCTTGCGAAAATCCTCTGAATACATTATAATAGAAAAAGGATGTCGAACGAAACAGTCCAATCAAAACTGTATCAAATTTCGACACCCTTCCACGTGGCAGGGGAGACGCGATTCGAACACGCAACCTACGGTTTTGGAGACCGCTACTCTACCGTTGAGCCACTCCCCTAAGCACATAATATTATAACGCAAATGATTGATTAAGTCAAACAGATTTAATATCTTCTGTGAAAAAGGAGTAAAAAAATGAAAAAACAATTTAAGCTTGGTGTGATCGGCGGAGGGTTTATGGCGCAGGCAATTTTAAAGGGCGTTATTTATTCCGATTTTTTACGTGCAAAAAAAATTATTGTCTCAGATGTGTCTGGGGAGGCCTTGGATAAATTAGACTATTTGGGTACCGCTTTAACCGAAAATAACCGTGATGTTGCCGACAACAGCGAATACATTTTATTTGCTGTGAAACCGCAAAATTTTTTGACGGTTGCCGAAAGTTTGCATGGGCTTCCGATTGAAAAAGTGATTACAATCATGGCGGGTGTTCGAAAACAAAAGATCAAGGACGCGTTGTTCGGAAGATCAATCCGCGTTGCTCGGGCTATGCCTAATTTGCCGTGTTCGATCGGTTCTGGAATGACCGCATTAGATCTTTCGGATTTTGAGGACAATGTCGACGATTGTTCTTTCATCAATTCGATTTTTAGTAACTTAGGAAACGTACTCAGCATCTCGGAAGATAAGCTCAATGCTGTGACCGGTATCAGCGGCAGCGGTCCGGCATATGTCTACATGTTTATTGATGGATTGATTCGTGCGGGGGTGAAGCAAGGCTTGACCGAAGATGAGGCGAAAACATTGGCAGTCACAACGGTTTTTGGCGGTGCAGAGATGGTTGCGCATGCGGAAGACAAGTCTCTGAATGATCTGATACTCGCGGTCTGCAGTAAGGGCGGAACAACCATCCAGGCTGTCGAGTCCTTTCGCGCGGATGATTTATACGGAACAATCGATCGCGCAGTCACAGCATGCGTTCAAAGAGCGGAGGAACTGTCTGAATAAGTTTCATGAAAGAGGTCGATTTGTATACAGACGGTGCCTGTTCCGGCAACCCAGGCCCAGGCGGATATGCTGCAATTTTAATTTATCGCGGTCATGAGCGGGAAATCAGTGGAGGAGAAGCATCCACCACCAACAACCGCATGGAAATTACCGCCGTTATCGAAGGGTTGAAATGTTTGAAAGAGCGTTGTCGGGTTAATATATATAGCGATTCTGCCTATACGGTAAATGCCTTTAATAATCGGTGGATTGAGGGATGGGTAAGCAGCGGCTGGCGAAAGCCGGACGGCAAGCCCTTAAGCAACGTTGAATTATGGCAACAACTTCTTTCTTTAGTTACGTTTCATGAAGTGAAATTTATTAAGGTAAAAGGGCATGCCGACAACAAATACAATAATCGATGTGATGAATTAGCGCGTAAAGCAATCCAAAGAATAAATTCATAGGCATGAGGATTGTTAAAAATGGATATAGTATAGTATCGAATTATTTATAAAACCGGTTTTAAGAAATGAAAGATACGTTAAAAAAAGCAATTCCATTGGCTCTATTTCTAATTACATCGATCGCAACTATTTTTTTAAGCATACGATGTATGGCAGGATTTCAGTCCGGATTCCTTGCCGAATATGCCGCGATTATAACATCCACGCTTGTCACTTTTGAAATTTTATATTGCATCGCTGCGCTCATTTTTTTACTGCTGAAAAAAAATATCATTTTTAAATTTTTGCTGTCCGGTGCAGTGTTGGCGGCGATTTTGTTATTGGGCTTGTTTTTATTTCAAATTACAGGTTTGCTCGATAAAATTGATTCGATCGAAGATTTGCGAAAAATGGTCGAATCAATAGGAGCCTGGCCACAATTGGTTTTTGTTGTCATTCAAATTCTACAGGTATTTTTACTTCCGTTGCCGGGCGTTTTGACTGTTGGGGCAGGCGTTGCGATGTTCGGTGAGTTCGAGGCCTGTCTTTTGAGTTATATTGGAATTGTAATTGGTTCGTGTATTGCTTTTTTGATTGGGAGAGTTGTTGGGTATCGTGCCGCCGCTTGGTTGGTCGGAAAAGAATCGCTGGATAAATGGCTGCTTAAGATCAAAGGGAAGGACCGACGTATCTTAACCGTCATGTTTTTACTTCCTGTCTTCCCGGATGATATTCTATGCGTTGTTGCCGGGCTATCCACCATGTCATGGCGGTATTTTATTGTGACGCAGCTGATTGCGCGCGCAATCTCTGTTGTTGCAACCAGCTATTCATTGGGAGGAAGTATCATTCCATACAATACATGGTGGGGGATTCTTCTTTGGATTTTGATTGCTGTCGCAATTCTTGCCTTGTTCATTGCCATTTATAAAAAAGGGGACAAAATTGAGCAATGGATTTTTTCATTGTTTTCCAAGAGGAAACAACCCCAATATAGTAAGGCGAAGAAAGATGCGTCTCTTTCGTTGAAACAAACAACTGCTTGCTCGCCCAAGAAAACACATGGACGCGAGCATGTCAGCAAAGAGCGAAACAACTCTGAGTATATACCACCAACTAAGTAATAAAATGAGTGGCGGATATGGATATATCGCCCTCTTTTTTACATTTAGAAAGTACTATGTCATACATTTTTAATGAAATTGGTTGCCTCAAAACAAGAAGGGGTTTTTGATTGTTATTTTTTACTGAATATGGTATAATGAACACATATTGAAGATTGTGAGGTTATAATGTTACAAGTCTCGAACGTCAGTTTACAGTATGGAAGCAAAAAGTTGTTTGAAGACGTAAACCTTAAATTTACAAAAGGCAACTGCTATGGGATTATCGGTGCAAACGGAGCAGGGAAATCAACGTTTTTAAAGGTCCTTTCTGGTGAAATCGAACCCAATAAAGGGGAGGTTTCTCTCGATAAAAATGAACGTATGTCCGTTTTAATGCAAAACCAAAATGCATATGACGAGCAAACAGTCGTTCGTACGGTAATGTTAGGGCATCGTCGATTGGTTGAGATCATGGACGAGAAAGACGCCTTGTATGCAAAACCCGATTTTTCGGAAGAGGATGGAATCCGTGCGTCGGAATTAGAAAGCGAGTTTTCCGAATTAAACGGGTGGGAGGCTGAATCTGAGGCCGAGACATTATTAAACGAACTGGATATTCCAACCGATTACCATGCAAAACTTATGTGTGAGCTGGACGCAAAAATGAAGGTCAAAGTCTTGCTTGCGCAAGCTTTATTTGGCAATCCAGACGTACTATTGTTGGACGAACCAACAAATAATTTGGACATAAAAACGGTTCGTTGGTTGGAAAATTATTTGTTGGATTTTGAAAATACAATTATTATTGTGTCACACAATCGGCATTTTTTGAACAAGGTCTGTACCTATATTTGCGATGTTGATTTTGGCAAGATTCAGCTTTATTTAGGGAATTATGATTTTTGGTACCAAACAAGCCAACTGATTGCGCGGCAAATGCGCGACCAAAACAAAAAAATGGAGCAACGCGCCAAGGAATTACAAGATTTTATCGCTCGGTTTGCGGCCAATGCTTCCAAATCCAAGCAGGCGACCTCGCGAAAAAAGGAGCTGGAACGTCTGACCTTGAATGACATTAAACCTTCTTTACGAAAATACCCGTTTATCGATTTCAAGTTTGAACGTGAGATCGGAAACGATATTCTGATTGTGGAAAACCTTTCCAAAGAAGGATATTTTCATGATTTAAATTTTATTGTGCAAAAAAATGAAAAAATAGGCTTTGTAAGCGACAAGAGTACGACCATTTCTATGCTTTTTGACTTGCTTACCGGCAAAACTCAGCCGGACAGCGGTACAATCAAGTGGGGAAAAACGATCAGTGTTTCATATTTACCCCAAAATAACAATGAATATTTTGATCATTGTGATTTAACATTGGTCGAATGGTTGAGTCAATTTTCGAATGATCACTACGAAGAGTTTTTGCGCGGTTGGCTTGGCCGTATGCTTTTTTCAGGAGATGAGGCACTGAAAAAAGCAAAGGTACTCTCCGGAGGAGAAAAAGTCCGTTGCATGCTGGCTAAAATGATGTTGGAAGGAAGCAATTTCTTAATTATGGACGAGCCAACCAACCATTTAGATCTAGAGTCAATTACGGCACTCAATAATGGAATGAATAATTTTAAAGGATGCATGTTGTTTACCTCACATGACCAAGAATTGATGACGACGGTCACAAATCGAATTATTGAGATCAACGAGACCAAAACTTTTGATAAAAATGTCAATTATGACGAGTATCTTGATTTGACAAGTGAATAGAAATTATGTATCCTTATAGTTTAATTCGATTTCCCGACGGGAGCGGAATCAGTCTATACGAAATATTTATTTTGATCGGCGTAATCGCTGCGATCGTCACATTTAGTATTTTAGCCGAAAAACGCGGCATGCCGCACCGCTTACAGAATTTAATTCTCTTTGGCGGCGTTATATCGTTTGTCGTCGGGTATGGATCGGCAGTCCTGTTTCAAGCAATCTATAACGCCCTAGAAACGGGCATCTTTGTAATCAATAAAAACACGGGCGCGACTTTTTATGGAGGATTTCTTGGCGGGGCCGCCTGCATGTTGTTAATTTATTTTATCGGCGGAAAAATTCTTTATCGGCATGAGCTCGTTTCTTTGAGGTGGTTTCCTACTTTTGCGAATATCGCAGCTGCTTGTGTGGCATTAGCGCATGGGTTCGGCCGTATCGGATGCTTGATGGGCGGTTGTTGCCATGGCGGAGAAACGGATGCATGGTATGGCATACCGATGGATATCGGTGCCTTGGACGGCGAATATGTAAAGGTCGTTCCTTTACAACTCTATGAGGCGATTTTTTTGCTGGGGTTGGCCGCTTTTTTGATTGTACGCATCTTACAGAAGAAAGGAATGGCTGCTCCGCTCTATTTTTTAATCTATGGAGTTTGGCGCTTTTTTATTGAATTTTTTCGTGCCGACGATCGCGGGGCTTCGTTTATTCCGGCGCTTTCGCCTTCGCAAGTTACTGCGCTTTTTTTGATTTTGGTCGGGATTGGGATCTATTGTGCATATTTTATCATTCGAAAAAAATATGGCGCAGATTTTTTCCAAAAATTGCCAAAAGAAGCGGAAAGCTCGGGGGGTGGATCTAAACAGGAATAGTAGTTTCATGAATAGAATAGATTTTTTTTAATATAAATAATTAAGGAGGATTAATTTTATGGATGAAAATAAAAACATCGAGGAAGAACCGCAAAAGCCTGCGCATGAAGACGCTCCGAATGCTGAAGAGGAGAACGGACTCAATGAACAGCAACAAAAAAAGCTTATTTTTGTTTTAGCATACTTGTTTGGAATTTTGTTTTTTTTGCCGCTTTTGGTCTATCCGCAGGATGCAAATGCACGCTTCCACGCCAACCAGGCTTTAATTCTCTTATTGACGGCATTTGTTGGTGAAGTGTTGTTTTCGATCTTAACTTTAATTCCGTATGTTGGTGTTGTGTTTGCCATTCTCTGCGGTTTGTTAGGGTTGCTTATTTTAGTTGCATGCATCTACTGTATAGTATGCATCTTAAAAGGGGATAAAGGCGAACTTCCCATCATCGGTAAGATTCGAATTATTCGATAAGTATTAGCAGCTCGTTGAATACGGGCTGCTTTTTTAGAGGGTTTTTTGGGATTGCCTTGCAAAATAGATTTCAATTTGATATAATAAATTTATCAAGACGTTACAAAGCAAAGGAATTTTATGCAAAAATTAGTGTTAATAGATGGAAACAGTTTGTTGAATCGTGCTTTTTATGCAACAAAACTTTTAACAACCAAAGATGGCACGCCGACCAACGCTGTTTACGGATTTGTCAAACTTTTGTTAAAAGTGATTGCCGATATTCAGCCAGACCGTTTGATTCTTACATTCGATCGAAAAGCACCGACCTTTCGCCATAAACTTTATGACGGGTATAAGGCGACAAGGAAACCGATGCCCAACGATTTGGCTGTTCAAGTTGAAATCTTAAAAGAATTATTGCGTTCCATGCGGTTTACTCTTTGTGAAAAAGATGGTTTTGAAGCTGATGATTTGATCGGAACTCTCTCGCACTGTTTTGACGATACAAAAAGCATTATAATCACCGGAGATCGAGACGCCTACCAATTAGTGGATTCAAAAACAGACGTCTATATCACAAAAACAGGTGTAAGCGAGTTGTTAAAACTCACGATAGAAAATTTTCAAGAAACGGTCGGCTATGCTCCTGACCGAGTTGTCGATTTGAAAGCATTGATGGGAGACAGCTCTGACAATATACCCGGTGTACCTGGCGTAGGAGAGAAAACAGCTTTAGATCTCATTCGTCGTTATGAAAGTTTGGACGACCTATACAGTCATTTGGATGACATTGCGCCGAAAATTCGCGCCAAACTAGAGGCCGGGAAGCAGTCTGCATACCTTTCGCGGACCTTAGCAACCATTGACCGGAATGTGCCGCTTGATCTGCCAGAGAATGCCGGTAGGATTTATGCAACGTATCCTGCGGAGGTTCGAACACAATTTCAACAACTTGAGTTTACCTCTTTGTTGAAAATGGATATTTTTGAGGAGCTCGCTCGCCCTTGTTCCGCGGTCGAGAGCCAAGTAGAAAAGATTCTTGTAACCGATGTTGCTAATTTTCTGCAGGAATTCTCAGTATTTCCTGTCTTTTCTGCTGTTTTCTTTGCTGACAATCTTCACTTTTATGCCAACAATACAGAATTTATACTCCCTCAGCAAAAAACCTTATTGGATGTAGGACTCAGTGAATCGCAAATGGCATATGTGTTACAGGAGATTTTTTCAGACGAAAATAAGAAAGCAATCCTTTACGGAAAAAAAGATTTTCGGCACCGGTTGCGCCGTTACAATGTTTTTCTCCATTCTAGCGCAGAGGACGTTTCTTTGATAAAATATTTGGTCGATTATACAGGGAAAGAAGATGATTTGTCTTTTGTTTTACAGTCGAGTGGGCTAAACATTGATTTCCCTGCCTGTGGAGTATTTTGCCTCTATAATCAGCTTCTTGCAAAGCTACAGACCGAACATATGGAGCGCCTTTATCGCGATTTGGAACTTCCGCTCAGCGACGTTTTATACGACATGGAATGCTGCGGTGTAAAAGTGGATACAAAAACTTCCTATATATTGGAGCAACGTTATCGAAAAAAAATTGCAGAAATTACGGCAGAAATTTATCAGCAGGCAGGGGAGCAATTCAATCTCAACTCACCGGCGCAGTTGGGTAAAATATTATTTGAAAAAATGGGCCTGCCTTCGCCGAAGAAAGGGAAGCGGGGGTATTCGACCAGTGCGGATATCTTAGAGAAATACGCGGCAGATTATCCCGTTGTACGGAATGTGTTGGACTGCCGACATTACCAAAAGTTGCTTTCAACATATATCGATGGATTTAAACCTCTTATTCACCCTGAAACCGGGCTTGTGCATACCTCTTTCAACCAAATTCAAACCGCAACGGGACGCTTGTCTAGCGCCAATCCCAATCTTCAAAATATTCCCGTTCGTGACGAAGAGGGGCGCGAGCTGCGTAAACTCTTTGTAGCTCGTTCTCCTGACCGCGTCCTGATCGATGCCGATTATTCGCAAATCGAGCTTCGACTTTTGGCCCATTTTTCTGGGTGTAAAGAATTAATCGAAGCTTATCGCCAAGGAAAAGACATCCATACGCTTACAGCTTCACAAGTGTTCGGGGTCTCTTTGGAAGATGTTACTCCCGCACAGCGCCGTGCGGCAAAAGCAGTCAATTTTGGAATTATCTACGGAATCAGTGATTTTGGCTTAGCCTCAAATCTAAATATATCGCCGAAACAGGCAGGCGAATATATTAAAAAATACTTTGAGACGTATTCCGATGTAAAAAAATATATGGATTCCAATGTTGCTTTTGCCAAAAAAAATGGGTTCATCACAACTTTGCTTGGGCGTAAACGGATGATTCCGGAGATCCTATCATCCAATTTTAACATCCGTTCATTTGGTGAGCGTGCGGCAATGAATATGCCCTTACAGGGGAGCAGTGCAGACATCATCAAACTTGCAATGATTCGTTTGACGGAGCATCTTCGAAAGGATGGTTTCCGCGCCCAATTGATTTTGCAAGTACACGATGAACTTGTAATCGATGCGCCTATGTCAGAGCAAGAAGAAGTCGCTCAGATTTTAAAATCAGAAATGGAAAATGCCGTGACCTTACAGGTTCCTTTGGTCGCAGAAATTCATTTTGGTAAAAACTGGTATGAAGCAAAATAAGCAAAAATTTATAGCGGTCACCGGCGGAATCGGTAGCGGGAAATCGACTGTTTTGTCTATACTTTCAGACATGGGATACGCCGTATATTCAGCAGACCTCGTCGCAAAAAAAATCTACGATGAACCGCAAGTGTTTAGAGCAATCGCCAAAGCGTTTCCCGATTGTATTTTTAACGAATCTGTCGATCGAAAAAAACTTGCAGAGCTTGTTTTTACGGATGAAAAAGCATTAAAATTATTGAATGCGATCACACATCCGGTCATCATGTCGCTTTTAAGAAAGTCCATGGAAAATGCAACAGGTCAACTGGTTTTTGCTGAAGTGCCTCTCTTATTTGAGGGGGGGTACACAAAACTGTTTGACGCTATCATCGTTCTTTATCGCGACTTAACAGAGCGTATTCAAGCTGTTTCTCTTCGTGACCATATAGACAAGGAAAAAGTGTTGCAACGAATAAAAAATCAATGGAATTATGCAGAAAAATTGCCGGATGCGCATACTGATATATATACAATAATCAACGATGCCGACCTGCCAGCCTTGTGTGAGCAGGTCCGACAGGTCATTCATGAGTTGGAAAACAAAAAATAGCGTTCGAATTAAATTATTTTGTGGAGCCATGTCCATTTGTTTTTTGGCAGTAGGATTCCTTTGCTTCTATCATTTATACATTCCGAAACATTTCGAACGAGAAGTCCTTGCCGCCGCCGCGCAATTTTCAGTTGACAATAATTTAATCTATGCCGTCATGCGTGCAGAAAGTAACTTTCGTGCAGATGCATGCAGTCGTTCTGGCGCGGTAGGGTTGATGCAGATTATGCCCTCTACCGCAGAATTTATATGCACTCAGGCTGGAACCGAGTGGGATGTTCATGATCCGGAAGAAAATATTTTATTGGGTGTTTGGTATTTGCGATATCTGGAAGGAAAATTCCAGGATTTAGACACTGTTTTGGCTGCATATAATGCAGGAGAAGGAGTCGTGCGGCGATGGCTAAGCAACCCGGAATATATCGATAAAAATGGTTTTTTATTTTCTATTCCATACGCAGAGACAGAACGTTATGTACATCGGGTAAAAAATTTTTATTTTTGTTATAAATTCTTCTACTGAGTAACTTGACTTTTCACACTGTCTATGGTAAAATTTATAATGTTTGTGAGGATGGCGGAACTGGCAGACGCGTACGTTTGAGGGGCGTATGGAGAAATCCGTGTGGGTTCAAGTCCCATTCTTCACACCAAATCCGGCAACCGGCGGGTTGCCGAAGAACCTCGGTTTTGCCGAGGTTCTTCGTTTTTTAACAAGAATTTGCGTTTTGAAATTCTCGTTGCGTGAATGATAAAATTAACAGGAGCAGTTTGGCATGTTGTATGATGTTGCGGTTGTCGGCGGTGGCGTAATTGGCGCATTCTGTGCCAGGGAATTAAAAAAATATGAATTAAATGTCATCGTGTTGGAAGGCTCGGAAGATATTTTGGCTGGTGCAAGCCGTGCAAACAGCGGAATTGTGCATGCGGGATTCGATGCGCCGGCCGGAACATGCAAGGCTAAGTTTAATTTTTGGGGAAATCAGCGGATGCAGACAGTATGCGCAGAACTTGGCGTAAAGTATGCACCCGTCGGTTCATTGGTTCTTGCCGGAGCACAAGAACGCCAAACGTTGGAAGAGCTGATGGCCCGCGGCAAAAAGAACGGAGTGCCAAACTTAGAAATTTTGGATCGATCGGATCTCATGCGATTGGAGCCGAACGTATCCCTTGAAGCGGCCTGGGCTCTTTGGGCACCTACGGGCGGCATTGTTTGTCCGTACGGTCTTACAATTGCGGCTATGGGAAATGCAATGGATAATGGGGTAGAACTACGATGCGGATTTTTTGTCGATCGCGTCGAACCCTGTTCGAACGGCTGGGCGCTGTATTCTTCTGCGAGCGGTAGCCCGGTGCACACGAAAGTTGTCGTGAACTGTGCCGGCTTCGGCGCAGAACGTTTAGCAAACCTTTTTA